>JADGNX010000264.1 GCA_017883265.1 Thermoanaerobaculia bacterium
TTTTGGGCAACACCGGCGCGGTCGAGGAATTTGCGCGCAGCTTGCCGGTGAAAAATGAAGCGCTGGTTTATCTCTGCGCCGGCGATTCGTGCCAGCCGCCGACGAGCTCGGATGGGGACGTCTCGACATTGTGCAGGCCCTTTCAAAAGTGGCGAACCACGATTAGGCCGCCGCAGCAACGGTTCGCCAATCAGAGCGCAGCGATGCTTTCGGTGATCGTCTGCGTCTCCCGGTGGATGGCCTTGAGACTCTCTGAGAAGCGCTCCACCTTCTGCGACTCGCTCTTGTAGAAGCGCTCGTACGGCTCGAAGGCGCCCGTGATTCCGCGGATGATTCTGTCGATCTCCGTGGTCGACTCGCGGGTCAGAGAAGCGCGAACCTGACCGCGCAGTTCTTCGATGCGGCCACGGAATTCGTATTTGGCCTTGCTCCTCTTGTAGGGAAGGATGAGGAAACTCGTCACGAGGAGCATGGTCGCAGCGGTCAGACCGGTGACATCGAGGGCCATGCTGCTCACGGCGCTGGTGAAGAGGTAGCCCAGGCCCAGCGCCCCGACACCCAGGCCGACCGACTGGAACACTCCGCGCATCGCGCCGTCGATGATCCTGCGGCTCTCGATCCCCAGATCGTAGGCGCTGAGCCGCTTTTCTGTTTCCGTCCGGAGCCGCGAGTAGACCTCTTCACGGTTGTAGGCGAACTGCCGGCCTACCTCTCCGATCAGCACCGGATCGCGGGCATCCACCTCGACCTGTCTGCGAAATGCTTCAACGGTCCCGTTCCAGAGCTTCATGTTCTCCCGGACCAGCCAGTCGACCGACTCCTGCACGGTGGAATCGATCGATCCGTGCCAGTTCATGAATACCTGCCGGTCGAACTCCTCTCGGAAGCGAAGGGGATCGCGCAGGACGAACAGGTGACCGATGCGGACGAAGCGGTCCAGAAAATCGATGCCCCGCCTCTCGAGCTCCATCATGAGGTTGTCGATCCGGGAGATGAACTGCTGGAAGTTGGCGGTGAGATCCTCATTCGCCAGCGTCAGTTGTGCCGTGATGGCTCCAAGCCGGTTGTGGTCGGCAGCCAGCAGTTTGCGGCGTGAGTCGATCATGACGAACTGTTTTCTCCCCAGGCTGAGGACCGTGTCCAGCGGTGCCTGGAGCTTGATGCGCACGCGCTCTTTCTCGGACAGGACTTTGAAGATGTAGTTCTCGAGCCCTTCGAAGTTGCTGCGGGTCCACTCGCGTGGAGGTAATGCGCCCAGCTTCGATTCCAGGGCCAGCTTTCCCGAAACCGGAAAAATGACCGGCTGAAACCCGAAGATGGCGCGGGTGTTGGACTGGAGGTAATCGAGCACCTGCACCACCTCCTCGGGCGTCTTGGTGTCGATCTTGTTCAGCACGAAGACCAGCTTCTTTCCCCAGTCGTGAATGTACTCGAGAAACTTCCGCTCAGACTCCGACAGCGGGCGATCGATCGACGTGACGAACAGAACCAGATCCGCTCGTGGGATGTAATCCTCGGTGATCTCCTGATGTCGCTGCACGATCGAGTTCGTACCGGGGGTGTCGACCAGTGTGATGTTGCGGAGGAAGTCGATGGGGTAGAACTGTTCGACCACGAAATCGGAGAGTCTCCGCTCCGACTCCTCATCGGCGTGGCGCAGCAGCGAAATGCGGTCGTCGACCGGAATCGGTCCCTCACGCCGCAGGCGCTGGCCGAACAGCGCATTGATGATCGACGACTTGCCGGCGTTGAACTCGCCCACGACGACGATCGTGAAGAGGTCTTCGAGCCCGGCCAGCAGATCGTCAACCCGCCTGCGCTCCTCGACCTGTTCGCGCTCGAGGGTTTCACCAAGTCGTACCAGGAGCTGGCTCTCGCTGCGTAGAAGTCGCTGAACCGCGGGATCGACGACGCTGTCAAAGATACCGGCCATCGCGGCTTACTGGTTGTCCGGAGAGCCCGCCTCGGGCGCTGTGATGTCCGAGCGTCGCCGCCCGGCGGGCAGGGGCTGCATGGCCTTGCACAGGAAGTGAATGGCACCACCCAGGCCGCCGAGCACGGCAAGGACGGTGAGCACCTCGACCATCGGCGTGAACAGGGAGAGATGGCGCGTCATATTGAGAACGAGCGCGCCGGCGGCAGCGAGATAGAGGACGACTCGCATCCAGTAGATCGCCGGATGGGATCGCCCCAGGCGCACCGAATCGCTCCAGACGATCCAGAGCATGATGACGAGGGCGGCAACCGCGAAGGCCAGTGGACTGACGAGCATGCTCGATCTCTTACCCTGAGTGGCTCAGCAATACCGATGCCGCGCCGCTGGTCAGAGAATCGATCCGGCGCAAAGCATCCGGTCGCGACGAAGCGAAGTTCCTACCGGTTGACTTCACTCGGTCACCCTTCACTGTTCACCCTTCTCAAAGTGGAATGCCGCCGAACCGGCCGGCCTGGTAGTCCCGAATGGCCTCGACGATCTCCTCTCGCGTGTTCATGACGAACGGCCCGTGCGCCACGACAGGCTCGGAGAAGGGGAGGGCGTGTCCGAGCAGGACGAAGGAGTCGGACAAAGCCTCCAACACCAGCCGATCGCCGTCATTGTTCAAATCGGCCAGATGCAACGCCGCCACATCCTGGCCTCCGGCCCGAATTTCTCCCCGCACGACATATAGGAAGATGTTGCGATCGCGGGCCATGACAACCGAGAGGCGGCCCCCCTTCTTCATGGCTAGCGACATCATCTGGATGCCGGTCGGCGAATCGATGGGCCCGGAATGACCCTCCCATTCGCCGGAGATGAGGTTCACCGTCACCCGGTCGTGGTCGGTCTGGAAGGAAGGGATCTCCTCATTCTGCAGGCCGACGTAGCGGGGCTCCGTCATCTTGAGCCGCGCAGGGAGGTTTACCCAGAGCTGAAGGATCTCCAGCGGACCTCCATGTTGCATGAACTCTTTCGGCGAGAGCTCGGCGTGCTCGATACCGCGGCCGGCGGTCATCCATTGCACGCCCCCCGGCCGGATGACGCTCTCATGACCGCGGCTGTCGCGATGCATGAGGGAGCCGTCCAGGATGAACGTGATGGTCTCGAATCCGCGATGCGGGTGCGGGCCGAACGGGAGACCGCGGTTCCCGGGTGGATAGACCTGCGGACCGTGGTGATTCAGGAAGAGGAATGGGTCGATCTGATCCACTTCCTCATTCGGCAAAGGACGTTGGGTGCGAAGATCTCCGATATCGTCGGAGATCGCTGCATACTGCTTTCGAATCGTTCGCTCGCTCAATTGGGCTCCTCCGGCACAGATTCAATGCGCGACGATATCCCCGGCGGCGGCGCAAAGCTGAAAGGATCAGCCCGTCGTCGCCGGACTTCAGGGGGCGCCACAACGGCCGCCAATGGTCCGGCAGATCGACGCCCCGTTCCTCCCAGAGTCGGTCTGCTAAGCGAAACAAAGTCGAATTCCCGAGCCGCCCTCCGCCCCAGCCGGCGCGTGAGCGAAGTAGCGGGCTGCGGTGGGATGCGATCGAGCCAGCTTTTCTCCGGCTTCTTGTTGACACGATACATTGCATAGCATAGTATAGCTCAATGCCTGACAACATACCGATTGACAACTGGCAGGCTCAGATGCGCAAGGGGTGGCTGGAGGTGGCGATTCTGGCCACGTTGTGGCGGGGACGGATGTACGGTCTGGAGATTCTTCGCGATCTCGAGGAGCGCTCCGACCTGGTGATTGCCGAGGGAACTGTCTATCCGGTTCTGAACAGGCTGCGGACCGTCGGCCTGGTCGAGGCCCAATGGGAGGAGAGCGACTCCGGCCACCCGCGGAAGTACTACTCCCTGACGCCGACTGGTCGCAAACGGACCCGTCTGCTGGCAACGCAGTCGAGTGAGTTTCTGAGCAAGATGCTTGTCCTTATTCAGCCGTTGATAGAAGGAAAACCGCGATGAACATAGAGCTGCAGACGCGTATCGACACCTACCTGATGAAGCTGCGCCGGTCTCTGGGTGAGCTTCCGCCCGAGGACGTGAACGACATTCTTCGGGAGATTCGTGGCCACATCCTGGAGCGTGCGGAGAATGGCGGTCAGTTGACCAACGAGAAACTGGTGCAGATCCTCAGGGATCTCGGTGAACCGGAAGAGATCGGGCCTCTCTATCAGAGGGAGGCCAGCGTGGCCAGGGCTCGATCGAGCCTCTCTCCCACCCTGATCCTGCGCGCCACCATGCGCTGGGGGATGAACAGCATCCTCGGGTTCGCAGTTTTCGTGGCCGGGCTATTCGGCTACGGTCTGGCCGGCGGACTCATCGTATCCGCATTTGTCAAGCCCTTCGATCCGGAGCATGTCGGCGCCTGGTTGACCGGCTCCGGCTTTACCATCGGAACTCTTGCGCACCCTACTCATCCGGATCTTCTCGGATGGTGGATCATCCCGGTGGGCCTGGTAGTCGGTGCCACGCTCCTGGTGGCCACGACGCGCTTTCTCCGCTGGATGCTCCGCTTCGCGATACGGCGCCGCATTGTTCCTTCCGCACCAGTGGCCCTTCCGGTTTGACCATCTCGCCGCCCGCCACGGCGGACCGCGACGAGGGCGGCTTGATTCGGATGAATCTTCACCGGACAAGGGCGGCGGCCGATGTTTCCCTGACTTTGGCTGTGCTGCGTCGATGGACACACGCCCGAACCACGGCTGCGGCCGAACAGGCCTCGCAGCCGCGTGATCGGAATGAGGAGAGGAGTCTCGATCAGTAAAAGAACTCCTCGCGCGCAATCTTGCCGTTCTTGACGTTGTAGACACCGACCTCGTCCATCTTCGTTCGCTTTCCCTGGCCCGGTCCCGTTTTCGGCGTGATCTCGTAGTGATACGTGACGGCGAAGCGGTCGCCGTTGGCGAACGGCCCCTCCACCTTGGCGGAATGAACCTCGTGATTCGCGATCCACCACTGGTTCTTTCCCCGGATGGCGTCGATGCCGTGCATCTCGGCCGGCATCTCCGGCGCGCCCTGCGCTTCCACGCTGACGATATCCTTGTCATACAGCGTGTCGATCGCCTCTCCGTTCTTGCCTGCCCTGCACAGTTCGACCAGTTTCTCTCCGATCTGCTTTGTATCCATGCTTTCCTCCAGATTGATCGGGAGACGCTATCACCTACGCCGATCGTGGAAAAGCACGGAGCCTATAAAAAGTGTGTGAATGTTCGCGCCGCATGAAAATGGTGCGCGATTGAGCGCTCGCGGCGGTTCTGAGGCGAGAGAGGCGTCCGGCAGCGCT
>JADGNX010000054.1 GCA_017883265.1 Thermoanaerobaculia bacterium
GACGCCGTATCGAAGCTGATGCAGGCCGCTGCCGCCACCCTTCCGCCCGATGCCGGCATCCAGCGGGCCATCGTCAGAATCGCGCACGCCGACCGCGGCCTGCTCGGCATCGCCATCACCGATGCCCAGGCGCGCTCGGCCGACCTGAAGCGAATCTCGTCGGCTCAGTCCGAGCTCGCTCAAGCTGATTCCGATACCGCTCAGGGCCGGTACGACAGCGCCATCGGGCACGACAGCAATGGATTGAACACGGTGGTGAACCACTGAAGCGTCCACTGATCCAACGCTGATCCACAAGACGCGCCGGCATGCGGATGCCGGCGCGCCGTTCCTTGTGGAGAGTGCTGAAGATCAGAGCCAGCCGGCGAGCTCGCGTCCGGCGATCGCCGTCATCGCATCGAGCCATGCCGGGCGGTCGTTGAGGCAGGGCACGAGGTCGAGCTCTTCGCCGCCACGGCTCTCGAACTGCTCCCGTCCGAGGTTGCCGATCTCGTCGATGGTCTCGAGGCAGTCGGCCGTGAATCCCGGACAGATGACGAGGATCCTGCCGAGCCGCTCGGCTCCCAGCCTCAT
This sequence comes from Thermoanaerobaculia bacterium, assembly GCA_017883265.1. GTDB lineage: Bacteria > Acidobacteriota > Thermoanaerobaculia > Gp7-AA8 > Gp7-AA8 > JADGNX01. The sequence continues at coordinate 574 of JADGNX010000054.1, forward strand.
CAACGTCTGGTCCGTGTAGGGCTGGAGCCAGGGCTCTTTCCCGAATCGCGACTGAAATGAGAGAAGGTAGTCGTGGATTGACCATCCCATTTTTCTGGCCAGAGCCTTCACCGTAGCGTCGCAGTGATCGGGATAGGGATCGCCGAGTGCGGCGTATCTCTGCGGAATGCCGTGGAAGGAGATGAGGATCTTGTCCGGCGTCTTGTCTGTTGCGGCGAGCCTCTCCCTGATCGACTGCGCCAGCACGTCGATGTACAGCGGATCGTCGAAGTAGGGGGGGACGACGCGAAGCGTGGGCACAAGACGCCTTCGCGTGAGCTGGCGAAAGACTTCGTCATAGGTCGATGCAGTCGTCGGCGCCGAATACTGGGGGTACATCGGAAAGAGGAGGATCTCTCCGGCGCCCCACTGGCAGAGCGTGTCGATGGCCAGGCCGGTCGATGGGTTGCCGTAGCGCATCGCCACCTCGACGCGGAGCTCGGCATTTTCTGAGGTCCTCTGCAACCGCTCCTGAAGTCCTTTGGCCTGGGCATTTGTAATGCGCAGGAGAGGCGAGCCCTCCGCGGTCCATACCTTCTGATAGAGCGCCGCCGATTGTTTCGAGCGGCGCGGAAGAATGATTCCGTTGAGGATCATCCACCAGAGGAAAGGGTTGAGATCGACCACCCGCCGATCGCCCAGGAACTGACGCAGATACTTCCGCACAGCAGGGGCGGTCGGAGCGTCGGGAGTACCGAGTTGTCCGAGGAGAATGCCGATCCGTTTCGCCATCGGCGCGAACGATGACACAGGAATCGAAAGAAATTCTACGAACCGGACAAAACCGTGACAATCATCCAATTCTTTTTGGCTAGGATCGCTCTCGTGTCAGAGTCAGTAGCAATCATCAACGGGCAACCAGGACGCGATTTCGCGTCGCAACTCGGGCATGCTCTGGTCTGGAAGACCTGCCTGCGGGAGATCGCTATCATCGATTCCCGCCAGCTCCGTCCGGAAGATCTGAGGGCGGATGACGAGATCTACACGCGCGAAGAGGGCTACCGCTTTCTGCTCGAAGTGATCTGCGGTCTCCATTCGCCGCTGGTGGGCGAGACCGAGGTGATGGGACAGTTCAAGAACTTTGCGGTCCGGGCCATGGAGGGTCCGGCCGGTCGCTGCACCGCCCCCTGGCTCCAGCGTCTCATGGCCGACGCCAAGAAGGTTCGCACCAATCATCTGACCGGTCTGGGCGGTCGCTCCTACGGTCAGCTGGCCGAGCGTCATCTGGCCGATTGTCCGTCGATCGTGGTCCTCGGAGCGGGTCACCTCGTCCAGGAGACGATTCCCTGGCTTACCGCCCATCGCGTCGACATCTTCTGCCGGCGTCCTGACGCGGCGATCGAGTTGCTCAGCCGCCACAGCGACGCAAGCATCCATCCGATCGACGGTTCGATGGAGAGCGGCAACAAGGGTCCGGTCGGTCTGATCATCGCTGCCCCGATGACGGCAGATGAGATCGCCTCCTGGAGCGCGCGACTTGGATGCCGGTTCGAGCGGATCGTCGATCTGCGTGGCGAGAGCCGGACGGACAAGCTGGCAATCGAAGGGACGCCCGTCATCCACCTTCAAGACGTCGTCGACGATCTGGAGTCCAACTGGAAGTTCGCCAACCTGCGAGTCGAGAGCGCGAAGAAGGAGATCCTCGAGCACGCGGCGGATTTCTGGCAGCGATACGACGTCCGCCCATTCGGTTGGGAGGACTTGTGCGCCTGAGGCTTTCAGGCCGATCAAGCGACTTATCCAGAATCCAGATCCACCAGGTCGCCGCCGCCTTCCGCGCTGCCGTTCCTGATATCGAGATCACCCCCAACTTCCGCGAGTCGCTCGGCGACCGGATGCAGCAGGATCCTCTCTGGTCCATGCCCGACAAGGGCGTTTTCACGGAGGACTTCGTCGAGGATCTGCGCGAGGGACGTACCGACGTGGTCGTGCATTCCTGGAAGGACCTGCCGACGGAGCCGCGGAGCTGGACGCGCGTCGCAGCCACGCTTCCTCGCGCCGACACACGCGACGTGCTCCTGGTAAGGCGCGATCTGTGGCAGGCCGTCGAGCCCGGAAGCAGGATCTCGATCCTCAGCTCCTCGCCGCGCCGGGCACACAACCTGACACCGTTTCTATCGTGGGCCCTTCCAGTGCGGCAGTTGCGCATCGACTTCTTCCCGGTGCGTGGCAATGTCCCGACGCGGATCCGCAAGCTGATCGGAGGGCAGCACCACGCTCTGGTGGTGGCCAAGGCAGCGCTCGACCGTCTCCTGAGCTCGACGACTGCTGAATTCGCGTCGATGCGGGAAGAAGTGCGTCACAATCTCGATCGCTGCCGCTGGATGATCCTTCCGTCGAAGGAGAACCCGACCGGAGCCGCGCAGGGAGCTCTGGCGATGGAGATCGCAACGGAAGGCGATGCGAAGATTGCCGCAGTGGTCGAATCTCTGAACGACGCGACGACGTTCCGCGAAGCAACGCGAGAGCGGGACATCCTCCGATCGTATGGAGGCGGATGTCATCAGAAGATTGGCGTGACCGTACTGTCGCGCCCCTTCGGCACGATCGTAAGCCTTCGCGGCCTCACCGATGCCGGAGAGGCGCTCGACCGCTTCGAATTGGAGAGCGAGCGGAAGACGCCGCGAACCACGCGGGACAAGACGTGGCCTGCGGTCACGGAGAACGACCGCATGAGGCGCGAGCCGTTGAGGGTGGCGCAGCCGGCAGACGACAGAGGCCTGTGGGTCGCGCGCGCCGAGGCTCTTCCGGAGGGATGGACTGTCGATGAGACGCGTCTGGTCTGGACCGCGGGGTTGAAAACGTGGAAGCGACTGGCCGCGCGCGGGGTCTGGGTAAACGGCTCGGCGGAAGGGCTTGGAGAAGAGGAGGATCCGCGGGCCGATATCATCGCCCACCGTCCGATCCCCTGGGTCAAGCTGACACACGACCGAGCGGCGGCCGAACAGGGCATGGAGCGACTGGCGACCTACTCGCTGTCCTCGCACGGCGAGCCTTCAGACCTCAGCGCGTTCACGCACTTCTTCTGGACCAGTGGCAGCCGTTTTCTCGAAGCAGTGGAAAGGCAGCCTGAGATTCTCGATCGCTGGCACGCCTGCGGCCCGGGCAACAGCTGGAAGATCATCCGCGAGAGTCTCGGCAGCGATACGCGACTGGATGTCTGGCTGAGTCACGAACAATGGTCGGGCGACGTGATCGGATAGCGCGAGCGCTGGTCAGCGATGGAGATTCGTCAGAGACACCGCATTGAATACGGACTGGCCGTCGCCTGGCTGGCCTTCACCGTCTCGCTCGCCGTCTGGTGGTTGATCTTCGGCCTCCGGCAGGCCGGCACGCTGGAACAGGTTGCGCAGGTTCCCCCCCGCGAGCTGTCGAGAGTGCACGCCATGCTGCTGGGGGAAGGGAGCGCGCTGATCGCGTCACTGGTGGCCGGCGGCGGGGCGATTCTTTACTCCATTCACCGCGAGCGGCGACGACACGGGGCGATCGAGGAGTTCTTCGCTGCCTTCACCCACGAGCTGAGGACATCGCTGGCCAGTTTCCGGCTGCAGGTCGAGAGTCTTCAGGAGGACTTCGCGGAACGAGGTGAACAGAGTCCACTCCTCGATCGTCTCTTGAAGGATTCCGTGCGAGTCCAGCTCCAACTCGACAACTCACTCTTCTACGCCAACCGGGACAAGGGAGCCCTCTTCATCGAACGGCTCTCGCTTCGCCGGACCATCGACTCCATCGCACCCGAGTTCGCCGAGCTTCGCGTGAGCCTGGACGGCGACGTCATGGTGCTGGCCGATGCCAGAGCGCTGGAGAGCGTGCTGCGTAATCTCTTTCAGAACGCGCTCGTTCACGGGCATGCCACGGCCGTTAGCATCCGCATCATCGACCGCGGCAGCGCCAGCGCCTCGATCGCCATCGAGGACGACGGCGCGGGACCGGCCGCCGATCCTGAGCTACTGGGGCAGCTCTTTTTCCGCCCGACCTCGCGCAGCGGCACGGGCGTCGGCCTTTACATCTCCCGTCAACTGGTCACCAGGATGAAAGGAGCCCTGCTGTTCTCGCGGGGCGACCGCGGCCTGATCGCGACGCTCGAGCTCCCGAAGGCCTCCGCATGAGCCGCGTTCTCCTGGTCGAAGACGACCGCTCCCTCGGTTCGACACTCACCGAGCGCCTGCGCAAGGAAGGCTTCGAGACCGAGTGGAACTCTACCCTGGCCGATGCCCGGCGAGCTTTCGAGCAGGGTGGCTGGGATGTGGTGATCCTCGACGTCGGTCTTCCCGATGGCTCCGGCTTCGACCTGGCTCGCCGGATCAAGGCGGTGTCCTCCACGCCGATCATGTTCATGACCGCCTCCAGCTCGGCCGAGAATCGCCTGGAAGGGTTCGAGATCGGCGCGGACGAATTCATCCCGAAGCCGTTTCACCTCAAGGAGCTGTTCATCCGCATCCGGCGCGTTCTGGAGACGCGGGCTACCCGACATGTGGTATCGCTCGGCAGGGAGACCATCGACCTCCAGGCCATGGCCATCGTTCATGAGGACGGCTCGCGCGAATATCCGCAGTCGCGCGACTTTCAGGTTCTTCGCCTGCTGATCGAGTCGGCGCCGCGCGTCGTCAGCCGGGATGAGATCCTCGACCGCGTCTGGGGCGAGGATCGTTTCCCGACCCCCCGCGCTGTCGACAACGCCATCGTGCGGCTGCGGCAGCTCCTCGGTCGCGCCGGCGCGGGGGCCATTCGATCGGTGCGCGGAATCGGGTATCAGTGGTCGGAGATTGAAGGAGAAGACAATGGCGTCTGATCGGTTTCAGAACGCCCTTCGCCGGGTGCCTCAGTCGGTTCCGCCGATCTGGTTCATGCGACAGGCGGGGCGCTACCACAAGCACTACCAGGCGCTGCGGGCGCAGCACTCCTTCATGGAGCTCTGCAAGAATCCCGAGCTGGCTGCCGAAGTAGCCCGCGGGCCGGTGGCCGACTTCGACTTCGACGTGGCCATCCTCTTCAGCGATCTCCTCTTCCCACTCCAGGCTCTCGGCCTCTCCCTCAATTACGGAGAGGCAGGACCGGAGCTCGAGCCGCGTCTCGATGCGAACGAGTTGCGACGCCTGCGATCGACCGCCGACGCGTTGCCCGATCTCGAGTTTCAGCGCCAGGCGATGCGCAGAACGCGCGAAGTCATCCCGCCGGATAAGAGCGTCATCGGCTTCGTCGGCGGCCCCTGGACCCTCTTCGTCTACGCGGTCGAGGGAAGTCACAAGGGCAATCTGGTCGACTCCAAGAGATCCATGGGGATGTATCGCGCCTTCGCCGAACGGATGGTGCCGCTGCTGATCGAAAACGTCCGTCTGCAACTCGATGGTGGAGCCGAAGTCGTCATGATCTTCGATACCGCGGCGGGGGAGCTGGCTCCGGAATGGTTTCACCGCGAGATCTCAGCGGATCTGGCCGCGATCTTCGAGGCTTTCCCCGGTAGAACGGGGTACTACTCACGCGGAACGCAGCCGGCTCATCTGCGGAATCCACGATTCGGCCCGGGGCCTCTCGCCGGAATCGGCGTCGACTGGCGATGGGACATGCCCGAGGCGCTGAAGGTCGGAGAGGGTGTTGGATTCGTTCAGGGAAACTTTGATCAGAGTCTGCTGTTCCTCCCGGCAAGCGAGTTTGAGGGCCAGCTGCGGTCGTATCTGAAACCGCTGATGGCATTGAGTCCTGAGGATCGCCGCGGGTGGGTCTGTGGCCTGGGCCACGGCGTTCTACCGCAAACGCCTGAAGAAAACGTGCGCGCTTTTGTCCGAATCGTCCGAGAGGTTTTCCAATGAGTGTCAAATCGATGAACCGAAGTGATTCCCCCTCTTCCGCTCTGCTCGACCGGTACGACGTTCCGGTGCCTCGCTACACGAGCTATCCGACCGTTCCCTACTGGAGCAACAATCCGACGACTGGGCAGTGGCTGGCCGAATTGAGAAAAGCCGCAGCGCGGCCGGATGCCACCTGGGCCGTCTACGTGCACATCCCTTTCTGCGAGACTCTCTGCACCTTCTGCGGCTGCAACACGGTCATCACCCGCAACCACGACCGCGAGGAGCCGTACGTCGAGCTGCTGCACAAGGAGTTCTGGCGCTACCTCGACGAGGTTCCAGACCTCTCGAAGAGACCCTTGCGCCAGCTCCATCTCGGAGGTGGGACTCCGACCTTCCTCTCGCCAAAGAGTCTTCGCGCCCTCCTCGAGCCGATGCTCGAGCGAGTCCAGTTCCGAACCGACGAGTTCGACGCCTCGGTCGAAGTCAATCCGCGGGTGACGAGCGCCGAGCATCTCGAGGCGCTCATGGCTGCCGGTTTCACACGGGTGTCGATGGGAGTGCAGGACTTCGACGCCACAGTCCAGCATCTGGTCAACCGCATCCAGCCCTTCGAAGTCACCGAGCAGTTGACGCGCGATGCCCGGGCCATGGGCTACAAGTCGGTCAATTACGATCTGATCTACGGACTGCCGAAACAGACTCCGGAGACGATGCGCCGTACGGCCGAGCTGACGGCAACACTGGCTCCCGACCGCATCGCTCTCTACAGCTACGCCAAGGTGCCATGGATCAAACCGGCGCAGCGGCTGTTCAAGGATGAGGATCTGCCGGAGGGGCCGGAGAAGCGCGCGCTCTACGAGATCGCCCGCGACATCCTCCTCGATGCCGGTTACATCGAGATCGGGATGGATCACTTCGCACTTCCGAACGATGCGCTCAACGCGGCGCGCGTGACGGGCGATCTCCACCGCAATTTCATGGGCTACACCGAGTTCCGCACCGACATCCTCCTCGGACTGGGAGTCAGCGCGATCTCCGAGACGCCGACCTGCTTCCATCAGAACGAGAAGGTCGCGCCGGTCTACGAGCGCCGCGTCCAGGCCGGCGAGATTCCGACGCTTCGAGGTCACCTTCTGACGGAAGAGGATCAGAGGCTGCGTCAGCAGATTCTCAATTTCATGACCAGGCTGCACGTGACCCTCGAGCCGGAGCAGGTCGACGATGCGCGCAGCTATCTCTCGCAGTTGATCGATGATCGTCTCGTCGTCGTCGACGGGAACGAGCTGGTGCTGACGGAAGCGGGCAAACCGTTTCTCCGGAATGCCACGGTCTTCTTCGATCAGCGACTGCGCTCGGCCGCGCCCGGTCATACGATCTTTTCCCGCTCGATATGAAAGAGGTCACCGTCGTCGGCGGCGGCTTCTCCGGCCTGGTCACGTCGTACTATCTGGCGACGAGCGGGATTCCGGTCAGGCTGCTGGAGAAGCAGAATCGCCTCGGCGGTCTGATCGGGACCGAGATGACCGCCAACGGGCCGGTCGAACTGGCGGCCAGCGGCATTCGCAGCTCCGCCCGACTGGAAGCTCTTTGTGCGGACCTCGATCTTCCTCTGGTGGTGACGAAGAAAGAGAGTCGCGCCCGCTATCTCTATCGGAACGGTCCGCGGCGCTGGCCGCTGGGTCCGATGGAGACGCTCGAGGTGGGTGCGCGTCTTACCGCAAGCCTGGCCACTGGTCGATTCCGCCCCCGGTCCGACGAGACAGTCGCAGGGTGGGGGAGTCGCGTGCTGGGAGCGAGTGCGGTCCGGTACCTGGTCGGAGCGGCGCTTCAGGGAATCTACGGCGGCGCTCCGAACGAGCTGAGCGCCAGCCTCATCTTCGGCAAGCGCGCGAAGCCGGAAAAGGGAGAAAAGAAGGGTCTCGTGGCGCCGGAGCTCGGAATGATCCAGCTCATCGATACGCTGGAGCGGAAGCTCCTCTCGCTCGGCGTGCGGATCGAGAAGGGTGTTGCGGCTGACAGCGATCTCGAGGGAACCGTCGTTCTCTCCACTTCAGCCCCGGACGCCGGTGGTCTCATCCGGAAGCGATCTGCCGCAGCGGCCGGCAAGCTCGCTCAAATCGAGATGCTGCCGCTCATCCGCGTCACCGCGTTCTATCCGGCCGGCGAGAACAGCATCGGCGGGTTCGGGATCCTTTTTCCGCGTGAACAGGGGATCAAGGCGCTCGGCGTGCTCTTCAATACGAACATCTTTCCGAACCGCGGTGCAGGGCATTCCGAGAGCTGGATCCTCGGCGGCGCGAGCGACCGGGACGTGATGGAGCTCGACGACGCGGCTCTCTTCGAGCTCGTGGCACGCGATCGCCGGAAGCTCTACGGCCGTTCAGCGGAACCGCTGGCGATCTATCCGCAACGCTGGCCGGCCGCTCTTCCGAATTACACCGTCCGGCTCGAAGATCTGCTGCGCCGCGGCATCGACACGCCACCCGACACCTACCTCGCCGGCAACTACATCAAAGGCATCGGTCTCCCCATGCTGCTCGAGCGCGGGTGGGACGTCGCACGCGAGATCAGGGCGCGATGGCGATCATGAACCGATTCGCATTGGACACGAGCACCTGTGGGAACATCCCTTCGCCGGGATGGCTTTCTTCTTCCGAGCAGTATGGGCGATGAGCGGTTTCGATCGCCCAATCAAGGTGAGTGATGAAGCTGGGGAGCGGGATCGTTGTCGGCGTGATCATCGTTCTGATCATCGCGGGGGCCGCGTGGTCAGCTTCGGTTCTCAGGTATGGACTGAGTGCGCATGACCGGCCGACAGCCGTTGAAGCGTTCGTGGCCCGACGGATGCGATACTGGGCGACGCCAGCCGATCTTCGAAAGCTGAGGAACCCGGTGCTCCTGACCCCGGAGATTCTGAAAGATTCGCGGGCGCACTTCGCCGATCATTGCGCCAGTTGCCACGGCAACGACGGGAAGGGTGAGACCGAGATGGGGCAGCACATGTATCCGCGGGCGCCCGACATGACGCTCTCGGCGACGCAGTCGCTCAGCGACGGCGAGCTTTTCGGGATCATTGAAAATGGCATCCGCCTCACAGGGATGCCTGGCTGGGGCAACGGGACGACGGAATCGGCTCGTTCCACCTGGACTCTGGTCCATTTCGTTCGGCATCTCCCGAGGATCACAACCGAGGAGATCGGAGAAATGGAGAAACTGAATCCCAGGACGCCGGAAGAATACGAACAGATGAAGAGTGACGAAGAGTTCCTCGAGGGCGGCGACACCGCCGCCGTTTCTCGGCAACCGCAGACAAATCGTCATCATTAACAGTCAGTAGTAGATATCATAATTATCAATTGTTCATTATCAATTATCAATTACCAAAAAGGAGAATCAATGAAAAGGCTGCTGATCATCACCGCGCTCCTCGTCCTGGCCAGCGTTCCAGTATTCGCCCATCCCGGCCACGTTCATGAATACGTGGGAACCGTGAGCATGCTGCACGGCGACAACACCTTCATGATGGAAACGGCCAAGGGCGACGTCGTCACCATCGTGACGTCCGATAAGACGACGTTCATGCATGCCGACAATCACAAGGCCAAGATGTCGGATCTCGAAGAAGGGATGAAGGTCGTGGTCAAGATGTCGACCGACGGAAAGACCGCGGCCAGCATCAAGATGAGCAAGGCCAAGAAGTAGCCTCGCAACGGTGGGTCCCTTCGCGTGTTCCCGCCCCTTCGCTGTGCGCGACGCTCTCGGTCACAGCGAGGGGGCGTTCGGAGCGGAGATTTGGCGCTTCCAGCCGGCCTGCAAGCTTGCTCCGGGCAACAGAGCTCGCTCGGGCCGGTTGAGGTCTCAACGGCAGCGGAACGAAAAGCAGGAGGACCCGGTCATGTTTGTGAGTGCCATTGTTCTGGCAGCCACAGTCGTCTCGACACCCATCCCGCACGATGTTGCCCGCCGGGTCTTCGATGAAACGCGGATCGCTTCGGAGGACGATGGAGGCCGTCTGTGGGGGAAGCCTCTCTACGGTCCGATGCTGCTGGTCGATCCGACGACGCGCTACGCCGTCGGAAATGTCCCCGACGGTGCCGGGTTTCTGAAACAGGATGGCTCCCTCTTCGTCGGGACTCTTCCTGTATCCGTGGTCATCGCCAACACGGCGACGGAGTGGAACAAGGTCCGCTGGACGATGGTGATGTGGAGCTCGATCGGAGCGCGATCTGTATCGCGGCGGCGGCTCCTGCTTCATGAATGCTTTCACCGCATCCAGAACGATCTCGCCCTCCCGGCCGGGTCCGCGGACAACCCCCATATGGATTCGCTCGAAGGACGCTACTGGTTCCTTCTCGAGCTGCGCGCGCTCGCCGCGGCGCTGCGCGATGAGAACCGGCCGTCGGCGATTTCCGACGCTCTGGCGTTTCGGGCCCGACGGCAGGCGCTCTTTCCAGCGGCGGCGGTCAATGAACGTGCATTGGAAAACAACGAGGGCCTCGCCGAATACACCGGTGTCGTGCTGCGCGGAACGTCCGATCAGGAAACCCGGCTTTTCATGGCCCGCAGTCTCGATGCGCTGGACCGCCAGTCGTCGTTCGTCCGGTCGTTCGCCTACAGCACCGGTCCCGCGTATGGCTTGCTCCTCGATATCGCATCGCCCGATTGGCGCAGGGCCTACAAGCCGTCCGATGATCTAGCGATCACTCTGGGGCGGAATGCGGTAGCCATCCCAGCCGATGACCCTGCGGCGCGGGCCGCCTCGTACGGTGGGGCGGCGCTTCGCGTCGAAGAAGAGCAGCGGGCCCGCGAGCAGAACGAGCGCATCGCGAAGTATCGCGCGCGGCTGGTGGACGGAGCCACCATCCAGATCGCGGTGGACGGCTCGAGCTACGGCTTCGATCCCTACACGGTCACACCTCTCGGCGAAGCGGGAACGGTGTATCCGACACTGGACGTGACGGGTGCGTGGGGAAGGATCACGACTGAATCGGGAGCGCGCATCACCGGGAACTGGAAGACGCTCGTATTCGGAGTCGAGGATCGAGCGAGGCTGACCCTCAACCCCGGCTGGACGTTGAAGGCGGGGTCCCGCGCCGGGGACCTGCTTGTAGTGCCGGCGCCGAAGCAATAAGGCGGGGGACGAGCGCAGTCGAAACGCCCCGGAGACTGCGCGGTCGAGCGCATCTCCGAAGGGCTCTGGGATGAAAGGAACGTCCGCCCGCGTCGGGTGTTCGTCTGCATGGTGCCGGCATCAGGCTCCATGCTTCGAGGGGTGATCGGGGGCTATGCTCCGGTCACCCCTCGACTTCGTCTACGGGCCGCCGGTATATCCTTGCGGTCGAGCTCAGGCGAATCGTGCCGGACAGAAAATCGCCCCTGGCTGGAATTATCAACAGTTATTTTATATTGTATCCGGACGCTGCGGCGGGACTAGTCCCCCCTCCGGGCAAATCAACTATGCGGGTCACAATGAACCGATTTCTGGTCGCTTCGAGCGCGGCGCTGGCTTTGGCCGTGGTGGCACCTGCGCGCGCCTCCACGCTCGCGCCGTGCAGCGCGGCGCCAGCCGATTCCATGATCTCGTACCTCGTCGGCCAGGCCCCCGGCCTCCGGTCCAACGTCCTCCGTCTGGCGATCAACGCCGCCGACTGCGCCACGAATCGCGGCCTGGTTCACAGGCATGGGCTCCTGACGGTGATCGACTACTCCCTGCCGTCATCCCAACCCCGTCTTTTCGTCTTTGACCTCGTCGCGCGCAAGTTGCTTTTCCGCGAGCTGGTTGCGCATGGAAAGAACAGCGGAGGCAACCTCCCGTCGTTCTTTTCGAACAGCTCCGGAAGCCTGGCTACGAGTCTCGGGCTCTACGTCACCGAGGACACTTATACAGGTCATAACGGCTATTCACTCCGTCTGCGCGGTCTGGAAGAAGGGGTCAACGACATGGCTTCGAGCCGGGCCATCGTGATGCACGGTGCGTCGTACGTCAGCAGTGCGGCGATCCAGGCGCTCGGACGACTGGGGCGGAGCTGGGGTTGTCCAGCGGTCCGCAAGGAGATCGCCCACAAGATGATCGACACCCTTCGCGGCGGGACTCCGGTCTTCGCGTACTACCCTGAGAAGAGCTGGCTGGCGTCGTCCGCCTTTTTTCATCAATAGATTGGTGCCGGCGCCCTCCCAGGGCGGCCGCGGGCGCCAGACGGATCCCGAGACCCCCGCTGGCTCGCGGTATGAAAGCGATGGCTTTCATGAAATCGAGATCCGGGAAAAGGAAAGGTCAAGCTCCCCGCGGTTGGCTCGATCCGAAGTCGATTGCCATCGCCGTGCTGGCGCTTCTTCTGTGGACAACCAACCGTCGACGGAGGAAACCCGACTTCGAGGCAAGCGGCCGCAGCGGCACTGCGGAGATGATCCCGACGTTCGTGGGAATCACGCAAGGGGCCATCGATCGAGGCAACCGCGTGGAGGTCGTCCACAACGGACATTTCTTCGACCTCATTCTCGAGGATATCGCTTCGGCGTCGCAATCGATTCATATCGAGTCCTACATCTGGTGGAAGGGGGAGATCTGCATCCGCATCGCCGAGGCTCTGGCGGCGCGCGGAAAGGCCGGAGTGGAGGTGCGGCTGCTGGTCGACGCGTCGGGCTCGTCGACCATGGAGCATCGACTCGTCCACCTCATGTGCCAGGCTGGGTGTGAGGTCCGACTGTTCAATCCCCTTCGGATCAGCAACGTCGGCCGTCTCAACATCCGCACGCATCGCAAGATCGCGGTCTTTGACGGGCGCATCGGCTACGTCGGGGGCCATGGCATCGCGCAGCAATGGACGGGCGAGGCACAGGACAAGGATCACTGGCGCGATACGGCAGTGCGGATGGAAGGGCCGGTCGTCAATAGTCTGCAGGGTGTCTTCTGTGAGAACTGGATCGAGGAGACCGGCAAGGTACCGATCGGAGAAAGATACTTTCCGAAGCTCGAGCCGGTCGGGAAGGTCGACGCTCACGTGGCTTTCACCTCGCCGCGCGGGAGCATCTCCTCGGTGCAGCTTCTCTACTATCTCGCGATCTCGGCGTCAGAGCGCGAGCTGATCATCCAGAATCCCTACTTCCTGCCGCACACCGATGCCATCACTGAGCTCAAGGCAGCCGTGCGTCGCGGAGTCGACGTTCAGATTCTTCTTCCGGCGGCCGGAGTGATCGATCTGCCCTCGGTGCAGCACGCCAGTCATCACCACTACGGCGACCTTTTGGAGGCGGGGGTTCGCATCTTCGAGTACCAGCCGACTCTGCTCCATATGAAGGTCATGATCGTCGATGGCATCTGGTCGTGCGTCGGCTCGACGAATTTTGACGACCGCTCGTTCGAGCTCAACGACGAGATCACCGTCGGGTTCACCGATCCCGATATTGCCCGGCAGCTTCGCGAGGACTACCTCAAAGATCTCGAGCGGGCCAGGGAAATCCATCTGGCGGAGTGGAAGTCGCGACCCTGGACACACAAGCTCCTCGACGCCTCGCTGTTCCTCGGCCGCCGGGAACTGTGACACTAGAAAGCAGAAAGTAGAAAGCAGAAGGTCCGAGAACATTTCTGCTTTCTGCCTTCTGCTTTCCGAAGGTCCGCAACGCGCGCGGTATACTGGTGGCTTCACCAGTCCCGTGATCGCGATGCGGTTTCTATTCGGCAAACTCATGCAGGGAGGCGGAGTGCTGCTCGCCGTCTCCTTTCTCACGTTCGCTTCGCTGGCCGCCGCACCCGGCAACTTTCTGAGCGAAGCGCGCCTCGATCCCCGGATCTCGGCCAGCACCCTCCGGGAGCTCAACTCCCGATACGGACTCGATCGTCCTTTGCTGTCCCGCTACGGGGAGTGGCTGGGAGCAGCGTCGCGAGGCGACCTCGGGCTATCGTTCGCCTATGCCACGCCGGTGTCCAGGCTCCTGCTTCCGCGCATGCGCAATACGCTGCTCCTGACGATCAGCGGGGCTGTGGTCTCGTGGGCCATCGCCATCCTGCTCGGCGTCTGGGCGGCGGCGAATGAGAACGGCGCGCTCGACCGCTCGCTCACCGCGGTCACTTCGGCGTTGATCGCCGTCCCCGACGTGCTCTGGGTGACGGCGCTTCTGTTGTTCGCGGTCCGGAGCCGGATGTTCCCTGCCGGCGGGATGACCTCGATCGATTTCGCCGATCGCACGATGCTGGGAAAGGTGCGCGACCTCGGGGCGCATGGGTTTCTGCCTCTGATCGCAGTGGTGCTGAGCACACTGCCGGCGCTGCTCCGCCACGTGCGCGCGTCGATGGCGGAGGTGCTCCACAGCGACTTCATCACAGCCGGCGTGGCCCGAGGAGTGTCGCGGGGACGCATCCTCTATCGTCATGCGCTGCGCCCTGCGGCGAATCCTCTGATCTCCCTGGCCGGCCTCTCGTTTGGCGGGCTTCTCAGTACATCGCTTGTCGTCGAGGTGGTCTTGAGCTGGCCCGGGATGGGCCCGCTTCTGGTCGAGGCGATCCTCTCCCGCGACGTGCTTCTGGTCATGGCAGCGGTCAACGTTTCGACGGGACTGACAGTTGCCGGCGGCTTTCTGGCGGACGTGGCTCTCCGCATCAGCGATCCGCGGATCGTCGGGTCATGAGGGAGGGGAATCGAGCGATCGCCATTCGTACGGCGCTCCTGGTACTTCTGCATCTGCCGGTCATCTTCGCCGGTTTCGTCGCGCCGTACGATCCCGGGAGACAGTATCGCGATCTCGTATACGAGCCGCCCAGCAGCATCGAGTGGTTCCCCCGTCCGGCCGTCATCGTCCGGCAATCGGGGACAGAGCTGCGGGCGCCGATTCATCTTTTCCGCGGCGGTCACCTCTTCGCCGTCGACCCTCCGGCACACCTCTTCCTCCTCGGCACCGGGCGCTATGGTCGCGATGTCTTCTCCCGGCTGCTCCACGGGGGCCGGCTCTCCCTCAGCGCGGGTGTGACAGCCGCGGCACTTGCTCTCCTGATCGGAACCGTCGCCGGGCTGTTACTGGTCTTCACCGCCTGAGCGCGCGCAGACATCACCGATGCCGCGGTGATCA
>JADGNX010000265.1 GCA_017883265.1 Thermoanaerobaculia bacterium
GATTCGCCGATGAGGTGATTCCGCTACTGAGACCGGGACGGAAGACGAGCGTGGCATGAGCAGCGGTGCCAGGCGGGCGCCCATTTCGGGCGCCCGCGATGCGGAACCGCGACCAGCCCCTCCTCCCGGGGAAGCGCCCGCTGCTCCACGCACTGATCTCCGGCTGGGAGTGTCATGCCGGTGAGAAATCGGTGCCGGATCCCTATCGGGCACCGGAATCGCTTTATCGTGGAGAGAGATGCCGCTTTCCTCCGAGAGGAAACGACGGCTGGAGCCCGCCATGCGAAAGACCAGGATCCGTTTGACACTCGTGTTGTTCCTCGTTGCCACGGTAATCGCTCCCCCGGTTCATGCCACGTCGCTCGATTCGCTCATCGCCACGAACGGAACGCTCAGCGTGGGCAGCCTCCTCTTCAGCAACTTCGCGACGAGCCCGAATGTCGACCCGACCACAGTCGACGTGAACGTCTTTGCCTCGGTTGTGAGCGGCATGCAGGTCTCCTCGATCCAGGGTCTCCGGTTCAGCTCCATCCCGGCCGGCAGCAGCTTCTCTGCGACGACGGCGGGAGGTGGAGGCGGAGGGACGAGAGAATTGGTGGTCGACATCTCGTTCACCGTCGCCGCCACCGACCCCTCCCTCCTCATTCACAGCGTCAGTCAGAGCATCGATCCGGCGACGGTGGCCAACGGCAATGCCATCGTGCGCAGCCTCACCGGCATCCCCTCCGGCGCTCCCACCCTGACGCTCTTCAGCTGCATCCAGGGAACGGGTGTGCCCGGCGGGTCGTTGTGTCCCTCACCCTCCGATGCAGCCGTACTCTCGGCGAATGTCGCCCAATTGACGGTCGATCGCCAGATTCAGATCGTTGTGGGGCAGAAATTCGGCACCTCGGCCGACGGCAATGCCTCCAGCGGTTTTTTCGACGTCGAGTTCGCCGCGATCCCGTCAGGCTGTCCGGCGATCAGCGTGAGCCCACAATCAATTCCGGATGCCACGAGGCAGTCTGCGTACTCCGGAGCGACGTTCACAAGCTCCGGTGGGGTGGGTAGCGTCGCCCTCGCGCTTTCCGGAGCGCTGCCCGCAGGCCTCGTATTCGATGCCACGACGGGGACACTCACCGGAACGCCCCAGGACCATGGCATCTTTACCGTGATCGTGACCGCCACGGACGCCAACGGTTGTCGGGGGAGCCGCAGCTACACCTTCCTGGTTCGAGACGAGCGCCGGCGATCGGCGCGGCACTGAGGGAAGGCAGAAGGCAGAAGTAAAGGCAAAACCGCGGCGTTTCTGCTTTTGACTCTACTTCTGCCTTCTGTGAACGCCTTCTGATTTCTGCCTTCTGCCGGTACGATGACTTCTACATCGGATGACGGCGACCAGAGCCCGCGGGCCTAGACACTTCGAATGGGAAGATCTGAAGGAGTCCGAGCTCCTCGAAACCCCGCTTCGCAACCTCGGCATCCGAGTCGAGGGGAGCTGGATCGAGTCCTGCCTTCACGAGCTTCGCGAGGAGCTCGCCTGGCGAGACATCCGCTTCAACCCCCACACCTGGCTCTCCTCGGAGTGGTTCGTCGCCGATGGGATTCCAGGAATCGCCATCCCCTTCTATCTGGCCCATCCCCGCCTCATGAAACTGGAGCGAAAGCAGATGCTGGAGGTCGAGGGAGGGACGCGTGAGGAGCTCTTGAAGATCCTCCGGCATGAATGCGGCCACGCTCTCGACAATGCTTACGAGCTCTCGAGCGATCCGCGTTGGCAGAAGCTCTTCGGAAACCCGAAGAGAGCCTACCCCGATCACTATCGTCCCAACCCCTCCAGCCGGCGGTACGTCCAGCATCTCCGTCTGTACTACGGACAGAGTCATCCGGCCGAGGACTTCGCCGAGACCTTCGCCGTGGTGATCGGGTCGAAGAGCGGCGGATGGCGGCGGCGCTATGCCGGCTGGCCCGCGCTGCGCAAGCTCGAATACGTCGACGCGCTTCTCACCGATCTGCGAGGCACGCCGCCAAAAGTCCACAGCAGCCGGAGGCCGGAATCTCTTCCCACTCTGACCATCACCCTGGGCCAGTACTACGCCGAAAAGCGAGAGCGCTACGTCGTCAGCTATCCCGACATCTACGACCGCGATCTGAGACGCCTTTTCTCGGATGATCCCGGCCACGAGCGGCAGGAGCTGGCCTCGCACTTTCTGCGACGCAACAGCACGGAGATCCGCCGGCTGGTTTCCACCTGGACCGGCGAGTACCAGTTCACCCTCGAGCAGGTCCTCAAGGACATGATCGGCCGGAGCCGCCAACTGAAGCTACGGGCCGTCGGACCGGAGCGCCGCTTGAAGATGGAGTTCGCGGTGCTCCTCACGGTAAAGACCATGGACTTCCACTACAGCCGCCGCAACTGGTTCGCCCTATGAAGCGGAAACTGCGCGTCGTGGTCCTGATGCACCCCTCCTGCGTGCCGCCGGAAAGCCGGGAAGGCTATACCGAACGGGAGTACTACGAGTGGAAGACCGAGTACGACGTCATCACGACGCTCCGAGCGCTCGGTCACGAAGTGCGCCCGCTGGGCGTGGCCGACGAGCTCGGGCCGATCCGCTCGGTCATTCAGGACTGGAAGCCCCACATCATCTTCAACCTGCTCGAGGAGTTTCTTGGCCGGCAGGACTTCGACCATCACGTCGTCGGCTTTCTGGAGTTGATGCAAGTGCCCTACACCGGCTGTCATCCGCGCGGGATGATGCTGGCCCGCGACAAGGCTCTGTCGAAGAAACTGCTGGCCTATCACCACCTGGTCGTACCGCGATTCGCAGTCTTTCCGCGCGGCCGGTTCGTTCACAGGCCGAAAGGCCTCGAGTTTCCGCTCATCGTCAAGAGTCTGGTCGACGAGTCCTCGCTCGGCATCTCCCAGGCTTCCATCGTGGAGAACGACGAGAAACTCCGCGAGCGGGTGGCCTTCATCCATCAACGAAACGGGACGGACGCCATCGTCGAGCAGTACGTGGAAGGGCGCGAGTTTTACGTCGGCCTCCTCGGCAATCGGAGGGTTCAGGTGCTTCCTGTCTGGGAGCTCCTTTTCGAGAACATGCCACAGGGTGCCGCGGCCATCGCCACATCGCAGGTCAAACACAACCCGGAGTACCAGCGCCGGCGAGGGATTTTCCAGCAGCGGGCCCAGGACCTCATCCCAACGCTCGAGGAGTACATCATCCGCACCAGCCGCCGCATCGCCCGAATCCTCGACCTCGACGGCTACAGCCGGATCGACTTTCGACTCGGCGTCGACGGCAAGCTCTACTTCCTCGAAGCCAATCCGAACCCCGAGATCGCCAGCAGTGAGGAGTTCGCTTCGGCTGCCGAGGAAGCAGGGCGCACCTACCCGCAGCTGATTCAACGCATCCTCGACCTCGGTCTCCAGCGTACCGCCGGACGTTAGGAAGCAGAGGACGCCCCTGCTCGCGCCGTCCTCGCGCAGTCACGCCCGGCCACCGGGTTCCGCGGGTCGAATAAGGCCGCGCTCCCTGCGATTCGGGCCGGACCCGGCGCCCAAATAACCTTCGCGCCGTGCAATTTCCCTTGATCTAGTGATGTCGAATTCGGGAACCGTGCGTACCTTGAGCCCATCACACAAACGTGAGCTGCCTCACAGAACTGACGTGATACACGTCACTCCCGCAGAGCAGCAACATGGAGTCACCCGGGATCGGGCTGCGGCCCGACCCGAGTGACCAATGTGGTAGCCCGG
This sequence comes from Thermoanaerobaculia bacterium, assembly GCA_017883265.1. Classification (GTDB taxonomy): domain Bacteria; phylum Acidobacteriota; class Thermoanaerobaculia; order Gp7-AA8; family Gp7-AA8; genus JADGNX01. The sequence continues at coordinate 3,740 of JADGNX010000265.1, forward strand.
ATCGAGAGTAATACGCATCGCAAACAACGAATTCCAGTAAGGGCTGTCGATGACATCGGCAGCATGTATCTAAGGAGAGAAAATGATCGAAGGCCTGCTTCAACCCATGCATCTCGTTTTGATCCTCGGCATCGTCCTGATTTTCTTTGGGCCGAAGCGCCTCCCCGAGCTCGGTAAGGGTCTCGGTCAGTCGATTCGCGGTTTCAAGGACGGTCTGGCCAAACTGCATGAAGAGCAGCAGGTCGAGCCGACGACCGAGACCAAGCCAGCGCTCCGCGTCGCCGAGTAACTCCTCGAGTGGTTGCACACTCTGACCGGGCGGGAGGTTTTCCTCTCGCCCGGTAGTTTTCCGGGATGTAGCACAGACACTTCTGTCTGTACGCCTTCCATCTGTGCGCCTCATCCTCGTTCCAGAAGACTCGATTCTGGCGCGAGAAGAGCGCCTATGATCGCATCAGCCACTAGTGGCTTCTTAGCTCCTGCCGCCCGCCCGGGCGGCCGAGGCGGCCGCCGCTCCACACTTACGCGCTCAACCTACAGCGCGTTCAAGTGCTCCTGGTGAGTGCGCCCATCTCGTGCCTGCTACTGCCATCCGGCCTGTATTGACTTCCTCGTTGTCGTGGATACCATGGTGCTGGTCGCACGCCGCGCGTGCGATGCGCCTCGTTGATCCCATACCGATTCCTTCCCCGGCGATCAATCGATTCAACAGAGACCCGTCCAGCCCGGACCCAACTCTCAACATCGAATGGAAGAATGAAACTATGAAAATCGTATGGCACATCGCACGAGTCCTTCTCGGTCTCATCTTCCTCATCTTCGGCTCGAATGGCTTCCTGCATTTCATTCCGATGCCCCCGCCAAGCGGCGTGGCGGGCCAGTTCGCGGGAGCGCTCGCGGCTTCCCACTTCTTTACTGTCATATTTCTCGTCCAGGTCGTCGGCGGAGCGCTCCTGCTGATCGGCCGCTTCGTGGCGCTGGCGCTCAACATCCTCGGCCCGATCGTCGTCAGCATCGTCATGTTTCACGTCCTGCTGGATCCGAAGGGCCTGCCGACGGCCATCCTCGTCGTCGTGTTATGGATCGTGGTCGCTCTCGGCACGCGCGGATACCTGGCGGCCATCTTCAATCCGCGGCCCGACGTACCACCCGACAGCCAGGGCCGCATTTCGGTCTAGGCGCCTGTCAGCGTCCAAACCCTTGAATCACCCTCGCCCCCGCTGAGGCGCGAATGCCCGTACCGCCCGTCCGCCCACCCTGGGCTCAAAGCGGGTCCCCTGTACGTGGACGGGCGTTCTCGCCCGCCGTTGCCAAGGGAGAATGCCGCGCCGCTCGGGCTGCCGAGGCGAATTCGCAAATAAAGCGTTCTGCGGAGCCTCAGGCGAGTGTCAAAGAGTTATCCCGATCAAACATTTGTGTTGACAATTGTCGCTGAGAGGAGTTTCCCCATGCAATGCGGATTCTGTGCACGTCCCATCCACATCATCGAAGACTACATCTACCATGGGGG
>JADGNX010000266.1 GCA_017883265.1 Thermoanaerobaculia bacterium
AGGCGCTCCCTTGCGCATTCGGGATCGGCGCGATGAGTACACTTCGCTGCAAAATCACCGGGTTCAGCTTTCTGATGGCTACGTCCCTGGCCACGGTGCTCCTTGCCGAGGAGTCGAGTCTGCAGATTCACGGATTCGGCGGCTGGGTGTTCGCGAAGACGAACCACGGCAACATCTATCTGGGCGGGCTGCCCGAGGGAAACTACAGGCGCGCGGAGCTCTCTCTGAATCTCGAAGACAAGGTCAGCGATCAGATCCGGATCGTTGCTCAGACCGATTTCACCCAAACCGAGAATGGCCACGATGCGAGACTCGACTACGCCTTTGCAGAATGGCGCCTGTCCGAGAAACTGCGCATTCGTGCCGGAAAGGTGAAGCTCCCCTTCGGCATCTATTCGGAGATCACCGACGTAGGCACGCTGCGACCATTCCTCCGCCTGCCCCAGGGAGTCTATGGTCCCATCGGCCTTGCCGGAGAGAGCTACAACGGCATCGGGATCACGGGAACTCTCAATGGTTCGTCGCGGTGGTCCTACGGATACGATCTCTACGCCGGTGGGATGGATATGGAAAAGTTTCTTCCGCCCGAGGCCTTCCTCAAAGGGCAGCCTTTTGCAACAACAACCGACATCGAGGAGGAGAGCACTCGAAACCTCCTTGGTGGGCGATTTACGGTCCACACACCAATCGACGGCCTCGAATTTGGCGCTTCGGCCTACGCCGGCACTCTCATTGAGTCCGGTTCACCGCATCACGCGGTCGGCGCCCTTCACGTCTCGTTTCTCGATGATCGATGGTCGGTTCGAAGCGAGCTCGCTTATGAGCATTCACCGCACGATCTGACTGCGCGAGGCTTCTACCTGGAGCCGGCTTTTCGGATCACCCAGCATTGGCAGGTGGCCGGTCAATTCAATCGTCTGACTACCGCGCTCTCTGGCGTGCCCATCCCCTCCGAACCTTCGTTCCTCGAACACCGCGAGACGGCCATCGGTCTTAATTACTGGCTCTCTCCCAAACTCGTCTTCAAGACCTCATTTCATCGGGTGAATGGCAATCGGTTCGCGGGCCCTTCGCCCGAAAGCTATGCTCAACTCGTGGCGGCAGGCCAGCTGCAACACGAGACCTCTCTTTTCATGCTCGGCGTGAATTTCAGCTTCTGACCACTGAGCAGATCGCTTGCAATCGGGCATGCCGGCCAGGCCCGATCCATTGCCGCTCAGAATGCCTGGCCGCTGGCGAACGAGATGAGCAAGCCACGCTTTCCGCGTGCGTCGGGGGTCAGGGCATAAGCGAGATCGAGACGCAGCAGGTTGCGCGGCGAGCGGGGAAGGCCGATGCGAAGTCCGAATCCGGCGTCGGTCTTCGGCGCAGTGCGCCAGGGGTTGCGGTCGGTGGCAAAGCCGGAGTCGACGAAGACGGCCACTGCCGGGGAGACGAGCTGCAGCAGCTCGCGGCCGAGATAGACACGTTCCTCGAGGTTGACGAGCAAGGAGCGGTCGCCTTCGAAGCTGTGCAGGCGATAGCCGCGCAGCCCCGTTGCTCCGTCGGCGAAGAACTGGACGTCGCGGTCGAGTCTCCATCCGCGGTTGAATGCAATTCGGCCCACCGTCGCTCGTGGCCAGGGCTGGCCCGTGCGGCGGATGAAGCGCGCCGACCCTGACAGGATGGTGTTCTCCAACCCGCGGTCGAGACGTGTCTCGGCTGCCATCGAAGCCAGCACGAACGATGATTCATCGACCCTCTGCCCCACGGAGTCGGTGATCCGGAGGAACCCGGTCGTCCTCGGCAAACCGAGTGCCGCAGGCGAGATTGCGGCTTCCGCGCTGAACGACCTGCCGAGGTTGAAGTCCTGATAGCGGCTGTCGCGATCGATGTAATCGAGCTTGATAAAGTCGTTGGTATCGTGGGTATAGCGGGCGAAGAGGTACCGGAATCGGCGATCCGCGGGCAGCGCAGCACGATCAGGCTGCTGAAACTGCAGCGGTGATCCGAAGCGGTCGTCAATCGCGTGCAACCCGAAGACGATCCGGTCGGCGCGGGCATCGCCGGGACGAAGCGCTACGCCCCAGGCTGCCACGAGCTCCTGATGCTCCTGTCGGAATTCGCTCGACACCAGGCCGTCGGCGTAGAGGCGCTCTCGGCGCACGAGATCGAGGGCCTGAAAGTCGTTGGCCCAGGGATCGGAGAATGAGAAGAAAGGGCGTCCGAGCGCAAGGCGATGCTCGTGCCCGTCGGAGCTCCTGGCCTCGGTAAGCCGGAGACGGAAGTACGGGGCGATGAAGGCCGGATCGCGATAGTCGAGCGCCGCGCGATTCCGGTCGACGCCATGATCGAAGCCGAGGGACAGCTGCCGTCCCAGCCCGATGAGGTTGTTGTCCATCACGGCCACGCCGTAGGTACCGCTTCCGCCGGTGCTTCCGCCGCTGGATTCAGGCTCGAGCGACCAGGCGTCCTGCGTCGTCACGATGACCTCGACGACTCCCTCGTGCGGAGTTTGTGTGATGACAGACGCCGATTTCAGGAACGGCAACGCACGGAGGTTCCTCTCGGTCTCCTCCAGACGCGCCGGTACGAGCGGATCGCCTTCCGCGAAGAGCAGGAACTTGCGGATCACCCTGGTCCGGGTCTCGACGTGCAGCTTGTCGGCAAGCCTGTAGAAGCGGCCGTGTGCCTCCTCGTCCGCGGAGTAGACGTCGAGCGCCCGGATGGTGATCACTCCGATCCGCAGCGCGGACGTCTGTGCAGCGGCCGGCGCCAGTGAGAAGAGGAGGGTGAGGAGCAAGCTCACCGATCGCGCAACCATCCCTCTTTGCGGCCATGCCTCGAGCCGAATGGGACCTCGGCCCATCTGTTTCAGCGACGGTTCTCGCACAGGACGAGGTAGCTTGCTCTTTGCAGGAGACGGAAGTCGGGCTGCGAGCAGGGCGATGCCGCCCAGACAGGAGCGAGCACCAGGTGCTGTCCTGGCCGCGCAAACCTGGACTGGTGAAGAGGAAGAGTCCCGATCTGCTGCAGCTCGCCCGCGAGGTAGCTCGAGCTTACAGTCGGGCTGAAGAGGCCGACGGTGGTGAAGGTCCCCCCGGGCTGATGGAGGACGGCCGCCTCACGCGCCAGTTGAACGAGCGGCCCGCGCGCACCGCGAGCGGCGTAGGGGACGATCGCCAGACAAACCACCAGCACAGCCCCGGCGTTGAGCGACGCCGATGCCGCCAACAGTTGCCAGACAGGCGCCGGCCCGTCGAGCGAGCGCTTTCGGAACCGCCGGAGAGCGAGGTACTGCCCGAGGAACATCACGCCGGCTACAAAAAACGCAGCCCGGACCACGCCCGGCAGCGGCTCGAAGGCCGAGACGATCATCCGTGTGCGCGGCCGCAGCGGCAGGGCCCGCGGGTCAAGCCCGGAGGCTACGGTCATCGAGATCGAAAAGAGGAGGAATGGAGCGGCTAAAGCCAGGACTGCGGCCGCCCCCTGCCATCGCCGCTGCCGTGTGGCGCACGGCGCGGCGGAGCGTACGCCGAGGATGCAGGCAGCGATGCTGAGCGCCGGCCAGACCGGCCAGGTGTAGTTGGGCAGCTTCGTCGCCATCAGGCTGTAGAAAACGATCACCGCGATGATCCACGACAGCGGAAATGCCCACCGTGCATACGGCACGATGGGGCCCCTGCGCGCGACGAGCAGCAGCACGCAGCTGACCAGAGCTCCGCCGAACAGGAGCACGACGAGGGGGTGATAGAAGAACGGCCCGGTGTGGCCCTGCATGGCCGTGAAGCCGCGGCCGAAGTGTTGTCGCACGAAGAACTCATAGAAAAACCGCGGTCCGGAGCGGAGATAGATCGTGCCGTAGAAGAGCGTGGCCAGAGCGGCAGCGCCGGCGAACGCGGGGGCGGCGCGGCGGATCGTCGTTCCTGCCGAACGAACAGCGCCCGAAAGCACGATGTGTATGACCAGGGCCGCGGCCGGAAGAATGAGCCCGATCAGCCCCTTGGTGGCAGTGGCGGCCGCCATCGCCACCGCCGCCATCACCGCCTCGGCGGTCGTCAACTCGAGCCGCGAGCCGCTTCGCATCGTTGCGCGCGCGAACAGCATCAGCGGCACGGTCAGAAAAAATGTCAGCATCGGGTCGAGCAGAACGCAGCCCGCGCCCGCCACCGGCAGCAGCGCAGCGTTATAGGCCAGGATCGGGAGAGCCGGCGACGACATCCACTGTGGCATCCCGCGCTCGCTTCCAAACAGTTGTGCGTAGTCTGCGGCGGAACGTCTCCAGAACCACGCCAGCAGGAGCATCGTGGCCCACGAGAAGAGGAGGCTCGGAAGTCGGCAGGCGAAGATGCTCACCGCCGTACCCGGGCCATCGACGGCGCGGCTGGCCAGAACGATCATCCATTCGTAGGTCGGCGGTTTTTCGTAGAACGGCCGCCCGTCCCACGTCTGTTGAAGGTAGCTTCCCGACTGCTTCATCTCCTCGGCGATGCGGCGGTACAGCGCCTCGTCGAAATCGAACGTCGGCACGGTCGTCGTCTGAAAAATCCACAGCAGCGACGCGGTGACCGCGACGACGGCAATTGCGAGTTGGCTGCGCGACATTTTGCTAAGGTGAGCGTAACCGCCTAACCGGGCCATAAACCGGTTGGCGTTCAGCGGTGCTTAGAATCTCATGAAACGTCGATGCAGTTCCGCCACAGTCATGGCCCCGCGGCGGATCGAGATGGCCACGAGCCCTCCTTTCGCGTTGACGTTGTCGACGGCGTAGATCGTGTCTCCGGCGCGCAAGTTTGACAAGTGGAGCGCCGTTCCGTTCTCGTCGGTGATGGCGGCCGCGGCCGGCACTTCCATCACCACGGTGACCTCGGTCGGTCGCTTGAGCACCAGCCGGGTGCGCGTCACGTCGACTGAGGAGATGATGAAGAACTCGTCGCGTGGTTGAGAGTAGCGAGCATTGGCGGGAGCGCCGCACAGCGGCAGCATGACGGAGAACAGAAGAGTCAAAGTAAGACTGGCCACCAGCGGCCGGCGAGGGGTGCTCATCGACGGCCTCCGGCGGAGCGGTTCGGGATCGGCGCCCTGCTGTCCTTCGACGACGACGAGCCGGAGCTCATGCTGCCCGTGAGGACGCTGTCGCGCTCCTTGAGAGCGCCAGAGAGGAGCTGCGTGACGCTGGAGTCGGAGAGTCCGGTGCGGATGGCCACCGGCTCGACATGCTCGGCTTTCTG
>JADGNX010000267.1 GCA_017883265.1 Thermoanaerobaculia bacterium
GCGCTGAATGCCCAAACGGACGGCGGACCGGCGCTGTTCGACTGGATCGCGCGTATGGGGGAGTCGATGTTCGGCCACGTGACACCCGAAGGCTATCCCGATCGCTCCGGGACCTGGCTTTCGACGGGCACGCTCCTCGAGCGGATGAATTTTGCGATCGCGCTCGCGAATAATCAGATCAAGGGAACCCGCTACAAGGCAGAGAATCCGAACAATGCCGCTCTGTTGATCGGATCGCCGCCTTTTCAGTTGCGCTGATCGGAGAGAGCTCATCTCCTGCGCCGGTGACGAAGAAGTGACATCCTCTTTCACGGAGAGACCTTCGCAGAGTACGCTCCCGTTACCCCGAAACGAGAGGCGAGGGCTTGTCCCTGATGCTCGGGGGGGGCGATTCCACGGATCGGGCTGTCGGTCGTACAGGATCCGGACGCGCCGCTGGTAGGAACATTGCTGCGTGGGGCGGCAGAAGGAGCGGTGTATGCCTTACCGCCGTGTTGACAAGGATGCGCCGGAGACGGCGCCGGAGATTCATGTGGCGCCGGTACCGGATGAGGAAAAGCGCCCGCGGAAGAACCGCACCCTCCTCATCGGGGCCATCGTGGTCGTGGTCATCGTCGGGCTCGTCCTGCTGCTCCGGCAACGCGCCGCTAAGCAGGCGCAGGCGGCACAAAAATCGGCGGCTGCGGTACGCGACCGGGCGGTCCCTGTCTCGGCCGTTCCAGTCGTGGCGCGCGATGTGCCGGTCTTCCTCGACGGCCTCGGCAACGTCAACGCGCTCAACACCGTCACCGTCAAGACCCGCATCGACGGGCAACTCCTCCGGTTCAATTTTCAGGAGGGGCAGGTGGTGCGGGCGGGGGAGGAACTGGCGCTGATCGACCCGGCGCCATCCGAGGCGCAACTGGCTCAGGCAGAGGCCACGCGGTTCAAGGATGAAGCGACGCTGCAGAACAACGAGCACGACCTGCAGCGCTTCGCCGACCTCTACAAGGCCGGCGTCATTCCGCAACAGCAATACAACACCCAGCAGTCGGCTGTGCGGGTGAGCGAAGGAACCATCAAGTCGGACGATGCGCAGATCCAGGCGGCGAAGCTCAACGTCGCCTACTGCCACATCAAGGCGCCGATCACCGGCCGCGTCGGCCTCCGCTCGGTCGATGCCGGCAACATGGTCCACGCTTCGGACTCGAACGGCCTCGTCGTCATCACGCAGATGCAGCCCATCGCGGCGCTCTTCACTTTGCCGGAAGACCAGTTGCCGGCGGTGACCCAGCACCTGCGCGGCGTGGGTCTCCCGGTCGAGGCCTGGGGCCGCGACTCCACGCAGAAACTAGCTACCGGACGGCTGCAGACAATCGACAACCAGATCGATCCCAACACCGGCACCTTCCGCTGCAAGGCTGTCTTCGACAACAGCGACGGCTCGCTCTTCCCAAACCAGTTCATCAACGCCCGCCTGCAGGTCGACATCCGCCGCGGCGCGCTCACGGTTCCCACCGCCGCCGTCCAGCACGGCACGCAGGGGACCTACGTCTACGTGGTCAATTCGGACAAGACAATTCAGATGCGGCCGGTCGAAGTGGCATTGAGTGAGGGGACTATGTCCGTCGTGACCGGAGGCGTGAGCGCCGGCGAGCAGGTCGTGACCGACGGCGCGGACAAGCTGCAGCCGAAGAGCAAGGTCGAGATCGGCGGCGGGCGCGGGGGGAAGGGCGGTGGGGGTGGGAGCAGCGGCGCCGGCGGCAGTGGCGGTCGCGGAGCCGGCGGGAAAACGCGACCCCAGGGCGGCGGGGCGGGGGCGCAGGGCGGCTCGTGAATCCGTCACGGATCTTCATCCTTCGCCCCGTGGCGACGTCGCTGCTGATGGTGGCCATCCTCCTCGCGGGGATCGTGGCCTACCGCGAGCTGCCGGTCTCCGCGCTGCCGCAAGTCGACTACCCGACCATCCAGGTGCTGACCTTCTATCCGGGCGCGAGCCCCGACGTCATGACCTCGTCGGTCACGGCGCCGATGGAGCGGCAGTTCGGCCAGATCCCCGGCCTCCAGCAGATGAGCTCCACCAGCTCCTTCGGCGGCTCGATGATCACCCTGCAGTTCGATCTGAAGCAGAACATCGACGTGGCCGAGCAGGAGGTGCAGGCGGCCATCAACGCGTCGGCCAGCTTCCTGCCCCGAGACCTCCCCAACCCGCCGATCTACAGCAAGGTCAACCCGGCCGACACGCCGATCCTCACGCTTGGCCTGACCTCGACGCAGCTTCCTCTCAGCAAAATCGAGGACCTCGCCGACACCACGCTGGCGCAGAAGATCTCGCAGCTCCCCGGCGTCGGGCTGGTCACGATCAGCGGCGGCCAGAAGCCGGCGGTGCGCGTGCAGGCCAACCCGGCGGCCCTGGCCTCGTACGGCCTGAGCCTGGAGGACCTGCGCACCGGCCTGGCGGCTGCGAACACCGATCAGGCCAAGGGCAACCTGCAGGGGCCGCAGCAGAGCTACAGCATCGGCGCCAACGATCAGATCTTCGCCAGCGGAGACTACAAGCCGGTGATCATCGCCTACCGCAACGGCGCGCCGGTGCGCGTCAGCGATGTCGCGCGGGTGATCGACGGCGTGGAGGACGCGCAGAAGGCGGCGTGGATGAATTCCACGCCCGCCATCATCATGAACGTCCAGCGGCAGCCGGGCGCGAACATCATCAGCGTCGTCGACCGCATCGAGGGCCTCCTCAAGCAGTTGACCAGCAGCCTGCCGCCGAGCGTGAAGGTCACGGTGCTCACCGACCGTACGGTGACCATCCGGGCCTCGGTGCGCGACGTCGAATACGAGCTCCTGCTCACCATCGGCCTGGTCGTGCTGGTCATCTTCCTCTTCCTGCGCCGTGTCTCCGCGACCATCATCCCGAGCGTGGCCGTGCCGCTGTCGATCGTCGGGACGTTCGGCGTCATGTACCTCCTCGGCTACTCGCTCGACAACCTCTCGCTCATGGCTCTCACCATATCCACCGGTTTCGTCGTCGACGACGCCATCGTCATGATCGAGAACATCACGCGCTACATAGAGAAGGGGGACAGTCCGCTCGACGCGGCGCTCAAGGGCTCGAAACAGATCGGCTTCACCATCGTCTCTCTGACCGTCTCGCTCATCGCCGTTCTCATTCCGCTGCTCTTCATGGCCGATATCGTCGGCCGTCTCTTCCGGGAGTTCGCCGTCACCCTCAGCGTCACCATCCTGGTCTCCGCGGTGGTCTCGCTGACGCTCACGCCGATGATGGCGGCGAAGCTGCTGAAGGCCGAAAGCGAGGAAAAGCAGCACGGCCGTTTCTTCCTCAAGTCCGAAGAGCTGTTCGAGCGTGTCATCGCCTTCTACGGCCGCACGCTGCAGGTGGTGCTGCGGCACCAGACCACGACGCTCCTGGTGACGCTGGCCACTCTGGTCTTCACCATCGTCCTCTACATCATCGTGCCGAAGGGCTTTTTTCCGTTGCAGGACACCGGCGTGATCCTGGCCATCTCCGAGGCGCCGGAGGATACGTCGTTCGCGGCCATGTCCGACCGGCAACAGCGGCTGACCGAAGTCGTCACACGCGATCCCGCCGTGGCCAGCGTGTCGTCCTTCATCGGCGTCGATGGCACGAACATGACGTCGAATGTCGGGCGCATCCAGATCAATTTGAAGCCGCTCGGAGAGCGCGATGCCAACGCCTCGGACATCATTCGCCGCCTCCAGCCGCAGCTGGCAAACATCTCCGGCATCACGCTCTACATGCAGCCGGTGCAGGACCTCTCGGTGGAGACCCGCGTCAGCCGTACGCAGTACCAGTACACGCTCGAGGATGCCAGCGCGCCGGAGCTGGCGCAGTGGGTGCCCCGCATCCTCGAGAAGTTGCGCACTCTGCCGGAGCTGGCCGACGTAGCCAGCGATCAGGGAAAGGGGAGTCTGGAGGCCGATCTCGTGGTCGACCGCAACACAGCCTCGCGGCTCGGCGTGACCCCGCAGATGATCGACGACACGTTGTACGACGCCTTCGGCCAGCGGCAGGTCTCCACGATCTTCACGCAGCTCAACCAGTACCACGTGGTGCTCGAGGCCGACCCGAAGCTGCAGCTCACGCCCGAGGCGCTCCAGCACATCTACGTGCACGCCTCGCCGGGAGGCGGCGGGGCGGCGGCCAGCGGCGGCACCGGAACGCCGTCCGTCGGCGCGGCCGGTGCGGCGCAGGCGACGCTCGGCACGGCGGCTGCCTCCGCCACGCCGGCCAGCTCATCAACCCCCGGTACTACCCAGCCGGTCACCCAGCTCTCCGGTTCGCGCGAGCAGATCATCCCGCTCGGCAGCTTCGCGCACATCGTTACGACCTCGACGCCGGTGGCTGTCAATCACCTCGGACAGTTTCCAGTAGCGACGATCTCCTTCAATCTCGCACCGGGCGCCTCGCTCGGCGCGGCTACGAAGAAAATCGACGAGGCCGTGGCCACGCTCGGTCTGCCCGCCAGCATCCATACGGAGTTTCAGGGCACCGCCGCCGTATTCCGCAGCTCGCTGGCCAACGAGGGGTGGCTGATCCTCGCCGCACTGGTCACCGTCTACATCGTTCTCGGCGTGCTGTACGAGAGCTACATCCACCCGATAACGATCCTGTCGACCCTTCCGTCCGCCGGCGTCGGCGCGATCCTGGCCCTGCTCCTTTTCCACATGGAGCTGGGCGTCGTGGCCCTGATCGGCATCATCCTCTTGATCGGCATCGTGAAAAAGAACGCCATCATGATGATCGACTTCGCGCTGGAGGCCGAGCGGGAGGAGGGAAAGAGCGCGGAGGAGGCGATCTACCAGGCCTGCCTCCTGCGCTTCCGGCCGATCATGATGACTACCTTCGCCGCCCTCTTCGGCGGATTGCCGCTGGCCCTCGGCAGCGGCACCGGCGCCGAGCTGCGGCATCCCCTCGGCGTGACCATCGTTGGCGGCCTTCTGGTCAGCCAGATCCTCACGCTGTACACCACGCCGGTCGTCTACATCTGGTTCGACAAGCTCGCCGCGCGCATGCGGCGTCAAGTGCACGCCGGCAACCCGACGCCGGCACCGACGGCGCAGCCGGCGGAGGCGTGAGTCAGAAACCAGAAACCAGAAACCAGAAACCAGAAACCAGAAACCAGAAACCAGAAACCAGAAACCAGAAACCAGAAACCA
>JADGNX010000268.1 GCA_017883265.1 Thermoanaerobaculia bacterium
CAATAGACCTGATCACTCGCACGCAAGGAGACAACAACCATGAACACCACTGTCAAGACCAATCAAGCCGCTGCCGCTCATGTCATCCCCGTCGCGCCGATGGGCCGTCCGATCGCACCGTCCGACCTGGCCCTGCGAGGACGCGAGCTGGTTCAACAGTTCGCCATGTCATTCGGAAGTCAGCGGTACGCCCCCAGCATGGCGCAGCCGCGCCCGTAACTTCTGGTTATCTCAAACCCTGACCCCGGAAACCCAACTGTTCACAAATTGCACCCGGAGGATTTCATGCGTTCCACATTCAAGTCCGTAGTCGTCGTTCTCGCCTTCGCTCTTTCTCTGTCCGTCGTAGCGCCGTCCGCCGTTCACGCGCAGCCTACTGTCTCCCTTGTGGGACGTCAGGCTGAGCCTCCTGATTTCGGCTCTGTGGTCAAGCGCTTCTTCGCGCATCTCAAGCACTTTTTCGGCTCGGAGCCGGATGCCGACTCCATCAGCGTGCCGCGCCCGTAGCCGCCGTCCGATCCGACCACAGTTACTGACATAGACCCGATCATTCTCACACAAGGAGCCAACAACCATGAACACCTCAGTCAAGACCAATCTCGCCGCTGCCGCCGTGGCCATCTCCCTCTCCGTCGTCGCGCCCGATGCCGCCAATGTCATCCCCACCGCGCCGATGGGCCGGCAGATCGCGCCATCCGATTTCGCGACACGCGGACGCGAGCTCGTCCAGCAGTTCGCCATGTCATTCGGAAGTCAGCCGTACGCCGCCAGCATGGCGCTGCCGCGTCCGTAACCTTTGGGTCTTTCTCGAGCCCTAACTCAAAATCTCAACTCGTCGCAGATCCGGAGGATTTCATGCGTTCTACATTCAAGTCCGTAGTCATCGTTCTCGCCTTCGCACTTTCCCTGACCGTCGTTGCGCCGTCCACAGTTCACGCACAGCCTACTGTCTCTATTTCGGGACGTCAGGCTGAGCCTCCCGATTTCGGCTCTGTGGTCAAGCGCTTCTTCGCGCACCTCAAGCACTTCTTCGGCTCGGAGTCGGACGCCGACTCCATCAGTGTGCCACGCCCGTAGCCGCGGCGCGCTCAGACCGTTGTACTGACATAGACCTGATCACTCTCAGACAAGGAGCCCAAGACCATGAACACCGCAGTCAAAACCAATCTGGCCGCTGCCGCCGTAGCCATCTCCCTCTCCGTCGTCGCTCCCGATGCGGCCAACGTCATCCCCACCGCGCCGATGGGCCGGCAGATCGCTCCATCCGATTTCGCGACGCGCGGACGCGAGCTCGTCCAGCACTTCGCCATGTCATTCGGAAGTCAACCGTACGCCGCCAGCATGGCGCTGCCGCGTCCGTAACCTGGGTCTCCTCAAGCCCTAACTCAAAGTCTCAGCCAGTCCAGACCCGGAGGATTTCATGCGTTCCACATTCAAGTCCGTATTCGTTGTTCTCGCCTTCGCCCTTTCTTTGTCCGTCGTGGCGCCGTCCGCCGTCCACGCGCAGCCTACGGTGAGCATCGCGGGACGTCAGATTGAGCCCCCCGATTTCGGCTCTGTGGTCAAGCGCTTCTTCGCCCATCTCAAGCACTTTTTCGGCTCGGAGCCGGATGCCGACTCCATCAGCGTGCCGCGCCCGTAATGCCGCTGCCGTCAATCGCTCAGCAGTTCGCCATGTCTTTGGGAAGCCAGCCCTTCGCCGTCGATATGGCGCCGCCGCGTCCATAGCCTCTTCCCAGCCAGCACGGGATAGTGCGGCCATCCGCCGTCCGTTCGAGCCCAGGGGGCTTGGGAGCGACGACCAATGCTGATGGCGCCGGGAATGAGAGAGGGGTCCGCGCATCGAATCGCCACGCGCCTCTAAGGACGTCTGATCACGGAGCAAGCGATTTGTCGCTCTGGCAGAAAGTCCGGAGCATCCCGCTCTCGTCGACCCAGAGCGTGTCTTCGATCCGGACGCCTATCTCGCGGTCGGGAAAGTAGAGTCCTGGCTCGATGGTCAGCACATCGCCCACCTCGATCCGGTCACGATTGAGTTCCGACAGGTTGAAAAAGGGGTTCTCGTGGACCTGCAGCCCGACACCGTGACCCAGGGAATGAACGTAGCCGCTTCTCGTCCCCGGGTTCGCGCGCGTGGTGCTGTATCCCCTGGCCTCGAAGAAGTCACAGACCAGCGCCTGGTAGTCAGACGCGGGAGTCCCTACCCGCATGGCACCTGCGGCGCGATTGAAGGCCTCGAGAACATCCGCATGGATGACTGCGAGACTCTCCGGAACAGGCCCTACGCAGAATGTCCGCGTCAGGTCGAAGAAGTAGCCGCTATTCCGATCGGCAGGAAAGATATCGAGGACGATCGGCACGGACGGCCGCACAAAGGCCTCTGAATCGCCTCGCGAGTGTGGGATTCCGGCGTCGGTCCCCTGCGAGAGGATGGTCTCGTGATCCTCGACCAGTCCGAGCCTGCAGATCTCGGAAGAGACCAGGATCTTCAGATCGCCGAGTCGCAATGGCTTCCCGTCGTGCACCAGGCGATCGGCTACCACCCGGCTCGCTCGCAGGACCGATCGTACCCGCTCCACGACCGATTCGGTGCGCGCTCCAACCGAGGCGATGGCCTCAATCTCCCAGGATGACTTTCGCTTGCGGGCCATCTGCACGAGGTTCTCACCGCGATCTCGGTGGACCAGCCATCCGCGCTGCTCCATCTCGGACACGACGTCCACGTAGAGCTGGATCGGCAGATCGCCGTTGAAGCCGATTGTGGCGCCCGAGACCACGCCGATCGACGTCAACACCTCGTGGAAGAACTGTCCGTAGCCCGCAGCCACGTCGGCGGCGTCGCTGAAGATGCGCTCGAAGCCGAAATCGTGCACCGATCGCGCCGCAAGGCCGCTCTTGCCGGCCTCGTCTCGCTCCATCGGATAGTAGAGGAGTAGCGGTTCCGCATCCCGCACCTTGATTACATACCCGCGCGTGATCTTCGCGCCGCGGCTGAGCCAGCGAAACGACGGATGCATCGCTTCGTGCAGAGGGACGATCAGCGAGTCGATGTCCCGCTGCTGCATGAGCTGATCGAGATCGGAAAGCATCGCCTGGTTCGGTTCTCCGCAGTCAGCGGTGGCTCCTGCCCGTGCGTCATTTCCGAGCGGATCCGTTGCGACCAAAAAAGGCCGGCGCGGAAACCGTTCCGGCCGGCGTTTCATCGGGCCCGACCAGGGCGCCGCTATCGCGCGTTTCGTATCAGAGATTGCGCTCGATGAACTTCTGAAGCTCGTTCCGCGGCAGAGCGCCCACGGCGCGGTCGACGAGCTTGCCGTCCTTGAACATCATCAGCGTCGGGATCGAAGTGACGCCATAACGCTGGGCAATCTGCGGGTTCTCGTCGACGTTGATCTTGGTGATGACCGCCCGTCCTTCGTAAGAGGGGGCCAGTTCCTCGACGATCGGACCGATGATGCGGCAGGGACCACACCACGGCGCCCAGAAGTCGACGAACGCCGGCTTCCCCACGTTGAGAACGGATGCGTCAAAATCCTGATCGCTCACCTGTTGTACCGCATGTGTTTCAGCCATTTGAGAACTCTCCTAGTACCGCATTGGAATGACAGGGTTGCAAGCTATATTCCTGCTGGTCGGTAGAACAACCGCCTATTCCTTTGCGCCGCTCAGTTCCGACCCCTCGAGATCCCTCCGGACTATGCGACAGCCAACCGTTTCGAGGTGTACTCCGAGGAGGTTACAACTCTTCGGCTCGGAATATCGTCTCGGACCTCCCCGCTTAGGGGTACTGTATCCGTCGCAATGAGATCGCTTCGTTCCATCGAGTCACGCCAGTCACTCCTGATGCGCCTGTCCCTCCGCGGCGGGCTGCTGGCGCTCGCTCTCGTTGCCCTCGTACTGATTCCAGCGCTTCACCATCACTCGATTGCGCCGGCCGGATCGGGTGATCAACTCGGCTCGGGCTCGATCCTCTGTGGCCTCTGTGTCTCCGGCGGCGACTCCATCGCGCTCTCCCCGGTCGCATCGGTATCGATTCAGGCTACGACCTTCGCGATCGCCACCGTTGCGCTCCTGGCACCCGGAGAGCCGGCGATCGAAGGGATCTCTTCCCGCGGCCCTCCCCTCCTCCTCGTCGTCTGACCTCGCGTCTTTCGAATTGAGGAGGAATCATGACCGCTCTGGCGCGTCATCTCTCGTGGCTGTTCGCGGCCGCTCTCGCCGCCGCCCCCGCGTTCGCGCAGGAGGCGGCGCCGGGCTCCGGAGCTCTTGTGGGTAGAGAAAAGCTGCTTCGTCTCTCTCGCCAGCAGGCCATCGATGAAGCTCTGGCTCGCAACTTCGGTCTGATCGCCACGCGCGAGCAGGTCGAGGAGGCGCGCGCACAAGTGGTCCTGGCCACTGCATTTGCGGACCCGAGCTTCGCCGCCGACGTCACGGGAGAAACAAATCCGATGAACCCGCGCTCGGCCACAGGCAGCGATCAGGGTGTGGCCGTGACATTTCCCTTTCCGGGGAAGAACGGACTGCGGCGAGCCGTGGCAACTTCGGCACTGAGAGCCGCTGAGTTCACTCTGACTCAGTTGCGCCAGCAGGTCGCAACGCAGGCTGTACAAGCCTATGACGCCATCCTCGTGGCCGAGCGGCATCGGGACGACCTTCTCAAAAGCAGGGAGTTCGCCGAGGACTTTCTGAGGAAGACCCAGGCGCGATTCATGGCCGGCACCGTGGCGAAGGTGGATGTGGTCAAGGCGCAGGTGGACCTCGCTCAGGCGGAGAACGATCTCATCGCCAACGAGCGGGCCACGGCAACTGCCCGCGCATCCCTCAACCGTCTGTTCGGACGCCTCGGCGGCGCTCCGCTGGAACTGACCGACAATCTGGAAATCCCGCGCCCGCTCGCCACCATAGAGAATCTCGAGAATCTGGCCGAATCGTCACGGCCCGAACTGCAGAGCCTGGTAAACCAGCTCGAAGGGGCCCGGGCGGGGACCCGGCTGGCCGGCAAGTTCTGGGCACCCGACGTCAGCCTGACGCTCACTCGCAACGCCGTTCAAGGCACGCCTACGCAGTTCACGAGCGGTATCTCATTCGGCGTTCCGATTCTCTTCTGGCAGCACCAACGCGGCGAGGTCGCCGCCGCCCGCCATCGCGAGGCAGAGCTCACGGCGAACATCAGCGACA
>JADGNX010000269.1 GCA_017883265.1 Thermoanaerobaculia bacterium
GACACCACCGTTGCCCAGAGCGTTCCGGAAGGCGTCATCACCTGGTATGTGACGGCGCAATTCACCTCGTGCCCTGAGCTTCAGTCGCCCACTTTCACCCTCACGGCGAAAAAGGCGATTGATTGCCCGAGTGGCGTGATCAACCTGGCCAGCCCGCTAAATGGCTCGACTCTTCCCTCACCTGTCACCTTCAACTGGACTCCCCTCAGCGGATCGCCGAACTACCGGATCTGGATCTCACTCGATGGAAGCGCCCCGACCGTCCTGACCACCACGGCATCGACTTCCGCAACGTTGCCGGTGCCGAGCGGATCGATCGAGTGGTATGTCGAGGCGCTCTTCGATCAATGCCCATCGATCACTTCTGCTCACGGGACATTCACGGTCGCCCGGAAGCTCGACTGCAGCGGCAATGCGCAGCCTTCCCTGACCTCGCCCGCCGACAAGGCCACAGGCGTTCCGACTCCCGTAGCCTTCGTCTGGACCGCCGTGCCAGGAGCGACGGGCTACCGCCTCTGGGCCTCGATTGCCGGCGCCGGCGCGGCCGACCTCGGAACGACAACGGATACACGCCTCTCGCTCGATATGACCACCGGATCGATCGAGTGGTATGTCGAGGCCTTCTTCGGCGGTTGTCCCTCCACGTTCTCACAGCATGCCCGGTTCACCACCGCCACAACTACAACCCAATGCGGCAATGCTGCGCCGGCCACGGTCTCACCTGTCGACGGATCCGCAGCGACGACATCCCCTGTCACATTCATCTGGACGTCCGTGCCGGGTGCGACCGGCTATCGCCTCTATGCAGGTCTCGACGACAGCGAGCTGGCGGTCATCGGCACTACGACCAATGCGACATCGTTTACGACGCAGGTACCACCCGGCGCCGTCACGTGGTTCGTCGAGGCGATTTTTGACGGCTGCAGCTCGACACATTCGCAGCGAGCGCGCTTCAGCGTTCCTCGCGACGTCAGCTGTTCCACGACCGCTTCGTCCCCTCAATCGCCGGCCAACGGCAGCAACCTGACCGACGCCGCGGTAACCTTCGTCTGGACGCCGGTCAGTGGCGCGATCGGCTATGAGCTCTGGGCCCGAAGCTCTGACGGAAGCGCGAGCTCGATCGGCAGCACCCGATCAGAGACCCAGCTCACAAAGCACATGCCGCAGACAACCATCGACTGGTTCGTACGGACGTTGTTCAACGGATGTCCTTCAACCGATTCGCAGCACGCAACCTTCACCATCGCTCAGACACCCTCCTGCGATCATCAGCGGCCCCTGCTGCTCTCGCCGCCGGACGACGGCTCGGATCTCCCCACCCAGATCGCGTTCTCCTGGACCGTAGTGCCGGGCGCAAGCTCTTATCAATTGTGGCTTTCGAATGGAGAAGGGAAACCTGCGGTGATCGCCACGTCCACGACGGCGACCGTAACGGCAGGGGTCCCGACCGGTCACAACCACTGGCACATCGAAGCTCTCTTCGACGGCTGCTCCTCCCTGGAATCTGCGGACGGCAACTTCGATGTAGCCGGAACCGGGCCCGGTTGCAGCAGCCCGGCCCGGCCTGTAGCCGAGGTGATCGGACAGGTGCAGTCCGGGGGCGGCTATACGGTTCGCTGGTCTCCTGTGGCCAACGCGACTCTGTATGAGCTGCAGGAATCGGCCAGCAATGATTTCTCGGGAGCTACCACGTCGGTGGTGGCCGGTCTCTCCTCCGCATTCTCGAAAGAGGCATTGCAGACTTCGACGCTCTTCTACTATCGAGTGCGCGCTGTCAGCAGTTGCAGCGATGCGCGCGGTTCTTTCTCAGAGGCCATAGCCATAGCGATCGTTCCGTTGCCTTCAACGGCGCAGAAATCGCTCAGCGGTTCGACGGAAGTGGGCGGGGTCCGCTCGGTCGTTCAGAAGCTCTTCCTTCCCGGCAGCGGATCGCCGGTCAGCTTTACAGCCACCGTCGATCAACCGTGGCTGAGCGTCGCGCCGTCCAGTGGCACGATCCCGGCGGAGGGCATCACGCTTCTCGTCACCACCGATCCCTCGACCTTGCCGATCGGCACGAATACCGGAACAGTCATCGTCACCACGAACAGCTCAGCCAAGGGCACGGGCCTGAGCGCTTCGGGGATGAAGAGCGGTACCAACGGGACTCCTCCGGCGTCGAGCGTTCCGGTTTCCGTCAGCGTCGTCACGCCGGTGTCGCCGACGTCGCGCAACACACCGCTTCCCGAGTCGCTCATCATTCCGTCCGTCGGCCATGCAGATGGAGCGAACAACTCGAAGTTCCAGTCCGATGTGCGAGTCACCAATACCTCGACCCAGGCCATGAAGTACCAGCTCAACTTCACTCCGACCGGTCCTGGTGGAACGACGGCCATGAAGCAGACCATCATCCAGATCAACCCTGGTGCGACAACGGCCCTCGACGATATTCTCTCGAGCTTCTTCGGCGTCGGTGCCTCGGCGGCTAATGCCAGCGCTGCCGGCGTTCTCGAGATCCGACCGCTGACCGCGACTACCTCGGCGATCTCGTCGACGCCCAGCATCAGCTCGGTCACGGTCGCCTCCAGCCGCACCTATAACGTCACTGCGGCAGGGTCGACATACGGACAATACATACCGGCGGTCCCCTTCGCTCAGTTCGTCGGCAAGTCGCTCGATCCCCTGAAGCCGAACGTCCTGTCGATCCAGCAGATCTCTCAGTCGCGCGACTTCACGAGCGGCTATCGGACGAATGTCGGCCTGGTCGAAGCAGCGGGCCAGCCGGCCGATCTCAACGTCTCGGTATTCGGCAAGGATGGCGGGCTGCTCGGCTCGTTCCCCATCAGTCTGGCGGCCGGCGAACACCGGCAGATCGGCGGGTTCCTGTCTGCGCACGACATCTTTGCGGACGATGCACGCATCGAGGTTCAGGTGACGTCCGATACCGGCAAAGTCACAGCGTACGCCTCGGTGATCGACAACCGGACGAACGATCCTCTTCTCGTTTACCCCGTCCTCAAGAGCGCCGCCAGCGCCACCCGTTTCATCCTGCCAGGCGCCGCAAATCTCAACACCGGCTCCCAGAACTGGCGGACCGACATGCGCATCTTCAACCCTTCCACCCAGCAGAGCGACATCACGCTCACGTACCTGCCACAGCGAGGCGAGACCACTCAATCAAAGACGGCGACGCTTTCCGTGCTCCCCGGTGAGACCAAGAATTTAGACGGCATCGTGCTGGCACTCTTCGGCCTCAGCGGGGTCACCGGCGGTGCCGTGCACGTGACGACGGCCGCCAGCAGCAGCCTGATAGTCAGCGGCCGTACCTACACGGACGACAGCGTCAGCGGCGGGACCTACGGGCAGTTCATCCCGGCCGTCACGGCAGCCCAGTCGATCGGCCTCACCGATCGGGCCCTTCAGGTGCTACAGCTCGAGCAGTCGAGCCGCTTCCGTACCAACCTCGGCATCGCTGAGACAGCCGGTAAGCCGGTCACGGTGGAAGTCTCGCTCGTTCTTCCCGACACCAAAGTAACGCCGACCGTGAGAATCACCCTCCAGCCATACGAGTTCATGCAGCCGCCGATCATCAGCTCTCTCGGCATCACCACCGCCTACAACGCGCGTGTTGCACTCCGCGTCGTCGACGGCGAGGGCAAGATCACGGCGTACGGTTCGGTCATCGATCAGGTCACCGGCGACCCGACCTACGTGCCGGCGCAGTAAACGTCACCGGCGAACAGTGGCTCGCTCTGCGGGGCGAGCCACTCCCCGTTCGCACCAGCTCTAACGCAAGGTGCAGAGGCTCAGCCCGCCGCGTGAGGGGCATCGAGCGAACAGACCCAAAGCCCGTCGTCCGCGAAGCGCGCCGGGGCCCCGGAGCTCCAGGCTCTTGAACACGGGCATACAGCAAGTGAGTCTGGTTTCTGGTTTCTGGTTTCTGGTTTCTGGTTTCTGGTTTCTGGTTTCTGGTTTCTGAGCCTGCCCTCTCCGTATAATGCGCGCCGGCCGACACCGCGATGACCGAACCGATCGCCACTCCCGTCTACGACACGCAGGGGCTGACACACGAGCAGCTGCTCGAAATCGACTACTTCATGCGCCTCACGCGCTCGCTCGAAGAGCGCGTCGTGAATCTCTTCCGGCAGTCGAAAGTCATCGGTGGCATCTTCCGCTCTCTCGGCCAGGAGGGGGAGTCGGTGGCCTCGGCCTACGCCCTGGACTTCAAAGCGGGTGATGTCGTACAGCCGCTGATCCGCAATATGGGCTCGATCCTGGTGGCCGGAGCCAGGCCGGTGGACGTTCTCCGGCAGTACATGGGGAAGGGAAACTCACCGACTCGCGGACGCGATCTCAACATCCACTACGGGCATCCGGCCCGCGACGGATTCATCGGACAGATCTCACAGCTCGGCGACATGATTCCGGTGATGGCAGGCATCGTCCTGGCCGGCCGCATGCAGAAAAAGAACATCGTCGGGCTGGCCTATATCGGGGACGGCGGCTCCTCGACCGGCGCTTTCTACGAGGGGATGAATTTCGCTGCCGTACAGCGGCTCCCGCTCATCTGTATCGTGGAGAACAACGGCTACGCCTATTCCACGCCGACATCGAAACAGACCGCTGCCCGCACTCTGGCCGACAAGGCTTACGCGTTCGGTTGTGCGTCGGAGAGCATCGACGGAAACGATGTCATGGCCGCCTACGCCGCGACCCGCCGAGCCGTCGAGCGGGCCCGGCGCGGCGACGGCGTGACCCTCCTGGAAGTGAAGACATTCCGGATGAAGGGACACGCGGAGCACGACAACCAGTCCTATGTTCCGCTCGCCCTCATCGAGGAGTGGCGCTCCCGCGATCCGATCGAACGTTATGAACGGCTCCTTCTCGAGCTCGGCATCGCATCGCCGGCCAATTTCGAAGCGACCAAGCTGCGGATCAAGAACGAGCTCGATGCAGCGGTGGACGAGGCGGACGCCTCACCCATGCCGCGAGGCGAAGATGCCGCTCTCGGCCTTTTCGCCGGGGACGGCTACTGGGAGAGCGCGCCATGACCGCCGAGCCCGCAGCAGCGATCGAGACGACCTATCTCGAAGCCATCCGCCAGGCCATGATGGAAGAGATGGAGCGCGACGAGCGCGTCTTTCTCATCGGTGAGGACGTCGGCGAGTTTGGCGGCGCATTCAATACCA
>JADGNX010000055.1 GCA_017883265.1 Thermoanaerobaculia bacterium
ATACCGCCGGCAAACGTCTTTTTCAGTGGTTCGCCGGGATTGGTGCGACTGAGGAGGACTTTCGCCGCCGCGTTCACATTGGAGCCGTAATTCGCTGCTTCCCCGGGAAGGACAAGAGCGGCGGCGATCGCGTTCCGGACGCCGACGAAATCTCCCGCTGCGGGGCGCATCTGGATCGGGAGATCGCCATACTTCGTCCCGCTCTGATGATTGCGGTCGGAACATTGGCGGCCCGACAGCTCCTCGGCAGCGCGCAGCTCGACGCCATCGTCGGCCTCGTTCACCGCGTCTCGCGGGCCGGCCAGACCTTTGACGTCGTCGTCCTGCCGCATCCGTCGGGGAGATCGACCTGGACTAATAAGCCGGCCAACGCGGCGCTCCTCCAAAGAGCGCTGGAGTTGATCGAAGGCCATGCGGCATGGAGGGACTCGGTCCTGACGCCCGCCGGCGCCACGGCTTAACTCTTCAGAGTCTCGGCGGGAGAATCGTGGACCGATGGGCTCAATCCTTCCAGATCTTCCGCTTTCCAGGGTCGGCTGATGACGCAGGAGTTGATGCCGCCGATGCCCATCGACAGCTTGCCGCTGTAGGCGGAGTCGTCGACGGCACAGCCCTCGTTGTGCACGAAGCGAGCGTCGTGGAGCTCGACGTCGGCATGCAGCTCTCCGTCGGTCAGCGCCATCGGATAGAGCTTCCCTTTCGACATGCCGAGGTGTTGCGCGGTCAGCTCCCATCCGCCGCCGACGGACATGCCGTGACCGAAAGTTCCTTTGCGCGCGGTAAAGATGACGTCAGCATGGAGGAGCTCGAGAGAATGCTGGATCTCAGTCGCGTCGCCCGGTGTGGCGGTAGCATGCATGTCCCAGGTGGCGATCTCCTCGGCGCTCAATCCCTCCATGGCAGCGCGCATGGCGAGCTGCGGGCCGCTCTTCGACGGCGTGATGATGTGATGGGCATCGGAGGACGATCCGACTCCGACGATTTCCATCCCCACCGGTTTGAATCCCTTGGCCATGAGGGCCTCGGCATCGCCAAGGATCCAGACGCACGATCCGCCGGAGACGTGAGTTCCTTTGAGCGCCGTCAGCGGACGCGACACGTCCGCGTCGGCCGACAGCACGTTCGCGCTATAGAAGCCGGAGATTGTTACCGGGTGTGGGGGCGGATCGGTCATTCCGATCACGACCGCTGTGGCGTGACCGAGACGGATCGAATCGATGGCCATCTTCACGGCGATGCCGAATGAGGCGCAGGCCGCTACCGGAGCGAAAGCCGGGCCGGTGATGCGGCCGATCATCGAGATCTGCGCGGCCGGTATGTTGGCGATGTTCCAGAGAAGATTCGGCGAAACGCTGGCCCACGGCTCTTCGGGACAGTCCCACCGGCGATTGAGGGCCTTGATGCGGTTCAGCTTCTGGCGGATCGAGCCGAGCTTTGCCGATCCGGACGATGGCGGGACCGGCTCGGCCTGAATCTCCGCGGCTTCCGAAAGATAGGAGGCCAGGGCGTCGCTCTTCGCCGTCCAGTGCGATTCCCAGGCGTGCTTCGCGTCGATCCACGCTTCGGTCCCGATCTCCATTCCATCGGGCTCGGCCGGGGCATCAGGATCGATATCCAATCCCTGCTGGTGCAGCTGAAGGGGGGCGCAGCGATCCGGCGAGGCCCAGAATTCGTTCCAGCGGCGAAGGGCTCGCTCGTAACGAAGCGACTGCTCGTGTTGCACAGTGATGTCGCCGAGACCGGTACCGACATAGACATGGCAACGCGTACCGAGCGAATGGAGATACGGTTCGATCCCATCGTTCTGCTGAAGGGACTGGATGAACGATCCGATCGCGTACTGCACCATCGGCCCCATCTTTTCCCGGAGCTGCGAAAACTTCGATGGGGCAAAACGGGCGTCGAGCCACGCATGATATCGTTCGAAGTCGAACTCCGGATCCCCGACCAGGAAGTTCGAGGGGCCGAAGCCGCGGAACGGGGAGAGCCAGCTGCCGGGCTGCTCGAGGTTTTTCTCGAAATGATCGATGTCGGGAGACTTCGGCGCTACCACCCCCCAGCCGAAGATTCCAATTCGCTTCCCAGTCCGCATCGGGCCGTGATTGTATCGAATCCTGTCAGGGAAATTGCATTACCGTCGGCGACCCGACAAGCGCAGGGCTGAGAGAGAGCCACTGTGTCTCGTTCCGGTGATATCGATGAGCCCGAGGTTCCTGTGAATATCAGCAGAACTGCGTTTGTAGTGGTCGTGGCCATTGCAGCCTCCACGCTGCCCGGGTGCGCGAAGAAAGGCGATGCCGCGCCTCAGGCCCCGGTGACACACACCATCGCCCCGGCGGCGGCGCAGCCGGCGGCAAACGGCACCGATGCCATGACCGGAACCGTTGAGGTCGAAGGAAACCGCTCGGAAAACGAGGGTGGCGTTCTCACGGATTCGCAGGCCGCGAAGAATCCTGAATCAGCGACGCACAAGACTCCCGCGACCAAGAAGGGCCCCAGGGCTTCCTCGAAGAAGCCGTGACGGGCCTCGTGGCATGGCCACGCCAACCATGAATGCGATCTCGGAGCTCTACGAACCGCTCATCGGACGCGATCTGGAAGCGATTCCCGCCGCCGTCCGACGCTTCCGAGCGCAGCATTCATCGGCCGAGCTCTGGTCCGCCGTCGCCCGCTTCGCCGTTCTGGCCTACGCGCCGTCGCAACACCTCAAGCATGCCCTGCTGGCCGTCCACGCCGCGAGCAATCTGCAGCCCGTGCTCGGCGATCGTTTCGATGAGTTGTTGACCGAGTGCGCGATTTATGCCTCCGGGAGCCGCGCTCCCTGGAGCGAGCCACCCATTACCGATCCGCCGCCGGCCGAATCCGGCCAGCGCACCGACCTCGATGAGCTCAGGGAGGCCGTCGCTGCGCGCGACCGCCTGCGAGCTGAACGCTGGCTGGCTGCGCGGGTCGCGGACGACCGGTGCGCCGGCGATCTGTTCTCCGTAGCCACCGATGACTTCGAAGACTTCGGGCACAAGCTGATCGTGGCCGTCGCCGTATGGCGCCTCGCCGAGCACGTTCCGCCGGCGGTCCGATTTGCCGCGCTCCGCCCGGCGGTATGGGAGCTCGTCTCGTACGACGGTCCCCGCTACAGCGAGGAGGGGCATCTCCTGGACATCGAGACTCTCTACTCACTTCTGATGAACCGCTGCATCGCAGAGCAGGGCTCCATCGAATCGGCGCACGCTCTCTTTCTCCTGGACGCAGCAATCCAGGCTTCGAGGATCACCGCGGACCCCTCGATTCAGCGGCGAGTCGTCGATTTTATCTCCCGGAAAACCAGTGGCCGAGAAGCTGCCGCTCCAGCCGGTTCCCGGTCGGAGTCCCAGCCGCCGATCTATCTGCTGGCGCGTGACTATGCGCAGTACCTCAAGGTCTTCGAGCTCGCGTCGCGTCTGCGAGATTTCAAGACGCTGCCCCTCGAGGCGCTTCTCTCAGCGGCCTCGTTCAACCTCGCCAATGCCCCATCATTCGAAGAATGGAGCTTCGCCTGATGCGCAGGTTCGGGCTCCTCTGCTCGGCGCTGACAATCTCGCTCTTCGTCTTCGGCTGCTCTACCGCTCGTGTCGACATCCGCGTCGACCAGGCGCCACGCCCTTCTGCCCCCGCGTCGTTTGACCTCGACCGCGCCATCGCCGAATCTCCCTTCGATCGGGCCGTATGGGGTATACGCGTCGAGGAGGATGACGGCAGCGTCCTCGTCGATCGCAACGGAACGAAGCTCCTGATGCCGGCGTCAAACCGAAAGCTCTTCGCCGCCGCCGTCGTGCTCGAATGCTTCGGTGCCGATAGCCGGATCGCCACCGAGCTCCGGACCTCTGCGGCCACAGTTTCCGGCCGCCTCGAGGGAGATCTCGTGGTCAAGGGCGACGGCGATCCCTCGTTCGGTGGACGGTTCTACGAGGACAAGCTATCGGTATTCGCGCCCTTTCTCCGAGCGCTGCGCACGCGGGGGATCGAGGAGATCCGTGGAGACATCGTGGCTGATGTCTCTCGATATGACCGGGAGACCGTGCCTGGCGGGTGGAAGGTCGGAGAGATCGGCGCGGAGTATGCCGCACCGGTCGACGCCCTGGCCTTCAACGAGAATCTGATCGGGGTCGATCTGGACGACCCCGACTGCGGAGCTCCGCTTGCCACCGCTCATCCCGACTTCGTGCCGATTGCGGCGCAGGTCACGTGCGGGCCGGTCGGAGAGCCGGAGGCGCGCTCGACGACCGGCAATCGGGTCATCGTCACGGGAACCGTCAAACCGGCAGACGCGAAGCACTGGGGCGACATCATTGCCGTCTCTGATCCGGCTCTCTTCGCCGCTCAGGCCTTTCGCGCCTACCTTGTCCAGAACGGGATCCGTGTCAGCGGGATCGCGCGCACGAGCAGCGCACCGCAGGGATGGAGCGAGAAGATCGGGGAGATCGACTCTCCATTTCTCTTTCAGATCGCGTCGCGACTGCTCAAGAATAGTCAGAACCTCTACGCCGAGATGCTGTTCAAGCGGGTCTCGCTTGCCGGCGCGCCCGCGTCGTACGCTGCGGCGCGCGAGGAGGAGCGGCGCTTCCTCACCCGGGAAGTGGGGATCGACGGCCGCGACTTCACCTTCTCGGACGGATGTGGCCTGGCTACCGACGATCTTGTTACACCGGCCGCTGCGGTGCGCCTTCTGCGATACCTGAATGCTCCCGGCCGCCACCCTCTCTTCTGGGCCATTCTCGCCACACCGGGGGAGGAAGGGACGCTGCGCAAGCGGCTTACGGAGCTCGGCGATCGCGTTCGCGGTAAAACCGGGAGCATCCGCGGCGTGAACGCGCTCAGCGGCATCATCCGATCGGTCGACGGGACGCGCTATCGCTATTTCTCGGTCATCGTGAACCACCACGACGGAGACGGCAGCGCCGCTCTCCGGATCATCGACTCGATCGTCCGCGAATACGCGAAGTTCTGAACAACATTACTCTGGCAAGGTCAGCTCGCCCCGGAGGTCGCGCTGCATCTGATTCCTGACTTCGCCGGGGTCGAGGCCGATGGCGAAGAGGTAGTGGAGTTTCGCCAGCGCCGCCTCCGCCGTCATGTCGTAGCCGCTGACGACGCCTGTCCTGGCCAGCGCGGAACCGGTGGCGTAGTCGGTCAGATCGACAGTCCCTCGCAGGCACTGCGTGCAGTCGACGATGACCACTCCGCGGTCGACGGCATCGGTCAACGCTTCGAGGAACCCCGGGTTGTTCTCCGGACCGTTGCCGACGCCGTATGCCTCGAGGACCAGACCCTGGAGTGGCGGTTGCAGCATGTTTCGCGTGACCTCGCCGGAGATTCCTGGAAAGAGGCGCAGGGCGCCGACCACCGGTTGAGCCATCGCTGCGACCTCCAGCGGCCGCGAGGAGGGCAGGCGGACGAAACGCTCCTGAATATCGATGTCGATTCCGGCGATGCCGAGTGGAGGATAGTTGGGGGAGTCGAAGGCGTCGAAGCCGTCGGCGTGCACCTTCTTGGCCCGGCAACCGCGGAGCAGCTTGGCGCCGAAGAACAGGCAGACCTCCGGGACCGCGTGCTCCGCGGCGATGATCAGACTGGTGATCAGATTCTCACGGGCATCGCTCCGAACCTCGCAGAGCGGGATCTGCGATCCGGTGACCACGACCGGCTTACGGAGCCCATCCAGCATGAAGGCCAGGGCTGAGGAGGTGTAGGCCATGGTATCGGTGCCATGGAGGACCACGAAGCCGTCGAACTCGTCGTAGTGATCGCGAATGTCGGCGGCGATGAGAAGCCACTCTGCCGGCGTCATGTTCGAGGAGTCGAGGAGCGGCGAGTATTCGTGAATCGTGTATTCCGGCATGGAGCGATGCGTCAGCTCGCGCATGTCGGCCATCTGCCGCTCCAGAAAACCGGAGACTGGCGCGTAGCCGTCGGCTGTGGCGGTCATACCGATCGTTCCGCCGGTGTAGACGATGTAGACGCGCTTCTTCATCAGTCGCGGAGGACCGGCTCGACCTGCCCGGTGATGAGGCGGGCGCCGCGCTGGTACGTGAGGTAGGCCCAGGCCCACTGCGAGATCACGAGAAAGCGGTTGCGGAAGCCGATGAGAAAGAAGATATGGATGGCCAGCCAGGCGACCCAGGCCACGAAGCCGCTGAGACGAACCCGACCGAAATCGGCAACGCCGGCGGCGCGACCGATCGTGGCCAGCGAGCCTTTATCCAGGTATCGAAACGGCTCGCGCTTGCCGCCGGCCACCACCGCCGCGATCTGCTTCGCGGCGTACTGGCCGGCCTGAATTGCGGCGGGGGCTACGCCCGGTACCGGACGGCCGTCTGCTTGCTTCACCGCGGCGAGATCCCCGATGACAAAGAGCTCGGGATGACCGGGAACGTTGAGATTCCCGTCGACCTCGACGCGGCCGGCGCGATCGAGCCGCGCGCCCAGGGTTTGCGCCAGCGGCGAAGCCTCGACGCCGGCGGCCCAGAGCACGGTGCGTGTGGCAACGCGCTGCTCGCCAATTCGAACCGAGTGAGCATCCACCTCCGTGACGCGCGCCCCGGTGATGACCTCCACGCCGAGGTGGCGGAGTTGCCGGGCCGCGCTCTCCGAGAGCGACTCCGGATAGGGCGGAAGAACTCGCGGAAGGCCTTCCATGAGAATGACACGGGCGCTCGAGGGGTCAAACGTGCGGAAGTCGCGGATCATCGTCTGTCGCGCGATCTCTGAAAGGGCTCCGGCCAGTTCCACGCCGGTCGGGCCTCCTCCGATGATGACGAACGTGAGCCATCCGGCCCGCTTGTCGGGATCGGGCTCACGCTCGGCCGCTTCGAAGGCCAGGAGGACCCGTTTGCGGATCTCCAGCGCATCTTCGATCGTCTTCAGCCCGGGCGCAAACTGCTCCCACTCCGGATGTCCGAAATACGAATGCGTGGCCCCGGTAGCCAGGACCAGATAGTCGTAGGAAAGCTCGCCATCGATCAGCGTCAGACGCCGCGAGACCGGATCGACGGAAGTTACTTCAGCCAGGATCACAGAGGTATTCTTCTGATGGCGAACAACGGATCGGATGGGGGCGGCGATGTCGCTCGGATTCAGCGCCGCCGTGGCCACCTGATAGAGCAGCGGCTGAAAAAGGTGGTAGTTGCGCCGGTCGACCAGTGTGATGCGGACCGGTGCGCGGCGAAGACCCCGAGCGGCATACAGTCCCCCGAAGCCACCGCCGACGACGACCACGTGAGGAAGGTTCGACAGCTCCGGCACGGCCACATCTTACCGTGTGTGACCACGTCGCGAGATTCGACGCAATTCATGCGCAATGTCCCGCATGGCGTGACGTAGAATCTACATGCGAGGCTCTTCGATGCCGAATACTGCGTATCTTCATCTCACCCTGAATCACTTTCCGATCATCGTGAATCTCTGCGCCGTCGGCGTCCTCATCATCGGGATGTTCTGGAAAAGCGACTCGGTGCAGCGCGTGGCGTTGCTGCTCTTCATCGTCACCGCGCTCTTCACCCTGGCCGCGGACCAGACTGGAGACGGCGCCGCGTCCCTGGTCAAGAATCTTCAGGGAGTCGACAAGTCGGCTATCAAGCCGCACGACGAGTCGGCCGGCTGGGCGCTGGGTATGCTCGGGGCCGGTGGTGTGGCCGCCCTGGCCGGCTGGATCGCCTGGAGGAGCCCGAAGGTCTTTCCCTCCTGGTTCCTCCTGGCCATCCTCGTCCTCGGCCTTTTCGGAACCGCAACCGTGACCCGCACCGCGCTGCTGGGTGGGAAGATTCACCATCCGGAAGGGGCGATGAAAGCGCCCTGAATTCGGATGCCCGGCCGCACGTAGGCATGTTCACTAGTGGTCTTGACCAGGAAGAATGCGTTGCAGGTGAGTCGTATTTCCAAACCAGAAACCAGAAGAGGCCGTTCTGGTCTCTGGTTTTATACAATCTCGTCGGTCTGAGGCAAAGCCTCACCAGGACAAGGATTGGCGCAGAGCTACTTTTTCTTCTTCGCCGTGCCCGAGGTCGGTGAGGAGCCGATCTTGGCCGTGTCGGGATGGCCGATCCAGCGGCCCCACGAAAAACAGCGAATGCAGGTGAATGTGTAGTCGGTGATGCCGGTGGTCGGGTTTTCCTGGGCGCTCGTCTCGAGGCGCGACTGGCACCGATAACAGAGGTTCTGGTCGCCGCGCTGGATGTTCTCCACCAGACCTTCCACCTGAGGCTGGTTGAACTCCTGCTGCTTCGGCCGTTGCTGAATCGTGATCGTCTCTCTTCCCACCGGACAGCTGAGGACGAGGTGATCGAAGTAGGTCGTCTTGACGAACTCGCCCTTCAGTTTCGCGGCAGGATGTTTCGGGCAAGGCAGATCCTTTCCCGCGTAATACGCCCTGGCCAGATCGCGAAGCTCCTCGACTTCAGTCGGCATCTTTGACAGTCCCCTCAGGGGGAATTGTAGAGCACGGAAGCGGTGTCCGAGGAGCGGCATGCCTCAGTCAGGCAAAAGTGAAGGGGTGCGCTACCAACCAGCTAACCCCTTTTAGCGCTCTCGATCGATTCGAAGACCCGGAGGAAGTTGAGGCCGAGGACTTTCTCGATATCCATCTCGGATAGTCCACGCTCGAGGAGTCTCGAAGTCAGTGCCGGGAGGAACGAAGCGTTGCTGAGGCCGTCGGGAAGCGCGGGCACGCCGTCGAAGTCGCTGCCGATGCCGACGTGATCGATTCCCGCAACTTCGGCTGCATGCAGGACATGATCGACGGCGTCGTCGATTGTTGCGGTCGGGCATCCGAGGGAGCGAAACCATTCGACGTAGCTCTGCCAGTCGACGCGGTCGTCAGGGACCTCTTCCGTGCCGCCGTGGCCGCCGGCGTCGTTGCCGCGGGGACGCTTCTGCGCCTTCTTCAGCACGGTTGCTACCTCGCTGTTCAGGAAGGCGGAGAAGAAGTTGATCATGCAGATTCCGCCGTTGCTGGCGAGGTCGCGCAGCATCGCGTCGGTCATGTTGCGCGGGTGATTGCAGAGCGCCCGACAGGAGGAGTGCGTAGCAACGACGGGGGTGCGCGTCGTCTCGAGTACGTGATAGTAGGTCGAATCGGCGACGTGTGAGACGTCGACGATCATGCCGAGATCGTTCATGGTCCGCACGACGCTCCGCCCGAAGTCGGTGAGACCGCCGTGGCGTCCGCCGTCACCCGAGGAGTCGGCCCAGTTGTTGGTGTTGACGTGCGTCAGCGTGAGATAGCGCGCCCCGGTGTCGTAGAGCTCGCGGAGGATGTCGAGCGAGTCTTCGATGGCGTGGCCGCCTTCGACGCCGATCATGAGAGCGATCCGGCCGGCGGTCTTAGCGTCGCGGATCGATCGCGCGCTGGTTCCAACGACGAGCTGGGCGGGAAGCCTTGCCGCTTCTTCGTGGATCAGCCGGATCAGGCGGCGCGCGAAGTCCGCTGCGCCGCGTCCTGCGTAAAACGGAGGGACATAGGCAGCGAAGAACGAAGCGGTGATTCCGCTCTCCAGCAACGAACCGAGGTCGGCCTGAGCCTCGGTATCGTGCTCGTCGAGGTGAACGTTATGCCGCAGCAGGCGGTAGGGGGTGTCGCAGTGGCCGTCGACGATGATCGCCCGCCGGTGCACTGCCGGCGCGATTGGTCTCTGGCCGGCTGCAGACGAAGGTACCGGCTCGACGCCGGCGGGGCTGGGACTCTCATTCGTTGAAGTAGGCATTGACCTTCCCTGAATCGTTCTGGCCGTCACCGCCGGGCGAGGCTGCAAGAGAGTCGCCAGTGACGACAAAGCGACCGACTATAATTCGCGCCGCATGGGAAATCGGACCGAGCGCGACTTTGAGGGTGGAGCCGGGGACGGAAGGCGGAGCCGCTTCATGATCGCCGGCGATCACGTCATTCTGCGAGCGTTCGAGGTCGGCGACGCCGATCGCTGCTACCGCTGGATGAATGACCCGAATATCGTTCGCACTCTCAAGTCGCGGTACCCGATCGCCTTCCAGAACGAGGTCGAATGGCTCGAGCGGGCCATGCGCCCTTCGGAGAGCGAGCGCCATTTCGCCGTCGAGCGCCGCGAAGATCGCGCCCATATCGGCAATGCCTCGATTCACGACATCGACTGGGTCTCCCGATGTGCCTGGTTCGGCCTCTTCATCGGGGAGCCTTCGGCGTGGAACCGCGGTTTCGGAAACGACGCCATCCGCACACTGGTCCGCTTTGCGTTCGACGAGATGAATCTCTATAAGCTGAGGATCAATGTCTTCGACTACAACGATCGCGCGACGCACCTGCTCCTCAGTGTCGGGTTCGTGCAGGAAGGAAAGCTGGTGAACGACTTCTACCGGGAGGGCGCGTATCACGACCTCCTGATCCTCTCGATCTTTCGCGATTCGAAACCGCCGGCGCAGGTGGTCCCGTGACCGAGCGGAAGATTCGCGTTCTCATCGCCAAGCCTGGCCTGGACGGACATGACCGCGGCGCCAAGGTCGTGGCCCGCGCGCTGCGCGACGCGGGGATGGAAGTGATCTACACCGGCCTCCGCCAGACACCCGAGCAGATCGTGGCGGCCGCAGTGCAGGAGGACGTCGATGCCATCGGCCTCTCGATCCTGTCGGGCGCGCACAACGTTCTCTTCCCGGAGATCATGCGTCTGCTCAAGGAGGAAGGGGCCGAAGACATCATCGTGGTCGCCGGCGGCATCATTCCGGAGCAGGACATCGCCCGCCTCAAGGCCATGGGAATCCGGGAGATCTTCCTCCCCGGCACGCCGACCTCGGAGGCCGTCGCCGCCATCACCCGCGCAGTGAGAAAGTAAATGGAGCAACTGGAATCGCATCTCGATACGAGCTCAGACGATTTCCGGGAGAACGCCCGGCGTCTGGAGAGTCTGGTCGCGGAGCTGAAGAGCGCCTCGTCGGCGGTGAAGGAAGGAGGGGGCGCAAAATACGTGGAGCGTCATCGGGAGCAGGGAAAGATGCCGGTGCGCGAGCGGATCGCCCTGCTGCTGGATGAGGAGAGCGCCTTTCTGGAGCTCTCACCGCTCGCGGCGAACGGCATGTACGACGGCGACGCCCCGGCCGCCGGCATCATCACCGGACTCGGACGCATCCACGGCCGGGAGTGTCTTGTCATCGCCAACGATGCCACGGTCAAGGGCGGCTCCTATCTCCCGATGACGGTCAAAAAGCATCTGCGAGCCCAGGAAATCGCTCTGGAGAACAAGGTCCCCTGCGTTTATCTGGTCGATTCCGGTGGGGCATTTCTCCCGCTCCAGGCCGAGATCTTTCCCGACAGGGAGCATTTTGGACGGATCTTCTACAACCAGGCCCGCATGTCCGCCGAGCAGATCCCCCAGATCGCCGCCGTGATGGGATCGTGTACGGCAGGCGGAGCCTACGTGCCGGCCATGTCCGACGAAGCGGTCATCGTCAAGGGGACGGGAACGATCTTTCTAGGCGGGCCGCCGCTGGTGAAGGCTGCCACGGGCGAAGAGGTGTCCGCCGAGGAGCTGGGTGGAGCCGACGTGCATACGCGGATCTCGGGCGTGGCCGACCACTTTGCCGAAGATGACGCGCACGCGCTCTCCATCGTCCGCAACATCGTGGAGAACCTGCCAACCCGCAAGCAGGAGCCGCCCACACTGATCGAGGCCGAAGATCCGTTCTACGATCCGCGGGAGCTCTATGGCGTCATTCAACGCGACATCCGGAAGCCCTACGATGTCCGCGAGGTCATCGCCCGGATGGTCGACGGCTCGCGCTTTCAGGAGTTCAAGGAGCGCTATGCCACGACGGTCGTCACCGGGTTCGCCCGCATCTTCGGCTATCAGGTCGGAATCGTGGCCAACAGCGGAGTTCTCTTCAGTGAATCGGCGCTGAAGGTGACGCACTTCATCGAGCTCTGCAATCAGCGCGCGATTCCACTGGTCTTTCTTCAGAACATCACCGGCTTCATGGTGGGGAAGCAATACGAGAGGGGAGGCATCGCCAAGGATGGAGCGAAGATGGTCCACGCCGTTGCCAACTCCGTCGTTCCCAAATTCACGGTCATCATCGGCGGCTCGTTCGGAGCGGGGAATTACGGCATGTGCGGGCGGGCCTACGCGCCGCGGTTCCTCTGGATGTGGCCGAACGCGCGGATCAGCGTCATGGGCGGCGAGCAGGCTGCCGGCGTGCTGACGACGGTGAAACGCGACCAGATGGCGCGCGAAGGGAAGGAGATGTCGCCCGAAGAGGAGCGAGCGATCGCCGATCCCGTGCTCCAGAAGTACGAGAGCGAGGGGAGTCCCTACTACAGCACGGCCCGTCTGTGGGACGACGGCATCATCGATCCTGTCGATACGCGGACCGTTCTCGGCCTCGGCCTTTCGATCTCCTACAATGCGCCGATCGAAACGCCACGGTACGGCGTGTTTCGGATGTGACCATGCCAGCCATCCAGTGGTTTCTCTTCGATCTCGGAAACGTCGTGATCAAGCTCGACTACGAGCGCGTCATCGCCGCTATCTGCGGCGATTCCGCCGTCGACCGCGACGGGCTGCTGGCAATCTTCGAGTCGCCCGGCGGCTATCGCGACATGGAGCGGGGGGCGGTGACATTTCACGACTTCTACCAGCTGCTTCGCACTCGCGCCTCCTATCGTGGAACGATCGAGACGTTCCGGCACCTGTGGCAGGATTTCTTCGATGGTCCCGTCGCAGGCATCGAAGAGGTGCTTGACCGAGTCCGCGAGCGATACCGGGTCGCGTTCCTCTCGAATTCGAACGAGGTCCATGCTGAATTGATCCCGCGGCAGTTCTCTGCCCTCTTCAGCAGCGACGACCGCTTCATCTTCTCGCATCGCAACGGACTGGCCAAACCAGATCCCGAGCTCTTTCACCGCGCGCTCGAAGTGATCGGCGCGCTCCCGCATCACGTAGCGTTCGTCGATGATCTGCTGGAAAACGTGGAGGCGGCGCGCGGGGTCGGGCTTCTGGCCTATCAGTTCACCGATTCGCTATCGCTGTGGCGAAAGCTCGAGGCAGACGGAATCCTATCGAAGCAAGGGTGAAGGATAGAGGCAAGGGTGAAGGGTGAAGGGTGAAGGGTGAAAAAAGGCAAGAGCGAAGGGGGAAAATCCCTCGGCTTTTTTTCACCCTTCACTCTTCACCCTTCACTCTTCTTTTCCATACCACTGCTGGTGGAAGCGAAGGAGCGCCTGGTAATCGGACAGCGACTGCCCCGGCTGCGAGGGTGCCTGTATGTGCACGAGGCGGGGGAACTTGTTGAGGACGAAGTCGGCGCCGGCTGCGTCATGACGGACATACGCCGTGCCGAGCTCCCGGAACGTGGCGCCGTCGACTGAGGCCCTGGTTACACCCTGGTAGGAGAGGTCGATTCGATCGAACCTCCGGAAGCGGAGACGGCCCGCGAAGTCGGCGAACGCCGCATGGACGTCGATCGGCTTGGCTGTCCTGCTCAACGTCTTCAGGTCGTACACCACCACGCCCGGCACGACGTAATAGGCGTAGTGGGCCGACACCTGCATTCCGGCAAGCGCGCTGTTCTCTTTGAGGACGTCGTTGACCGGTTCCTGAAGGAGAACGAAGTTCGCTGCGTAGCCGATCAGCGCTGCCACCAGGGGGGTTCCGACGAAGACGAGCTTCTTTTTCGGAAACCTTGGAATCGGGATTTGAACCCGCTCCAGCCGGATCTGTCGCTTGAGGAAGGCCAGAAGGCCTTTGGGTTTCCCGTTGCCGTCGGTTCCGCCTACAGGCTCCGCTGGTACGGCGTAGTAGGCGATCGACATGATGAGGCCGGCAGCGATTGAGAAAAGGCCGACCGGCCGGAAGAGGAGAAGCGCGCCCAGCCCGAAGATGTAGGCCACCCAGCTGGCATAGTTCAAACGGGATCGCCACTTGCGGGCCCGCTCGCGGTAAAAGGTCTCGTTGAGAATCTCGCCGCAGTGCCGGCAACGGACGGCGCTCGACTGGACTTCGCCTCCACAAAACCGGCAATGATCGACGGCCGAGTCAGCCGCCCGCCTCTTCTGGCCGGCGAAGTCCTCCGCGCGCCGGTGAGGCTTTTTCGCATCGAGCTCCTGACGCGTCTTGAGCAGAAGCAGACCGCAGGCATTGCAGGCCGCGGCGGTATCGTCGTTCAGCGTCTTGCATTCTGGGCAGCGCATGGAGACTTCTGATTGCAAAGGATCGGCCATTCTAGGTGGTATCAATAACTAATGTGCCAAGCGGAATATTTAGGGCGATCGAAGATCGCTGCAAGTCGTTCTCATGATCCGGGATGTGCTGGCGCTGGTACGGTGATGGAAAAGCGACGGACCGGCCATTTTTCTGGCATGAGCAGTCGGCTCTTGACCGTGGCGGCTGGCAGACGCTACGGTTATCTATTCAGAATAATAAGGGATAACTCGATGAAAGCACTGAGAATCGGAAGTATGGCAGTGATCGCGGCTGCGGTTGCTCTGGCCGGGATGGCGGAGGTGAAGGTAGACCAGAAGACTCAGTTTCATCTGGCCGGAGCTATCGGCGGGATCGTCAACGTCTTCGGGGGAAGAGCCGCCAGGGAAGGGATCACCACCACCGAAGCCGTTCGTGGGGAGCGCAAACTGACGGTGAATGGTTCGAGCGGGGAGCTCGTCGACCTCAGGGAAGAGAAGGTCTACCACATCGACTACGACCATAAGACGTACCGGGTCGAGACGTTCGACGAGATTCGACACAAGATCCAGGAGCAGGAGGAGAGAGCGCGGAAGAACGCCCGCAGAGAAGATCACTCCACGAGCAAGGGAGAGAGCGGCCCGGAATACGTCGTCGACTTCGACGTCCGGGATACCGGCTCCCGAGACACAGTGAACGGCTTCAGT
Source organism: Thermoanaerobaculia bacterium (assembly GCA_017883265.1). Taxonomy (GTDB): domain Bacteria; phylum Acidobacteriota; class Thermoanaerobaculia; order Gp7-AA8; family Gp7-AA8; genus JADGNX01. The sequence goes on from JADGNX010000055.1 coordinate 14,876, forward strand.
GCGCGTCAGGTCGTGACGACCGCGACGGTCCACGAGAAGGGAAAGAAGATCGAGGAGTCCGGCGGATCGATCCTCACGGCGGACATGTGGATGAGCCCGCGGATCGCGGGGATGAAGGAGATCGCCGAGTTCGACCGCCGCTACTTCTCGAAGATCTACGGCAGCAGCTACTCCGGTGCTGAAATGCAGCAGCTGGCCATGCTCATGGCGACCAATCCGGCGCTGGGTAAGGCGATGAAGAGCTTCAGCGACAAGCGGACGAGTTTCGAGGGAACTCCGGTGCGCACCAC
>JADGNX010000270.1 GCA_017883265.1 Thermoanaerobaculia bacterium
AAGGGACAGGCGCTGCTGGCCTACGTGGGGCTCAACCACGCCGGCCTCGTCTCCCGAGACAAGCTGGCTTCGCTTCTGTGGAGCACCTCGGGCGCGGATCAGGCACGGCAGAGTCTGCGCCAGACGCTTTTCGGACTCCGCAAAGAGCTCTCGCGCAGCGGCCAGCCGATTCTGATCGAAGAAGGGGACTGCCTTCGTCTCGATCATGACGCAGCGTCGATCGACGTCACCACACTCGAAGCGCTTTCAAGCTCCGAAGAAGCCGACGATCTGCGGAGAGCCGCGGCACTCTACCGCGGCGATTTTCTCGACGGCCTCTCTCTCGGTGAGGAGCGTCTCGATCAATGGATCGCCTCCGAGCGAATTCGTCTCCGCAAGGTCGGGACCGATGTCTACCAGCGACTTCTCGAGAAAACAACGGCCAGTGGCGACACCGCGGCTGCGATCGCCATCGGTCAGAGGACGCTGGAGCTCGACCCTCTTCTGGAAAATGTCCATCGCACGCTCATCCGACTCTACATGCGGCAGGGAGAGCGCAATGCCGCGCTGGCGCAATACGAAACATGCGCCCGAGCCCTGAAGCGCCAATTGCACACCAGCCCGGTTCAGGAAACTCGCCGGCTGCAGCAGGAGATCCTGAATCTGCGCTCCGGCGAGCCGTCCAGAGCCTTCGCCGACGCCCCTTCCGAGGACCGGACGGCGCAGAGGATTCTGGTGGTCGAGGACAATGTGCTCAGCCGCGAGCTGGCACACGCTCTTCTGACGCAGGCCGGCTATTCGGTCGTCGTCGCTTCGAACGGAGCGGAGGCACTGCTGACCCTGGGGAAGGATCGGGTCGATCTGATGGTCATCGACATCGATCTCCCCTACCTCAATGGAGTGAGCCTTCTGGCCGCTGCCAGACAAAACGGGATCGCCGCTCCGGCCATCTTCGTCTCCGGACTTCCAGGCGATGACGTCGAAGTGCGGGCGTTCGAAGCCGGGGCCATCGACTTCATCCGCAAGCCATTCCGCAACTCAGTCCTGCTGACGCGCGTGGCCAGAGCCATCCTGGCAGTCCGAGTGGCGTGATGTAGCACAGACACTTCTGTCTGTGTAGCGCGGAGTAGGTGTGTGGCACGTGGTGTCGTTAGCACGTGGCACACAGACAAGAGTGTCTGTGCTACAGGACCCGTGGCGGGGCGCACAGACAGAAGTGTCTGTGCTACAGGGCTAAGCGCCCAGGGTTGGTGCGCTGGCCTGGCAAAGTCTGTCGAAGCGCTCGAGATCGTCCGGTGCCAGATCGATCGACTCGATCACTTTTCGGATGCCGTAGATGGCGTGCGCGGTGAGTGGCTGGCGAAGAACGATTCGCCGGGTGGCCGGCTGAAGGAGGGCGATTCGAATCGACCGCCGACGGCGGCGCGTATCGCTGCGAAGAGGATCGAGATGCTCGATTGCCGCGATGTTGGTCAGCTCCACGGTTGCGGCCCATCGCAGGCCGTGGCGGATTCGCAGCTCACCATTGCGGACGACGGTCGGACGGGAATTGAGCGCGTTGTAATCGCCGAGCAGCCAGAGAACGCCGTAAGCTTCGGAGAGCGTGATGATCCAGGCGATTGCGACGCTGAAGTGCTGCACCACGACGTGAACGGCTAACGATTCTCCAGCCAGGACGATCAGGAGTGCGGTCAGGACCGCGCCCCAGCCGCTCTGGCGATGGAACGTGATGGCCCGTGCGTCGTCTGCTTCGTTCGACCGCCGCCAGCGGGCCAGCGCGAAATACCAGACCGCCACTTCTCCGACGAGCACTTCAGCCGCAACACGATTGCCGATGATGTCCACGGCCACAGCGCAGGCGCGCTCGAACCCGTCACCCTCCATCGGTGCTTCGGAATCCCGAAGCGCTCGCCGCACGCGCATGATGAGAAAGCCGATCAGGAAAAGCTCAGCAGGCACGGCGAGAAACTCGAGCGTTCGTAGAAAGAAATGCTGATCGCGAGGGACCACTGCCGAGGCCATTGCCAGACATGCCAGGAAAAGGGGAACGACGAGGAAGGCCGCGCGCTTCTGCCGCCGGCCGACAAACAGATAGAAGAGGAACGGAACGGTGAATGTGAGGTCGAAGGTCACCGCCCATGCCATGACGTCGGGTCGCGCCGTGTAGAAGTGCGATCTCACGATGGCGATGCAGACAGCGAGGACGGTGAGCGCCGACAGGACGAAACCGAGCTTTCGAGTCCAGTCCTGATCTGCGGCGACCGATGTCATCGATTGATTCTGTCCCGCCTTCGACCCGGATGCAACCACCCCCCGAGCAGGTGCCAGGAGCTCCGCCAACCAACGTCCGGATTCGGCGAGTGGAAACTCCGCTATGCTGCCGTGGTGTCGGCAGGCGGCAATCGAGAGAAGGGGGCGGCGGATCCGGCGCGGCCAGGCCTGCTGCGCCGTATGCTCTCGGTGGTGGGGCCGGGAGTCATCACCGGCGCGGCGGACGACGATCCGTCCGGAATCGCCACCTATTCGATCACCGGCGCGGCCCTCGGCACATCGCTTCTCTGGACAGCGCTCCTGACCTGGCCCCTCATGGCGGCGGTGCAGATGATGTGCGCACGCATCGGCATGGTCACCGGCCGTGGCCTGGCGGCCGCTCTGCGGACGCGCTTCCCCCGATCGCTCGTGGCCCTGGCCGCCCTCGTCCTGCTGGCGGCCAACACCGTCAACATCGGCGCCGATCTGGCCGGAATGGCCGACGCCGCGGAGATGCTCACGAAGGTCAATTCTCATTTCTGGGTTTTCGCATTCGGCATCGGCATCGGCACGGCCACGGTGTGGCTGCGCTACGCAACGATCGCCAACACGCTCAAGTGGCTGGCCCTTGTTCTCATGGCCTATGTCCTCGCCGCGCTCTCGCTGCACCCGGACTGGGGGGCTGTGGCGCGCGCCACGTTCATTCCGCACTGGCCGGCTTCGCGTCTGGAATGGTCCAATCTCGTGGCCATCCTGGGAACGACGATCAGTCCCTATCTCTTCTTCTGGCAGGCTTCGGAGGAGGTGGAGGAAGAAAAGGCCGGCGGGCGCCTCACAGTGGCGCAGCGGCAAGGAGCCACCAGGCAGGAGATTCGGCTGCGGAAAGCCGACGTAGGCGTCGGAACTTTCTTCTCCAATCTGGTGATGTTCTTCATCATTCTCACCACAGCCCTGACACTTCACGCGCATGGCATTCGCGACATCGAGACTTCCCGGCAGGCGGCCGAAGCGCTGCGGCCGATCGCCGGCGCGGCCTGCACCTTTCTCTATACGATCGGAATCATCGGCGTCGGATTGCTGGCCATCCCGACGCTGGCGGGCTCTGCGGCCTACGCCCTGGCCGAGACCTTTGCCTGGAGGCAGGGGCTGGACATGGAGTTAACGAAGGCGCGGGCATTCTACGCCGTGGTCCTGCTGTCGATCGCTGTCGGGGCCGGTGTCGACTTCATGAGATTCAGCGCGGTCAAGGCTCTCTACTATTCGGCAGTGCTGAACGGATTGCTGGCGCCGCTTCTCCTGGCCGGAATCCTGGTCGTCGCTTCGGACGCCACGACCATGGTCAACCAGCCGAGCTCCTGGCTCGGACGGGTCACCGTAGCCGGTACGACCCTTCTCATGGCCTTCGCCGCCGTGGCCATGTTCGTGGTCTGACCGAGTCCCGGCAAACGGACCGCCCTTTGTCCACAGTGACGCTACGGCGCGGCGCCGTAGCGAGGCTGAATCCATCGGATCACGCACGCCCTCGCCGGCTACTGGCTGCTCCCGGCCCCCGCCTCATACTTCCAGCTCGTCTCGTTCCGCGCTCCCTCGGCGAAGCGGGTGTCGACGTACTCTTCGAAGGCGATGTCGTGGTCGAGAACGCCCGTCTGACGCATGAGGCGCGTGATCAGCTCGAAGTCCTTGCGGCGGGGAGAGAGCGGTTCATACATGACGCGATCGATCGGGTTGGTCAGCGCCCACCGGAGCAGCGCCGGGCTCTGGCGATAGTAGTAGCGCCCGACGAAATCAGCCGCGTGCTCCCGATGCGCTCTCCCCTTCTCCAGCCAGAGTCCCGATCGGGCGATCCCATCTACCAGAGTCTGCACCGCTTCCGGCTTCGAGTCGATGACGTCCTGACGAACGACGAGAACACAGGAGATGTAGTCGGGCCAGTATTTTCTGGCGTGAAAGAGAACGCGGCCGTAACCGCCCATCTCAGCCTGGGAAGGAAACGGCTCTCCCATGGAGAATGCGTCGATGGCTCCTGCGGCGAGCGCGCCGGCGACGTCGGGAGGAGCCATCTCCACGAGCTTGACGTCGGTCGGATTCATTCGATTGTCAGCGAGCGCTTTGAAGATGATCAACCGCTCGTCCGAGAAGCGGCTGGGGATGGCGACCACACGGCCCCGCAGATCGGCGAACGATCGGATAGGCCCGTTCTTCCGCACCACCACGGCGCTTCCGTAGCGATGGCCGAGATAGACGATCTTCACCGGAACGCCCTGAGCCCGCAGGGCGATTGCCATCGGCGCGACCATGAACGCCGCCTGCATCCTGTTCGACATCAGAGCCTCCTTGATCTCGGGGAAGCCCTGAAACATGCGCGGGACGAAGAGGTGTCCCGATTGGGAGTAGGCGGAGATGTAGTCGGTGACCGGGCAGGCCAGATGTCACGTGACCGGGATGTAGGCGACATTCAACTTTCGCCGCCCGACGGGGAGACGATCGTTGATGAGGACTCCCCAGTCCACGTTCAGCATCATATGAGCCGCAGTGATCGCAGCGATCCAGAGTCCTGTGATGATGAGCGTCCTTCGCATCGTTCCATCACCTCCTATTTTTCTTTCGCACTTCACCCTTCACTCTTTTCTCAGATTTCCCCATCGTACGCTCTCGATCCGTTCGGCCGAGCGGATCAGCCAGTCTAGGCCGAGGCCGATCAGACCGATGAGAAGCATCCCGCCTACGACCAGGTCATAGCGCTTACCGGCATTCCGGGCGTCGATGATGAGGTAGCCGAGGCCGGAGTCGACGGCGATCATCTCCGCAGCCACCAGGACCAGCCAGGCGATGCCGAAAGCGATCCGCAGGCCCGTGAGGACTCGAGGGAGAATCGCCGGAAAGACGACGCGCCACATGACTTCGAAGCGGGACAGTCCAA
>JADGNX010000271.1 GCA_017883265.1 Thermoanaerobaculia bacterium
CCGCTTCGCGCGAAGCGGCGCCTGGCGCTCAGTCCCGCTTCTTCTTGTCGGCGCGCACCTGCTGCCGAAGATCGCGGAAGCGGGGATCGGAGCGAAGGTTGTCGAGATCGTCGTCGCCGTCGATGTAGTTGCCGAGAGCGAATCCGAGTGATCGGGCCTTCCCGAGCCACTGCATGGCTTCATCGTTCCGGCCGTCGCGAGCATAAGCGCAGGCTATGTTGTAGGCGCTGGTCGGTGGACGGTAACCGAGATCGAGAGCGCGCCGGAACGCGTCGCCACTGGCGCTGTTCGCGTCGATCTGCAGCAGTGCGTAGCCGAGGTTGAACCAGGCGCGCCCGGCCGACGGATACTTCGCGGTCATGGAGCGGAAGTGCGGAACCATGGAGTCCCAATCGTCGCCTCCCAACCAGGTCTTTGCGTGGCTGCCTTTGAGGCTGAGCTCCTCGGCGGTCTGCCGTACCTGTTTGAAGTCTGCGTCGCTCCGCAGGCGGGCGATGTCGGGATCGTTATCCAGTTTGTCGGTGCTGTCGAATCCCTGCTCCACCGATTTCTGGAGCCAGTGCATCCCTGTTGCCGTGTCGCCTCGAAGCGAATACGCACAGGCCAGGTTGTACATGGCGGTCGAGGTCTTCGAGCCATGGCTGATGGCCTGCTGGAATGCGTCGATGCTCTGGTCGAGCTGTCTGAGGCGGAGAAGATCGAAGCCGGCGCTGAACCAGGCGTTGCCGTCGCTCTCGTTGCGGCTGTGCAGGTCGCGATACTCGGCCAGGGCCTCTTCCAGCCGGTCGGAGCCGCTTCCCTTGAGCCCGCTGCGGATCCCTTCTCTGATGTTTTCCCGGATGTTGCCCGCCACCCCGCCCACAACGCCCTCCACCACGCCGCCCACTACGCTGCCAACCATGCCCCCGTCGATGCCCCCTTTGAGGCCTCCCTTGACGCCGTCGCGCACGCCTTCAACGCCTTCCCTGGCGGCCAGTCCGGCCATGAGCGCCTTGAAGCGGGGGCTGGAGCGGATGGGGTCGAGATCGGAGTCGGCGGCGATGTGATCGTAGCTGTCGAAGCCGTTGTGGATGGCGTCGCCCAGCCACTGCAGTGCATTGTTCTCATCGTTCATCAGCGAATAGCTGCAGGCGATGTTGTACATGGAGTCTGCGACGCGGTGGTTGTGATCGATCGACTGTTTGAATGCACTGATGGCTTCCGAAAATCGATCGTTCCGATACAGGTCGTAGCCGCGGTCGTACCAGTCCGAGCCGCTTTCCGGCTCACTCAGCCAGTGCCCTTTTCCGGAGAGTTTCTCGAGCTTCGCCAGGATCGTGTCGGGAGCGCTCGACGTCGTGTCGAGCGCCGGAGTGACATCGATCGTCGTGCCCGAGGGGCGCGTCGGTCCGGAGGGCGACGCCACGACCCGGACGGCAGCCAGGGGAACAATCACCAGGAGCGCCATGACCGCGGAGAAGATGACCGCGCGGCGGGAGAAACTGCTGCGCGGGATGTGCGGATGAAGGATCGACAGCAGGCGGCCTTCGAGCTGGGAGCGGCGTGACATGGCCAGTGTGACCGAGCGGAAGGGATCGAAATGCGGAAGCGTACGGGCGATCGAAAGGAGATGCTCGGCATACTCAGAGGCCCTGGTGCCGCCGGCCAGCACGAGGTCGTCGCAGGCCCGCTCGCACTCACGACGCGAAGCTCGCTCCAGATCCCACATGAGCGGATGAAACCAGAAGATGGCGACGGCTGCTCGCGACAGCAGAAGCGTGATGCCGTCACAGCGGGTGACGTGCGCCAGCTCGTGCATGAGGACGACTCGAAGCCTTTCCGGTGACCACTCTGTGGAGGAAAATGGCAGAAGAAGGATCGGGCGGAAAAAGCCCCAGACGACCGGCACGCTGATGGCCGGCGAGCGGAGAAGGCGCACCTTGCGCGGAAGACGCAGTTGACCGACAGCCTGGTCGAGCTCGCGAAGCATGGCCTCGTCTGTCACGTTCTCGCTGCCGCGCGCGACGACCCAGACGCCGCCGATCCCGACCAGCATACGGAGCAGCAGAATGAGGGAGACCCCGGCCACGGCGAGGAGAATCAGTCCCTCCCAGCTCTGCTTCGTCGTCTTGAGAATCTGCGACATCGCAGTGAGACGCTCCTCGGGGACGACGCCGGCCGCGCGGGCCACGGTCAGCGCCGACCGCAGCGTGCTCGGACTCTCCTGATCGTCACCGGTCGATCCGATGGCCCGGGCCGGACGTAGGGAATCGGCCGGCGATGCTGCCGCTGGCAGGAGCGAGAGGTTCCAGACGGGCAGGACCACGGCGAGGAGCGGCAGGAGAAGAATGCCGCAGAGGGCTACCGTGGTGCCGAGATGCTTGGCGGCAGCCGAGGTGCGGCTCGCCGCAAACAGCAGAAGGCGGGCGATCAGGAGAATGACTGTGACCTTGGCCACCATCAGAAGAGCGTCGCGTATGAGGCCGGACGATTGCAGGCGGATCGCAAAATCGATGATTCTGGTGTCCATATCAGCGTCCCTCTCTTCTTGCGTCGTCGATCATCGTTGAAAGACGAATCAGGTCTTCCTCGGTCATCCTGTGTTTCGACCGCTCCAGCAGCGCAGCCACGACGCTTGTCGTGGAGCCGTCGAAAAACGTGGTCAGCAGTTGCTCGAGCGCCGAGATGCGGGCCTTCTCCCGGTTCTGCGTTGTTGTGTATACGTAACGGGTCCCATCATGTTGATGGCGGAGATGCCCTTTCTGCTCGAGAACCCGGAGCGTGGCCCGGACCGCCGAGTAGCTCGGGGGGTCGGCCATGGCATCGCGGACGTCGCCGGCGGTCGCCTTCCCGGTTCTGAAGATGATGTTCATCATCTCGCGCTCGCGTCGACTGAGACTCTCCGATCTGGCCATCACGATCCCTCCCAAGGAGTGCTGGTTTTTCAGCACATGCTGGAAAACTAGCCTTGGACGACCTCGATGTCAAGGTGGCGTCTGTGAACAAACAGTAGATGTGGGGACGACCGATCCTCGGGATCTACCCATGACATATTCGAAATTTGAGAGTCAACAACCGGGCGCGGGCTCGGCAAGAGCTCGCTCTGAGAGAGGAATTCTCAGACTTCAGCTGCAAGAACCTACAATGAAGGAAGCCATGACCATGATCCCCATGACGCTTTTTCAGGTCGACGACGACGGCCTCCTCTTCATCTCTCCTGCGATCGATGACTGGACGAAGGTGTCGTCGCATGGAATCGACGTCGTCATCGATCTTGAAGGGGGGATGGACGAGTGCATTCCGACCGCCCCCGGCGAATGCCTCTACGTTTACTTTCCGATCTTCGACGAAGAGCTCCCTGATCTGGCCCGCCTCGAGGCGGTAGCGATGATGGGAGCTCATCTCATCCGCAGCGGCCATCGCGTTCTGTCGCACTGCGGGATGGGATTCAACCGCTCGGCCCTCGTCGCCGGCCGGATCTTGCACCAGCTCGGCATGGAGGGGACCTCGATCCTCGAGCGAATTCGCGAGCGCCGCCCCGGAGCGCTCTTCAACGACGTCTTCGCGGACCACATCCGGACGCTGCCGCCGCGCGAACAGCAGTTGTAGGAGGTTTCCGAACGCGGCCCGTCCTTTGCGCGTGCGGATCCTAAAAGGGGGGAGTGTTGCGAAACGTCTTCATCGCGATGCTTTTGTCGGCTTCGGTCTCGTGCGCGCTCGCAGGCATGGCCGACCTGACACATGCCGAGGTGAGTCTTCTGGTCAGCGGAGGGCAGAGTCCGACGACGCGGCACGGCCGCGATGTCTTTCGCTCGGGAGAGCTCGAAGTGACCGGCAAATGGCTTCTCCTCGAGCGCCTGCTGCCGGGGGCGAGGGCGGGCGCGGCGATCACGTACAGTGCGGTCCGCCAGGCGCACAGCTGGTTCGGCTATCAATTCGGGGAACCCGACGACCGGGTGACAGCCGTCTCGTCCTTCTTCTTCGCCAGGCGAGCCTGGCTGGCGGAGTCGTCAATGGTTCGGCCGTACGCTGAGCTCGGGATCGGTCCGATGTGGTCCAACCGGCGAGTGCCGGCTGCGACCTCGAGGCTCAACTTCGAATCGCGCATCGGGTTCGGCGCGATCATCCGACCAGGCCGCGAACCGATTTACTTCGGATACCGCTTCGAGCACATCTCGAACGCCGGCATCGTCTCGCGGAACCCGGGGGTGAATCTGCATTCGCTCGTCCTGGGCCGGCGACTCATGACGCTGCGCCGCTGATCCTCGGCCGAAGTCACCGAGAGACTGAGCGCGACTGGTGCGACGATACGGACCGCTGCGCGGCGGACCACTGCGTCGAGGGGTCGTCCGAGAGCAGGCGACCCCTCGACATGGTTGTTTCGGCTACTTGTGGGTGATCTGGCCGACCTTGGTCTTCGTCAATTCATCCGACTGCAGAAACCTGCGCGCTTCGGCCGATCCCTTGAGGGTGAGGTCGAGGAATGCCAGGGACGTCCGCTGGATGGCCTCGAACACGCGCTGCTCGACCTGGGCATTGAAACGTGTGGGACCCGAGCCTCTGCGATCCCCGTTCGAACGGCCCGGATTGTTCATATCGCCACGTCCATAAAGGCCGCCACCGGGGTCACCGACAGGTGGCACCGGGCTGTTGGGGTCCATGCTCGCGCGGCGATCTTCGATCACCTCAGCTCGCGCCGCGTAGGCGCCGGTGAACGACAGGTGCCGCGCCCCCTGCAGGAAGACGAGGTACTTGTCGCCCGTCTTGCTCTCGAGGAATGGCTTCTTGCGCCAGTTCGGGCTCTGGTTGCCGAGTCCGGAGTCGAGGGAACCGGTGATCGACATCATCGGCCGGTCGATCGTTTGATACGAGTCCTTCTTGAGTCCCTGCACGCCGGGTCCCTCGGGCGACATGGCGATGATGGCCCGGATACGGGGATCGGGGAGATGAGCCGGCTCTTCGCCCTTGAAGTAACTGGTCGCACCGCCGAGAACCATGGCGGTGTAGGCGCCGAGGGAGTGGCCAGCGGCTGCGATGCGGCTGCGATCGACCTTTCCTTTCAGAGCCGGGATCTGCTGCTCGATCTGTTCGAGCTGATCGATTGCCAGGGTGAGGTCGGCGACGCGGAGTCTCGAGGCCGGCAGATCCTGCTCGGCCAGCAGCTCG
>JADGNX010000272.1 GCA_017883265.1 Thermoanaerobaculia bacterium
CTGCACGTCGTCGGAGCCGTAGATGAGCAGTGCTGGGATGAGCCGTGCGGCGAGCGTGACGAGAAGACGCTGTTGCTCCGGGCATAACGTCACGTTTCCAAACCGGCTTCGGAAGGAGGGTGTCACGGCAGCCGGGGATTGTCTCACGCGCGATCGGCGGCTGACTCTGACGGCCCGGGCGCCCGAGGTCTTGACTGAAATCGACGGGCGTGAAGGAGGCTGTGGCAGATGCTGTCTGGCCTTATGGCGCGCCGAAACTGAAGTTCGGCTCGCGCAGTTTGTAGTCCGGAGGGGCGGCGAAGGTGCTCGAGGGAGAGGGCTCATCGCTGATGTTGCTGGTGGTCGTGGTCATCGTCTCGGTCACCGTCGGTCCGTCGCCGATCCGCCGGGTGACCGTGATGAGTTGCCGCACCGGCAGGTCAAACGGCATCTTCCGGGCGATGGCCCGGTCGATGTCCGGGAAGCCGGTCTTCACGGCGAACTGCATTCCCCAGGGAAGGGCGGTCTGCAGGGTTCCATCGAGCGTCCATAGGGATCCGCTGACATCGACGGTCGCCGAAAACTTCTCGTCATCGACTGCGATCTGCAGATCGTAGGTGATGTGCAACGAGTATCGCGTCGTCCGGCGTGCTTCGGCCACACCGGTTTCTCCTCCTTCGCTGTGGATGCGAATGGAGGCGTTCGCTGCTGTGCTGGGGGCGAACCCGTGCACGGTTGCCAGCGGCCCGCTCATCCCGTTCGTCTCACGGACGAAATAAGTCCTCTGCTTGTGATCGAGGACCAGGATGTCCTGGCCGTTCCGCTGGCTGATGACCGTGTAGCCAGGGTTGAACATCGGGTGGGCGCCGCGGCTCACGTCGACTCTGCAGAAGGTCTTGCTGACGGTCATGCGGCCTTCGTACGAGTAGGGATGTGCCCCGTCGATGGTTGTCACAAAATCGAAACTCGTGGCCAGGGCGGCGCCGCTCATCGCCAACGAGAGGACGAGCGCGGGAAAGAGAGGTCGGCTCATGGGTTGGAGATCGCGTAAGATCATACTCAATCGCCGCCGATCGCCGTCCAGTTACTGAGCCTAACCGGAGGACCTATGCCGAATCGCCGCCGTCATGCGCGTTTTCTGTCTGGCAGCGCTGTGGCCTGCCTGCTCGTGGCCCTCACCGCGGCAGCGCAGCAGCCGGCGCCTGCAGGCACCGCGCAAACGACCCCGGCTCCATCGGCCTTCGCCGAGACGCTCGAGATTCGCATCATCAATCTGGACGTCGTCGTGACCACACGCGATGGCAAGCCGGTGAGCGGGCTGAGCAAAGACGACTTCGTGCTTCTGGAAGCGGGAAAACCGACGGAGATCTCCAACTTCGTCGAGATCATTCCGAGCTCGCCCGCTCCGGCGGTTGTTGCTTCCCCGGCTGGCTCCGCTCCGAGCGCGGTCTCGGATGAGCACCGCGATGTCCGTCAGCGGAAGCTGGTCTTCTTCGTCGACAACGCATCGGTCCACCCGTTCAATCGCAACGTCGTTCTGAAATCGATGAAGCGGCTCCTGGACGAAGGGGCGCGGCACGGGGACGCCTTCATGGTCGTGACCTGGAACGGGAACGCCCTCAATGTTCCGCTGCAGATGACGACCGATCGAGCCGCGGCGGACCACGTGTGGGAGCACCTCGTTCAGCAGACGTCGGTCGGAGTGATGATTGAACAGGAGCGCGCTCAAACGGAACGGGCCCTCAATGACCTGATCGTGAACTACGCATTGATGAGCCCGCCGCAGCGGCCGCCTTACAACGTCGGTCTGGGCGAGGTACGGATGTACGGTGAGAAGGTGATGCACGAGACGCGTGTGAAGGCCGAGGCGCTCAGCAGCGTGATCGCAGCGCTTCGCGGGGTCGACGGCCGCAAGGCTCTGGTGTTTGTGACAGAGGCCTTCTCCGACAATCCGGCATTGGACACCTTTGAGTACTTCAACTCCATCAAGGAGAAGTTCGACGGCGGAGGCAGTCAGAGCCCGCTCATCGACGCACGGGAGTTCGAGGACCGCCCGGCTATCGAGCGCATCGCGGACGCCGCCAACAGCGCGGGAGTGACCGTCTATCCCTTTCACTCCGGCGGCCTCGGGGCCGGTCAGATCGTGCGCGATGCCTCGGTCTCTTCGAATGTGGCCATGATCAACGGCGGTGGCGGGATGATCCCGACCAATAGCGGTGCCGGCGCCCTCGAACACCTGGCTTCGGCCACCGGCGGTTTCGCGCTGGTGGGAACGAACAGCTTCGATCGCGGTGTCGCCGCCGTCATCAGCGATCTCGGCTCCTACTACTTCCTCGGCTATCGCGCCAACGGGGCCCGGCAGGACAAGGTCACAGCCATCTCCGTGCGCCTGAAGAACAACACCAACAAGTATGTCGTTCGATCGAGGCGCACTCTGGTCGAGAGCTCGGCAACATCCGAGATGCGCGACGCCGTCACGGCCAACCTGTTCTACCCGGTGTCGAAGAATGACCTGAAGGTCAGCATCTCCGCCGGCAATCCGGTGCCGAATCCCGATCCGAACAAAGTCGTGGTGCCGCTGAGGATCACGATTCCGACCGAGCAGTTGACACTGATGCCCGACGGGACGGACCTGATGGGACACTTCTCGGTGTTTGGAGGGTTTCTCCGGCACGATGGCGTGGTCTCGAAGATCGATAAAAAGGAGGAGACATTCCGCTTTCCGGCCGAGTCGCTCAAGCGGAGAAAAGAGGTCACCGTCAAGCTGGACCTGATGGCCGAGCTGGGAACCGAGGGCATCTCGATCGGCGTGGTCGACGAGATCTCCCATGCTACCGGCTTCGCCGTGGCGAAGATGAAATAGCACGCCGGATCTTACTTGCCTTTGGCCCTGGCCCGTTCCTGGTCGCGGTGGTCCTGCAGGAGCGTGGAAATCACCAGGTACAGGCCGGCGATGGCCGCCGCCAGATAGCCGAGGACGGCGAGGACCGGATACCCGAGAATCGTGAATTGTGTCGGCACGCGCATCATGAGTGAGGAGCCGACCAGAAGTGCGGCGATGATCAGGCCGACTGTGATCCGGTTGGCGATTTTGTGGATGCCGGCCAGAAACTCCTCGGCCTGGGTCAGCTTGATGCCGAATGTCAGCTTTCCTGCGGCGGTCAGATCGGTGATCTCTCTGGCCCGGCGCGGAAGATCGAGCGCCAGTTGATTCAGATCGAGCATGGCCGGGTAGAAGTTGCGCGGGCTGAACTTCTGCTGCAGCTTCTTGCCGATCAGCTTCTCGGCATATTCGCCGATCACTTTCTGAGCGTCGTAGCCGGGGTCGAGCTTCCGGGTGATGGAGTCGAGATGGAGCAGCGTCTTGGCCAGCATGGCCAGCTCGCTCGGAACCTTGAGCTCATTGTTGTTGGCGATCCCGATGAGGTTGAAGATCAGCTGCCCGGTGTTGACATGGGAGAGATCGGCATGGTGGAAGTTGCCGACCATGGCCGAGATCTCCCGGATGAAGCGGACCGGCTCGAACTCTTCCTGAGCCTCGGAGACACGGATGCAGGTCTCGGCGACCTCCACGCCCCGGTTTCCGGAGATCGAGAGCAATAGTTTGATGATCTCGTCCTGAAACTCGGTCGTGACCCGGGCCACCATGCCGAAGTCGAGCAGCACCAGCTGCGGCAAGTCGTCGACCTCCCGGATGAAGACATTGCCGGGATGCGGGTCGCTGTGCCAGAAGCCGTCGACGCAGATCTGCTTGAGATAGGCATGGGTAATGACCGTGGCCAGCTCGGCGTAGTCGCGGTCCACGAGCATGAGCGGAGTGAGCCTGGAGATCTTCTTTCCATGGACCAGCTCCGTGGTCAGGATCTTCGAGGTCGAGAGATCGTGGATGACCTGGGGGACGTAGATCTGAGGAAACTCGGCGAGGTTCTCTCCGATTACTTCGGTGTTGTGCGCTTCCTGGGTGTAGCTCAGCTCATTGATGAGGGTGATCTTCGCCTGCTCCACCGTCCCGACGAGATTCATCTTCCGGCCCAGAGCTGTGTGCTGATCGAGGGTGGCTGCGATGTCGGTGAAGACAGCCAGATCCGCGGGAACCTGGTCTCGGACGCCCGGGCGCTGGACCTTGACCACGACTTCGCGGCCGTCGCGGAGCACGGCGCGATGCACCTGGCCGAGGGAGGCCGCGGCCAGAGGAGTAGCTTCGAAGGTCTCGAAGGCTTTTGAGATCCGGACCTTCAGCTCCTCTTCGACAATTTTCTCGACCTCAGCGAACGAGAACGGCTCGATGTCGTCCTGTAGTGATTCGAGCTCGGTGATGTATTCGGGAGGAACGATGTCGGGACGGGTCGAGAGCACCTGGCCGAACTTGACGTAGGTCGGTCCCATCTCCTTGAGCGCTTTGGCGAAAGCCCTGGCCCGACCGGCCACCTCCGGTTCGGTTTCCAGAGGCTCATCGACTCCGGCGCTGGCCATCTCGTCGGGAGTGAGGCTCAGGCGGAAGTCCTTGCGGCCGTATCGGGTGAAGAGAAGAAGAAGATCGGTATAGCGTCCGATGTCGCGCGTCTTCAGCATGATCGGGCCTCTAGTGCAAGAGAAAGGCCGGAGGAAGGAAGAAAGAGTGAAGAGTGAGGGGTGAAGGCGAGAGTTGAAGGATGAAGGTTGAAGAATGAATGAAGTTGAGGAATGAATGAAGAGGGAAGGATGCGAAGCGCGGGCTGGTTGAGTGGAGGGTTGGAGCTTGTCGCTCTCGCGATTGACCATGCGAACCGTGCTTGCTACCATTGCGCGTTTCCCTCGATCCACGAGGTATTTCCCACAAAAACCAGGAGTTTTGATGATCGACCAAGGCAGGCATTTATTCACTTCCGAGTCGGTGACCGAAGGGCATCCCGACAAGATCGCCGACCAGATTTCCGATGCCATTCTGGACGCCGTGCTGGCGGAAGATCCTTTGGGCCGAGTGGCGTGCGAGACCCTCGTGACCACCGGTCTGGCCATGATCTCGGGCGAGATCACGACGCGCACCTACGTCGATTTCCCCTCCATCGTCCGCAACACAATCAAAGATATCGGCTACACCCGGGCCAAGTACGGCTTCGACAGCGAGACCTGCGCTGTCGTTTCATCGATCGATCCGCAGTCGCCCGACATCGC
>JADGNX010000273.1 GCA_017883265.1 Thermoanaerobaculia bacterium
GCACTGAAGTCGAGCGGTGTCTTTCCCGCGGCCTGCGTGGCGTCGGTATGAAAGCGGACGCCGCGCTCCCGGCAGACAGCGGCGATCTCGTCGATGGGCTGGATCGAGCCGATCTCTCCGTTGGCAGCCATGATCGTCACCAGATCGGTCGATGGCCGGATGGCGTCCGCGACCTGATCGGCGCTGTGGAAGCCGTCAGCATCCGGCTTCAGGAACGTGATCTCCACCCCGCGCCGCTCCAGCCGCCGCAGCGGCTCGAGAATCGACTTGTGCTCCATGGCTGACGAGATCACATGCCGCCCTGCCGCGATCCTTCCGCCTTCGAGGGCGATGTTGTTCGATTCGGTGGCGCCGGAGGTGATGTAGATCTCGCTCGGCCGAACGCTGAAGAAGCCTGCCATGGAGGCGCGCGCCTCTTCGAGAGCTGTGGCCGCCCGCCGGCCGTGCACGTGAGTCACCGCCGCCGGATTGCCGAAGTCGAGGGTGAAGTACGGCAGCATTCTTTCCACGACCCGCGGATCGCAAGGGGTCGTTGAATGATGGTCGAGATAAATCGGAAGGTCAGACATGCCGTCGCGTTACGTGGTCCACGTCACACAATGCATGATGCCATGGACTGCTCACTTCCGCCTTCGCCGGCGTCGCGGCGCTGTCCCGGTCAAAAGCGCTCCGGGCGACTCCTCTCCCCGCTTCACGCGCTGCGAAAACGCCTGCCACTGGCGCAACTGCTCCACATGGCGACCGGACGAGAGCGCGAACAACTCGAGCAGTGCAAGGGCATCTGAAAAATGCTCGCGGCTGACAAAACGCCACTGCGACTTCCGATCGACCGGCGGCTCGAGCAGACGCCACAGCGTCTCGAGCGCCTGCTCGATCTGATGGCGGGTGCCTGCGGAAAGTGCCATCCGCTGACAGAGCGGCTGGATGAGGTCGCGGATGAAGAGAATGACCTCGCCGATCTTCATCCGGGTCTGACGCCGCGCGTCTTCGCTCTCCAGCTCATCAATGGCATAGGGCAGAAGCAGGACCGCCAGCAGGACGGCGTCCGGGACCTTGCGGCTGCTCTGCACCGTCCGGTCGAGCACCTCGAGCATTTTCCAGAAGTAGGCAGAGGATTCGTGCGTCAGCGCACGGTAGACCTCCGGCAGCAGAGATTCCAGGAGGCGCGTCTCGACCATGAGGCGGAAGGCGTCGCGCGACCACCCCCGGCGAAGGAGCTCGAGGATCTCTTCCGAGACGCGGGGCGCCGACGCTTTCAGGATCTCCTGGCGGTGCGAGACGATGGCGCTCCAGGTAGCCGGCTCGATGTCGAAATTCAGTCTCGACGCGAACTCGATCGCCCGCATCATCCGCACCGGGTCTTCGCGGAAGCGGATCTCGGGCGTTCCGATCACGCGCACTCGCCGCTGCTCGATATCCTCCAGGCCGCCGATGTAGTCGATGACCGAAAAGTCGGCGATGTTGTAGAAGAGCCCGTTGATCGTGAAATCACGCCGCCTGGCGTCCTGCAGCGGTGATCCGAACGTGTTGTCGTCGGTCACCAGCAAATCCTCTGTATCCTCGGACGGCCGGTTCTCCGGCTCGCGCCGGAACGTGGAGACCTCCACAATCATGTCTTGAAAAATGACGTGGACCAGCCGGAAACGCCTGCCGATGATCCTGCTGTTCCGGAACAACCTCCTGACATCGGTCGGATGAGCGTCCGTGGCGATGTCGAAATCCTTCGGCGTCCGCGTTATCAACAGGTCGCGAACGCTGCCGCCGCAGAGATACGCGCGGTAGCCGCTGCGATGCAGTCGGTAGAGGACCTTGAGGACGTTTTCAGGGATCCGACGGCGCGAGATCGAATGGGCGGCGCGGTCGACAACGAGAGCGCCGTCCTGGATCTCGCCGGGAATCGTCGCGACTTCCGCTCCTGATTCAGAGGAATCGTTCATGGACTGAATTCGTCGCCGCCCTCCTGCGGTTCCGCATGGTAGTGATACTTGCTGTCGACGACGAGGAAGGTCCTGTCCCAACGCGTCTGAGTGAAGAAATGGAACACGACGCCGACCAGCTCCTTGATTCGCTCCGACGGCGGGCCGTCGGGTGAGGCAGGAGTCCCGCGAAACGACCAGTAGACGAGGAAGGCCTTCCCTTTGATCATCTCCCGCGGCACCGGTCCCCAGAAACGCGAATCGTTCGACTTGTCTCGGTTATCCCCCATGGCGAAATACTGCCCGGGAGGGACGGTGTAGGGTCCGAACTGGTCGCGCGATCGGTACGGCTCCGGAAGAGAGGGTTGGTAGGGAAAGATCTGCGGATCGTCGTGTACGACGTATGGCTCAGCCAGCGGCCTTCCGTTGATCGCGACCTTCTTGTCCCGCACCTCGACCGTATCGCCCGGCAGGCCGATCACCCGTTTGACGAAATCGGTGTCCGGCTGCATGGGAAAGCGGAAGACGATGATGTCGCCTCTCCGGATGTCGCGAAGTGCAAACGACTTACGGAAAAGATCGTTGTAGACCGGGCCGTAGATGAATTTGTTGACGATGATGTGATCGCCGATGAGCAGATTGTCGATCATCGATCCGGTCGGGATCTTGAATGCCTGAAAGACGAAAATGCGGGCGAAATTGACGAAAATTACGGCGATCAGGAGCGCTTCGTAGTATTCGCGGAGCGTGGACTTCTTATCGGTTTCAGCGGTGGTCATTCGGGGGCGAGGTTCCCTTCAGCCGGTTTGCGATGTAGCTGGCTGCAAATGATTTTACGTCAGCGGGGGACGGAGCCGTCAGAAGAACTGTCTCCGCCATGCCCGTCCGCTCTTCCCGGTAGCCCGGACTGCCCCCTTCCCCCGGGACGGCGGCGATCAGAGTCGCCTGGCCGGGTAGAGCGGCAGAGCGGGGCCCGGCGCCGACAACATAAATCCGGCTCGGATCAATCCAACCAATCGATTTGATCCGCCGCCAGAAGTCCGGCCCCAGATCGCCGGCCGATCCGGAGGTCACGACCGAGGCTGTCCTGACCGAATCGGCCAGGCGGCCTCGCGCGTCGTCCCACCGAAGCGGCTCGCGCTCGCCGGTCCAGACCACCAGAGGGACCGTTTCGTTGTATTTCATCGCGGCCGGTCTCGTAAGGATCGTTCCCGCGAAGCCATCGAGCGATTCCACGTTCAGCTCGGCACGCCGTCGCGGCGCGGCCAGTTCCCGCCGTACCACGCCGTCGACACTGACCAGGTCGACATGATCTCCTCGATCGGGAGACGAGGAGACTACGGCGATCCGAGTGCCATCCGGCGACCACGACCACGATCCCGCGGCGGCCAGTGGAAGATCGACGATCATCTGGACCGACGTCGGAATGTGGATGCTGCGAAACAGATCTCCATCAGCGCGTCTGATGAGGTACCCAGCTTTGTATCCGACGGGCGCCCACAGCACGGCGACCTCGTCCGACGGGTCATTGGGTAGCCAGTGAATCTCGCCGCCGTCGGTCGACACCAGGCCTGTGTCGAAGCCGCCCGTCTCCCTCCGCGCAGAAAACACGACTTCGCGGCCGTCGGACGACAGGTCGAACGAGTCGATGCGTGCAAAGGCAGGAGTGAGGACGAGGTGCCCCGGCTCGCGCACCAGAGTCTCGGTTCCCTGTTCGTTTTCGATCGCGGCGACAACGGTCGGACGACCGTTCCGATCGGCAATGCCGGCCGCCTTCACGCCTCGCTCCGCGATGTGGATGTCCGTCCCGGCCACCTCCAGCAGGTCGCGAGTGCGCCTGAGCACGAGGGATCCCGTGGCAGCGGCAACGATCTGGGTCGAGTCGGATGAAGAGGACCCGTCCCGCCCCACCAGGAGCGACTGCGCCGAGGTCTGAAAAAGCACCAGGCCCCCGGCGATCACGCTCGATCGCTCGGGGCAGAACGGCAATGGGCGGTCCCACAGCAGGATGCCTGCGGTGCTCAGCGACCGCGCCGAACAGGCGCTCCCGCTTCGCTCTGACACGACGATCGACTCGGGGAGCGTCCAGCTCACGGTAAGGGTCCGTTGAATGCTCTCGGGTGCCCAGGCTGCCGGCAGCGGAAGAGCGGCGGTCGGTGCCGGGAGCGAGGGAGTGGCAGAACAGGAGCCGAGTGCCCCCGCAATGAGAAGCATGAAGAGGAGTTCCGCGCCTCTTCGCATGGTCTTGATCTGCATCATCATGACGAAGACAAGAAATCAGCCTAATTCATTGATACTACGTTGTTTAATTGTTGGTCACACTCTTGCTCATAGAGAGGCAGAGAACAACCCGACAACGGCTTCAGGAGACCAAAACGCATGAATCTCCAGGACAACCTCTTCTCCAAGAAAAAGAAATCCAAGAGCAACTGGAAGGCCTCAGCATTCTCGGTTGCGGCGCACGGGGGGCTCGTGGCCCTGATCATTTTCATCTCTGCTTCCGCAACACACAAGGTAAACGCCGAAACGAAGCCCATTGCGGTCTACATCACGGGAGCTGCTCCGCCGCCCCCTCCCCCGCCACCCCCGCCTCCTCCGGCGGCGACTTCTTCAGTTCCCGGAACGATGCCGAAGATGACTCCGAAGATCGAGGAGCCAAAGCCGGTGCAGGTGAAGCCGGATACTTTCATACCGCCGCGGGTGATCCCGAAGGACATTCCCACAGTGGAAGCGCCGGAGACGATCGAGCCGGTCAAGGATACCAAGCTCACTGACGACGTGCCCGCAACCGGTGGCGTCGCCGGCGGTGTCGCGGATGGTGGAGTGGTCGGCGGAACCGTCGGAGGAACTGTCGGCGGTACGCTGGGCGGTGAGGTCGGTGGCGTCATCGGCGGCGAGGTCGGCGGTGAGAAGGGTGGGGTTCTCGGCGGAAAGCTCGGCGGAACGGTGGGCGGCACCGGCAGCGGGACCGAGGGAGGGGCGGACGCCGGTCCCCTGCATGTCGGCGGCGACGTCAAGGCTCCTGTGGTAACGCAGCGGGCCAACCCGAACTACACCGAGGTAGCGCGAAAAGCTCGCATTGTCGGGGTGGTCATCGTCGAAGCCATCGTCAACAAAGACGGGAACGTCGAGCAAGTCAAGGTGATCAAGGGTCTGCCGATGGGGCTGTCAGAAGA
>JADGNX010000274.1 GCA_017883265.1 Thermoanaerobaculia bacterium
TCGACCGTGAAGCTGCGGAAATTCGACAGGATCTCAAGGGAATCGTCGAGGTCGTGGTCAAGCCCCCTTTCGAAAATGCCCGGATCTCCATCGCCGTCGACGGTCAGCCGGTAACCGAGGCTCTTCGATCGCCCTATCACCTCCGCATCGATCTCGGACCGGTGGCGGTCGAGCATCGTCTCACCATCACCGCGTTTACGCCGGATTGGAAGAAAGTGCAGTGGCATCAGACCATCAATCAGGGGCTTCGGCCACTGACGGTGCGGCTGCGCCGGATCGACGCGGCGCAACGCCTCTACGAGGCCACGGTCACCGCTCCTCAGGGCGATCCGGTTCAGGTGGTCGAGTTCTGGAGCGACAACGCTCTCATCGGCCGGTTGACCGAGGCGCCGTACCGGATGACCGTGCCCGAATCGGCCGCCAGGGAATTGGTCCATGTGACGGCTCGAGCTCGATCGGGCGAAGAAGCGGACGATTTCATCGCCGATGGAGCCGATGTGCACATCGAGTCGTTCCAGGTGCGCACCGTGCCGATCTTCGTCTCGGTGGTGGATCGCGATGGGACGACGCTCGACAATCTCGAACGCTCCAGTTTCAAAGTCATCGACAACGGATCCGAGGCAAAGATCCTCGATTTCAGCCGCGCTTTCAACCAGCCGATCTCGCTGGCGCTGCTGCTCGACACCTCCTCGAGCATGAACGCATCGCTGGCCTCTGCCGCCCGGTCAGCGCTCAAGTTCACGCAAAGAACGCTCCGGGAGGGCGATCGCTGCGCTGTCTTCTCGATCCGCAGCGTGCCACGCCGCGAACAGCCGCTGACCGGCGACCGTGCAGCCATCGAGAAGGTCCTCAACGGATTGACCGCGGGAGGGGAGACCGCCCTCTACGATTCTCTCTCATCGGCCATCCGCGAGTTGGCCGATGAGAAGAACCGGAAGGCCATTGTGGTCCTGACCGACGGAGCCGACACCTCCTCGATCTCGGCCTACAGCGACATCGAGCGACAGGCACGGATCGCCGGGATCCCGATCTACGTGATCGCCTTTGGCGACTCCCCCGATCTCAAGTCCGACATGGACAAGCTGGCGTACATCGCGGCGGAGACCGGTGGCTTCGTCACCAGCGCCTCCGAGGAGAGTCTGAGCCAACGCTACGCGTCGATCGAGAAGGACCTTCGCGCGCAGTACGCGATCCGCTATCAGATATCCGGTCTGGCCCGTCCCAATGAATGGCGAGCCATCAAGGTCGTACTCAACTCGCCGAAGCTGACCGCGCGAACGATCAAGGGCTATTTCGCCCAATAGTGATTCGCCGCGCTGTCATTCCGAGTTTCGGGATGGCACGCTTCACCCTCACCCTTCAACTTCACCCTTCAACTTTCACTCTGTGCCCCTTCACTCTTCACTCTTCAAGTTAAACTCCCTCGCCCAATGCCCGAGGCTCGCAACGAAACGCTGATTGCATCGCTCCGCCGGCGCGTGCTCGACCATCCCACGTTCGCCGATGTCGTCAGGCGAATCGACCAGCGACGCATCGAACTGACCGGCCTCTCCATCGAGGCGCGCGCGCTGCTGCTTGCCGCCATGCACGAGGCGCTGGGAAAGCGGCTCGCCGTCGTCGTAGCCAATGACGCCGCGGTCGGTGACCTCGAGCTCGCGCTGAGGCTCTTTCACTCCAGACCGGATTGCGTGGCGTTCTTCCCCAGCCCGTCGCTCTCTCCCTATCAGGAGATCAGTCCTTCGCTCGGCGTCGTTCGCGAGGAGATCCGGGCACTGGGGCAGCTGGCACGCGGCTCGGTCGAAATCCTCATCGCTCCGGCGCGGGCACTCTTTGCCCGGCTCCCGCCGCCAGGCGAGTTTCTCGGAAGGATGCTCGAGATCGGCAGGGGAAAGGACATCGACGTCAGGCAGACGCTGCAACACCTGGTGGAAAACGGCTTCACCCGCATGGATCTGGTCGGCGAAGTCGGCGAGTTCGCTTTTCGCGGTGGCATCCTCGACGTCTTCGCCCCGAATGCCTCGAATCCCGTGCGAATCGAGTTGTTCGGCGATTCCGTCGAATCGCTGCGCGAGTTCGATCCGCAGACTCAGCGATCCGACGAGCACATGGAGCGCCTGGTCATCCAGCCGATGTCGCAGTTCCCTTCCACGCCCGAACGGCGTTCGGCCATGGCACGCCGGTTGTCGCTCGATTTCATGGACCCGCTATACAAGCGGGACGTAGCCGCCAAGATCGAGCGCCTGTCCGAGCACGGCTCGTTCCCCGGCGTCGAGCACTACATGCCTCTCGGCGGTGCTGGCGTTTCGTTCAGCGACTATCTGCCTGCCGATCAATGGCTGGTGGTCACGATGGAGAGCGATCAGATCGTCACCACGATCACAAAGTACGAGTCTCTCCTCCGGACTGAATTCGAGGCAGCGGCCGAGAAAGGGCGCGCCGTCTACGCTCCTGAGGTCTTCCTCAGTCCCGGACCGGACATCCTCTCCTTTCTCAGCAGCTCGCCGCTGGCCATGAGCGAGCTGCACGTCGCATCGCGGGAGTTCGACGAGATCCGGCTGCACGGGTCGCAGATATCCCGCTATGCCAATCGTCTGAGCGACTTCACGACCGAAGTCTCTGAGCGGCGCGGCACGGGCCGACATCAACTCCTCTTCACCTCGACCAAAGGCGGGCGCGAGAAGGTCGAGCGCCTCCTGACCGAGTTTCACGTTCCTTTCGCCGACGATCCACCGGCCATGCGCGATGAGATCGTCGTAACGCGCGGTCACCTCGCCAGCGGCTTTGCCTTCGACGAGCTCGATCTCACGGTTTATTCGGAATGGGACCTCTTCGAGCCGCCAACCAGTGGCCGGATGGGCGCCCGCAAACGCGCCTCTGACACCTTCGTCACCGACCTGCGCGATCTGAAGATCGGTGACTTCATCGTCCACGTCGACCACGGTGTCGGGCGCTTCCGAGGATTGCAGCGGATCGCCTTCGGTGTGAACGAGCGGGAGGTCATGGAGCTCGAGTACGCCAATGCCGGCAAGCTGCTGCTGCCGATGGAGAGCCTGAACCTCATTCAGAAATACTCCGGCGGCGGAGATTCCTCCCCGAAGCTCGACAAGCTCGGCGGCACAAGCTGGGCCCGGACCAAAGCCTCGGTCAAGAAGGCCATGCGCGACATGGCCGACGAGCTGCTCAAGCTGTACGCCACGCGTCAGATGGTTCAGGGTCATCCGTTCAGCAAGGACTCGCCATGGCAGTTCGACTTCGAAGATGCCTTCGAGTTCGAGGAGACCGACGATCAGCTCAATGCCATCGACGATCTCAAAGCGGACATGGAGTCGCGCAAGCCGATGGACCGCCTGCTGTGCGGCGACGTCGGATACGGGAAAACCGAGGTGGCCATGCGCGGTGCCTTCAAGGCCGTGATGGACGGCAAGCAGGCGGCCATGCTGGCTCCCACCACGATTCTGGCTTACCAGCACTACCGGACGTTCCTCCGCCGCTTCTCCTCGTTTCCGGTGACAGTCGAACTGCTGACGCGCTACTACTCGGCGAAGGACCAGCGGGCCATCGTGTCGAAAATCGAGTCGGGCGAGATCGACATCATCATCGGCACGCACCGCGTCCTCTCCAAGGACATCAAGTTCAAGGACCTCGGCCTCGTCGTCATCGACGAGGAGCAACGCTTCGGGGTGGCTCAGAAGGAGAAGCTCAAGCAGCTCAAGAAGGCCGTGGACGTTCTGGCCATGTCGGCCACGCCCATCCCGCGAACGCTTCACATGTCGCTCGTCGGCATCCGCGACATCTCCGTGATCGAGACGCCGCCGAAAGACCGCCTGGCCATCCAGACAGCCGTGGTTCCGTTCGGCGACGACTTCATCCGCGAGGCCATCGACTTCGAGACCAACCGCGGGGGACAGGTCTTCTTCGTCCACAACCGCGTCGAGTCGATCTACGCCATGAAGGAATACCTCGAGAAGCTGATCCCCGGCCTGCGCGTCACCGTAGGTCATGGCCAGATGGACGAGCGGGAGCTCGAGCGGATCATGGCTGCGTTCATCAACCGAGAGCACGACGTTCTGCTGGCCACCACGATCATCGAGAACGGCATCGACATTCCGGCATGCAACACGATCCTCATCAATCACGCCGAGCGGTTCGGTCTCTCACAGCTCTATCAGCTCCGAGGCCGTGTCGGACGGAGCGACCGGCTGGCGTTCTGCTACCTCCTCGTTCCGTCGGACAAGATCCTGACCTCCGACGCGCGCAAACGCCTCTCCGCCATCCAGGAGTTCTCCGATCTCGGCGCCGGCTTCCGCATCGCCGCGCGCGACCTCGAGATCCGCGGCTCGGGTAACCTCCTCGGAGGTGAGCAGTCCGGCGAGATCGCCGCTGTCGGATTCGAGATGTACTGCAAGCTGCTCGAAGAGACGGTCCGCGAGATGAAGGGAGAGCGGGTGGAGGAGGAGATCGAGACCTCCATGAGCCTCGGCGTCGATATCTACATTCCGCCCGAATACGTGGCGGACGAGAACCTTCGCATGACGTTCTACAAGAAGATCGCCTCAGCCGGTAGCGATCAGCGGCTCGAGGACATCCGCAACGAGCTGCGCGACCGGTTTGGAGCCCTCCCGGCCAAGGTCGAAAGCCTTCTCCACTTCGTCAAAGTCAAGCGTCTGGCTCAATCGCTCGGCGTCGTCTCGGTCATTCGCGAAGGCTCGCTGGCGATCGTCAAGCTGGCCCCCGCCGCGCGCGTCGATCCCAATCGGCTGGTCGAAGTGATGCAGAGCGACAACCGCATCAAATTCAGCCCGGCAGGCGTCCTTTCGCTCCCGCTCGGCCACCAGGGAACAGCGGTCATCGGAGAGATCGAAGCGCTCCTGCACAGCATTGCGGTGCAATGAGGCATCTCCCCGTCGGGCGGGCGCGGGAGTGGAGGGGCGCACGCTCTCGGGGGGCTCATGGCTAGCCCCGCCGCCCACCCACCCCGGCGGCCGAAGCGGCCGCCGCTCCACGCCGATCCCCCTTCGCCTTCACTCTTCTTTTCACCCTTTCCCCTTCGCCTTCACGCTTCTTTCCACCTTTCACCCTT
>JADGNX010000056.1 GCA_017883265.1 Thermoanaerobaculia bacterium
GGTGGGTGGCCAGCAGGTAGAACGCATGATTCGGAATGCCGGAGTTGATGTGCACTCCGCCGTTGTCGGATGCGGTGTGAACGTATTTCGAGAAGTTCGCCGGCTGTGGATCCTTGCCCAGGATAGGATCGTCGTATGCCGTCCCGGGGGCCTTCATCGAGCGGAGAGCGATGCCCTTGACCTTCTTCGTCAGGAGGCCGGCGCCGATGAGCCAGTCGCCCTCCAGGGCGGTCTGGCGGAGGGAGTGCTGTTTCACGAGGCTGCCGAAGACGTCGGAGAAGCTCTCATTCAGCGAACCTGCCTGATCGTTGTAATCGAGCGCTGCGGTCGACTGCGTCACGCCGTGGGTCAATTCGTGGCCGATGACATCGACGGCGATTGTGAAGCGATTGAAGAGCCGCCCGTCGCCGTCTCCGTAAACCATCTGCCGGCCGTTCCACATGGCGTTATCGAAGCTCTGGCCGTAATGAACCGTCGAATCGAGGCGCATGCCGGCATCGTCGATCGAATTTCGGCCGTAGGCACTCTTGTAGAGGTCGTACGTCGCACCGGAGCCGTCGAAGGCTTCGTTGACTGCGATGTCGCTCGATGGTCCGCCTGTCTCGCCCCGCACCAGGGTCCCGGGGAGTGAGGTCCGCTGGTGGGCATCGTAGATCGTGCGGCGGAGGCCGCCGGCCCGGACGCCGACCAGCGCCATCAGAGCGCCGGTGATCCTGCGCTCGCCGCGAACGGCGGCCGCGGTCTGTAGGGCGATGAGCGCTCGTGCCCGCTGGGCCTCATCGCCATTACGGATGATGTTCTCGAGCATGTAGGGGGGGACGATGCTGCAGACCTGGCAACGCATGATCGATCCTCTTTTCACGGATGTCAGTGTGGCGGAGTCGGTGGGAATTGACAATTGACAATGGATCATGGATTCGAAAGGACCAGGAAAGCGCGTGCTATACTTTTCCACCCGCGCGTGAGGCGGGACCGCCATGCGAATGATGACCACTACAACGGGAACGCGAACGACGAGCCGGACTCCGGACTCGCACTGTCGTTGATTCGTCGCGCATCCGCATCGAAAAACGACAGGGCCGGCAGGCCCTGTTTTTTTTTAACCAATCGAAATGCTTGGTATCGAATCGTAAATCCATCAGTACGCATGTCGAACGCGCTGTGCGCGTCGTTCAACGAATCACAAACTCTCCGAGGTAAGACCGATGAATGTACAGCTCCCTGATGGTTCGGTACGAGAAGTGGCCGATGGCGCTACTGTGGCCGATGTCGCGGCGTCGATCGGGCGGCGGCTGGCGAAGGATGCCATCGCCGGAAAGGTCAATGGAAAGACCGTCGACATCTATACGAAGGTTCCCGCCGACGCGAAGGTGGAGATCGTCACGCCGAAGAGCGAGGCGGGGCTCGACACCATCAGGCACTCGACCGCACATCTTATGGCCATGGCCGTTCAGGAGCTCTTTCCCGGTACGCAGGTCACCATCGGTCCGGTGATCGCGGAGGGCTTCTTTTACGACTTCGCGTCCGACCATCCTTTTACCGACGACGATCTTCTGAAGATCGAGGAGAAGATGCAGGAAATCGTGAAGCTCGACCTGCCGGTGCAGCGGGAGGAGTGGAAGCGCGACGATGCCATCGCCGAATTCAACCGGATGGGGGAGAAGTTCAAGGTCGAGATCCTGGAGTCGATCCCGCAGGATGAGGTGCTCTCGATCTACCGCCAGGGAGAGTGGAAAGATCTCTGCCGCGGGCCCCATGTCCCTTCGACCGGAAGGCTCGGAGCGTTCAAGCTGCTGTCGGTTGCCGGCGCCTACTGGCGCGGCGACGAGCGGAACCCGATGCTGCAGCGGATCTACGGCACGGCCTGGAGTGACGAGAAGGAGCTCGGGGATTATCTCAAGCGGATCGAGGAGGCCAAGGCCCGCGATCATCGCAAGCTGGGCAAGGAGCTCGAGCTGATCTACTTCTCGCACTTCGCTCCGGCCATGCCGAACTTCCTGCCGAAGGGGGCCATTGTCTACAACAAGCTCATCGAGCTGATGCGCGAGTATTACTTCCGCGACGGGTACCAGGAGGTGATCTCTCCGCTGATCTGGGATACCGAGCTCTTCAAGATCTCCGGTCATTACGACAACTTCCGGGAGAACATGTTCTTCTCCGAGGTTGACGAGCGCGAGTATGGCGTGAAGCCGATGAACTGTCCGGGACACACGCAGATCTATGCCGCCGGACGGCACTCCTATCGCGACCTTCCAATCCGCCTGGCGGACTTTGCGCGACTGCATCGTTACGAGAGATCGGGGGTCACTCACGGGCTGGCGCGGGTTCGCTCGTTCGCTCAGGACGACGCGCATCTCTTTGTCACCCAGGAGCAGATTCAGGGCGAGATCGAGCGTGAGATCTCACTGATCGACGAGGTCTACAAGCTGTTCGGCTTCACCGACGTTCGAATCGCCCACTCCACCCGTCCTGAAAAACGGCTGGGGACGGATGAGATGTGGGATGCGGCGGAAGGGGCCCTCGACGCGGCGCTCCGGAAGAAGGGCCTCGAGTTTCACATCAACCCGGGTGAAGGTGCGTTCTACGGCCCTAAGCTCGAGTTCCAGGTCACCGACGCTATCGGGCGTCCCTGGCAGCTGGGAACCATCCAGCTCGACTATGCCATGCCGGAGCGATTCGGCCTCAGCTATATCGGCGCGGACAATGCCGAGCATCGCCCGGTCATGATCCATCGCGCCATCCTCGGCTCGATCGAGCGCTTTTTCGGAATCATCGTCGAGCACTTCGCCGGAGCCTTCCCCTTGTGGCTGGCGCCGGTGCAGATGACCGTGCTTCCGATCTCCGAGAAGTTCCTCGAATATGGCCAGGAGGTCTCGCGCCGGCTCCGGGCATTCGGGCTTCGCGCGGAGGTCGACCGGACCAACGAGAAGCTGGGCGCCAAGATCCGGATGGCCCAGATGAAAAAGATCCCCTACATGCTGGTCGTCGGGGAGAAGGAAGCGTCGAGCGGCGAGGTGAGCGTTCGGAAGCGCGGAACGGGCGATCAGGGGGCCATGGCCATCGACGCCCTGGTGGAGGAAGCGAAAACGTTGATCGCGGCGAGGTCCTTGACTTTATAGGGCTTTATTCATAGATTGCCCTGAAAATCAGCAGCTGGATCTCGGCTGGATTATCGCAACAATGCTCTCAGCGATCCGCATCCCGCTTCCGTCGAGAAGAAAGGAGCGGGAACCGATGGCTGAGAGCTTTTTAACAGGAGGACGATCGTATTTACCCGCCACGTGGTAACAAACGCTTTGACCGGAAGCCCGCAGAACCCGAATCTCGCATCAACGATCTCATCCGCTCGCCGGAAGTCCGTCTCATCGACTCCGAAGGGCTGCAAGTGGGGATTGTGGCGATAGCCAGAGCGCAGGAGATGGCGCGCGAGAAGGATCTCGATCTCGTGGAAATCTCGCCGACGGCGAACCCGCCGGTCTGCAAGATCATGAATTATGGGAAGTACGTCTTCCAGCAGAAGAAGAAGCAGACTGAGGCAAAGAAGAAACAGAAAGTGATCGTGGTCAAGGAGGTGCAGTTCCGACCCCGGATCGACGAGCACGATTTCGACTTCAAGAAGAACCATGTCATCCGCTTCCTCGAACATGGTGACAAGGTCAAGGCCATCATCCGTTTCCGTGGACGCGAGATGACGCACATGGAGCTGGGCCGTGCCGTGCTCGACCGCCTTCTTGCGGACATCAAGGAAGTGGGTGCGGCCGAGAGCGGGATCCCTGAGGTCCAGGGCAACCGGATGACGATGATCATCTCACCGAACGCAAAGTAGGGAATCAACAGCCACTTCCGCTGGTTGACGGACTGACTCAAAGGAATAGCCATGCCCAAAATGAAGACGCATCGAGGAGCCGCGAAGCGGTTCAAGAAGACAGGAACCGGGAAGCTGCAGCGGCATCATGCGTTCCACTCCCACATCCTGACGAAAAAGAGTCAGGGACGAAAGGCCGCGCTCGGCGCCGAGGTGGAAGTCTCCAAGGCGAACGAGAAGACTGTCAAACGGATGATCCCGTATCTGTGAGGCCTTCGGGCGCAGACGGACATGGGGTTCTCACCCGTAGCGTTCCGTCCCTGCCTGATCCACGCTTTCACGCGATGCGCGCCGTGGTTACTCCACCACTCCTGACCCGGCCGCTCGAAACCATAACCAAACGAGGAGAGAACAGTGCCGAGAGTAAAACGAGGTAGTAAGCGGAAGAACCGCCGCGTCAAAATCCTGAAGCTGGCCAAGGGCTACTACGGGATGAAGTCGCGCGGTCACCGGGTCGCCAGGGAGCAGGTCGAGCGAGGTCTCAACTTCGCATTCACCGGCCGGAAGGATCGCAAGGGCGAGTTCCGAACGCTCTGGATCGCGCGCATCAACGCCGCCGCGCGAATGAACGGAATCTCCTATTCGAAGCTGATCGCCGGGCTCAAAGCCACCGGGTCCTTGCTGGACCGGAAGATCCTGGCCGATATCGCCGTGCGTGACGCCGCCGGCTTTACGGCGATCGTCGAGAGCGCCCGGAAGGGTCTCGACAGCCAGAAGAGCACCTCCGCGTAGATCGATCCAATCGCTTCCTGAAACGCGGGCTACAATGCCCGCGTTTTTGTTTGCCGACGGAAAAGAATGCTCGACGAGATTCAGAAAGCCAGCGCCGAATTCGAGTCCGCTCTCGCTGCGGCGACCACATCCCGGGCGTTGGATGAGCTGCGCCTTCGCTACTTCGGCAGGAAGGAGGGGCTCGTTCCCGCTCTCTTCTCACGGCTGAAGGAGGTCCCGAAGGAGCAGAAGAAGGACGTTGGCGATGCTCTGAACCGGTTTCGCGACCACGCTGAGGCGATCCTCAAGGAGCGCTCCGCCAGCCTGGCGAATGCCGAAGCGGCGCAGAAGGAGGCGCGAGAGACCATCGACGTGACCCTGCCGGGGCGTCTTCCGCGCCTCGGTCATCTCCATCCGATCACCATCGTGCGGCGCCAGATGGAATCGATCTTCAGCGAAATGGGATATTCGATCGATCCGGGGCCGGAGGTGGAGACGGACTGGTACAACTTCGAGGCGCTGAACTTCACCCCCGACCACCCCGCCCGCGATACCCAGGACACGTTCTTCCTCTCGGAAAAACTGCTTCTGCGGACCCATACGAGCAACGTGCAGATCCGGACGATGGAAAGCTTTCGGCCGCCGATCAAAGTGATGTCATGCGGCAGGGTCTTCCGCCGTGACGAGATCACCATGCGCCGCTCGCCGATGTTCCACCAGGCCGAAGGGCTGCTGGTCGATCGCGGCATCCACATCGGCCATCTGCGGGGGACGCTCGAGCACTTTCTGCATCGACTGTTCACGCCCGATACGAAGATCCGGATGCGTCCGAGCTTCTTCCCCTTCACCGAGCCGTCGGCGGAGATCGATATCTCGTGCGTGTTCTGCGGCGGAAAAGGCTGCGGCACATGCTCCCATACCGGCTGGATGGAGATCCTCGGATGCGGCATGGTGCACCCGCAAGTTCTGCGCAATGTCGGCATCGATCCCGAGGAGTGGAGCGGGTTCGCCTTCGGCATGGGCATCGACCGGGTGGCCATGCTCAAGTTCGATCTTCCGAACATCCGAACGCTGTTCGAGAACGATCTGCGGGTGCTCAGTCAGTTCTGAGCGGGCGACACCGATCCGCACGTCGGAACGACGCTGTGTAGTGACCTGAGGTCCGGGCGGAAAAGCAGCACAGACAGAAGTGTCTGGGCTTGTCTGGGCTACAGGGAAGCGCGCTGTAGCACAGACAACTTCTGTCTGTGCTGGCTTGCGCGACTACCGTTTGAACTTCACGATCTCCCGTCGCTCTCGCTTCGTCGGGCGCCCGGCCCCACGCTCTCGCGGCAGGGACTGGTGCGGTGGCAGAGTGACCACCGGCGTCTCGTCGATGTACATCGTTCTGGCCACTTCCTTGGAGATCGACGTTTCGGGA
Source organism: Thermoanaerobaculia bacterium (assembly GCA_017883265.1). GTDB lineage: Bacteria > Acidobacteriota > Thermoanaerobaculia > Gp7-AA8 > Gp7-AA8 > JADGNX01. The sequence goes on from JADGNX010000056.1 coordinate 5,997, forward strand.
AGCCCGGAGACGACGAGCTTGCGATAGCGCTCTCCCATCACCAGCTCGACGATGTCACCCTCCCTGACGGGAGATGACGGTTTGACACGGGAGCCATTCAATTTGACATGTCCGCCGCGGCAGGCATCGGTGGCGTCGCCGCGGTGTTTGAAGAGGCAGACCAGCTTGAGCCAGTAGTCGATCCGGTGGCGCTCGCTCATCGAGAAATTCCCCGCAAGTGAAGCGGAATCAAAGGCTTCCCGGTTGATTCTACCGCTCGGACTCCCTTATAATCCACAGACTCTCCGGAGGAACGGAATGATCAAAGCCGACATCGTCAACAAGGTCGCTGAAGTCTCCGATATCTCGCGCGTCAAGGCAGCGCAGGCGGTCGACACGGTGATCGAGGGATTGCGCAGTGCTCTGGCCAGGGGACAGCGGATCGAGCTCCGCGGATTCGGAGTCTTCCAGGTCAAGCAGCGCAAGAAAGGAATCGGACGGAATCCGAAGACCGGCGTCGAAGTGAAGATTCCTCCGGGCAACACGATTCGTTTCAAGCCGGGCAAAGAGCTGCGCAACCTGCTGTAACGAGCCTCGCCGTCGCGGTCTTGTGAGCAGCCTGGCCGCTTGATGAATATTAGTGCCCCAGGCCCGGGGCAGTCGCTTCCGGCGGTCGCTTCGGCGCCTGGCCCGGCGTCGGCAGAGCGCCTTCCTTGAGCTTTTGCAGCGTCTCCGGATCGTTGAGGTTCAGATTCGTCGTCTGAAGCTGCATCTTGTATTTCGCCTCGTAGAGCAGCTTGGCCACAGGTGCGCCGTCGACACCGCCATGGCCGCCATGCTCGGAGAAGACCACCACAACCATCTGCGGGCTCTGCAATGTGGCGAACGAAGCAAACCAGCCGTGGTCCTTCTCACGGAACGGCATGAACTCAGTCTTCACGAATCCACCCTTGTACGAGATGACCTGGACGGTGCCGGTCTTGCCACAGATGTCGAGGCCGGCGATCCGTGCGTTGCCGCCGGTTCCGCCATCCTCGTTGACCACTTTCCACAAACCCTTCTTCACGGCCGCCACTGCTTCGGCTGGCAACTCGACCTGGTGGAGAATCTTCGGAGCGACCTGCAGGTGTGTGACGCTGCCGTCGGCCGCGATCTGATCGATCTGGCGAACGACGTGGGGGCGGAAGACGGTTCCGCCGTTGGCGATGGACGACATCATGTTGGCGATCTGGAGCGGAGTGACAATCAGCGGACCCTGTCCGATGGAGACGGAGATGGTTTCGCTCGGGTACCACTTCCGATGCTGCCTCTCGGCGGCCCATTGGGTCGACGGAACGAGACCGGCCTTTTCGCCGTCGAGGTCGATCTTCGAGATCTCGCCCAGGCCGAGCTTGTGCGCATACTCGGAGATCTTGTCGACGCCGAGGCGTGACCCGACCGTGTAGAAGAAGACGTCGCAGGACTCTTTGATGGCGGTTACTACGTTCACAACGCCGTGTCCGTTCTTCTGCCAGCAGCGGAACCGGCGCCCGGAGAAGACGCCGCTGCCCGTGCAATCGACCGTCGAGCTCACGTCGATGACGTGATTCACGAGGCCGGCCATCGACATGACGGTCTTGAAGACAGATCCGGGGGAGTAAGTTCCCTGGATGGCTCGGTTCAGCTCGATCTTGAAGGGGTTGGAGACGATGGTCTTCCACGTCTCCGGGGTAAAGCGTTTGGAGTAGACGTTGGGATTGAAGGCCGGCGAAGAGATCATGGCCAGCACTTCCCCGTTGCGGGGATCGAGAGCCACTGCGGCTCCCACCAGTTCATTCTCGTTGAAGTACTGCTCGGCCCGGCGCTGCAGCTCGAAGTCGATGGTCAGGTAGACGTTGTTGCCTGCCACCGGCTCTTTGCGGGCCTTGGTGATTTCAGCGAGGCGGCGACCGTGACTGTCGTATTCCCAGTAGTCGGCGCCATCCTTGCCGCGAAGGAACTCGTTGTAGACGAGCTCGACTCCCTTCTTTCCGAGCAGATCACCGCCGCGCAGCGTCTTGTCGCGGTTCAGATCCTTCTCGGTGGCCTCGCCGATGTAACCCATGACGTGCGCGGCCATCGTTCCGTAAGGGTAGTTGCGACGTTGCACCGGCTCGACGTTGAGCTCCGGAAACTCGACCGCTTCGGCTTCGATCGATGCCACCTGCGGGATCGTGAGGTCCTCGCCCATCGACAGCGGGTGGGTTCGAGGAATGACCTTCCCCTTGTCGAAACGCGCCTGGATCTCAGGCATGCTCACGCCGAGGGTCTGGGAGAGGAACTGGTGCAGTCTTCCCTCGTGGGCGGGATCAGCCTTGACCAGCGGCCGCATGACCACGCGGTCGAGCGAGAGGGCATAGGCGGGCTGGTTGTCGGCGAGGATCCGGCCATTGCGGTCCATGATGAGGCCGCGCTTGGCCGGGACGACGACCTCGCGCAGGGCGTTCGATTCCGACATGTTGCGGAACTTTTCGGCCTGCACTCCCTGGACGAACCAGAACGATCCCGCCAGAAAAACGAAGACGGCAACCATGGTCCAGATCATCACGTTGATTCGGAACGTCAGAAACTTCTGGTCATCTCGATAAACGCGCATGGGGGCTATCCACTGTCCGTGTTGTGGTCGTTGTCAATTGTCCATTATCAATTGTCAAATGTCCTTCTAGTATGCCGGCCGTTTAGTCGCTTCGATCGGCTCTTCGCGAAGGAATAGCGAGAGCATGAGATAGACCAGCATTCCGAAGATGCAGGTGAAGATGGTCTTGACGATCATCCCCTGCTCGAACATCTCGATGCGCTGTTTGACCAGGATATTGACCAGGACATAGATCAGCAACTCGTTGACCACGACTGCTCCCAGAAGACAGGCCCCGAATGCTGCCGGGCCCCGCAGGGCCAGGCGGGCGTTGACGTAGGCCACCACGTACGCACAGAAAGTCAGACTGAAAGCATGGAGGCCGAACATCGCTCCGGAAAAAGAATCCTGCACCAGGCCTGCCACGACTCCTGCCACGATGGCGCCCAGGAGGTTTCCGCCCATCGAATAGTAGATCACCAGGATGACGTAGGGGTTGAAGAAGGCCAGAGCGTTCGGGAAGAAGCTGTCGAGCAGCGAATGAAGGGTCAGAGCGATCACGAGACCAATGATGAATCGGAGCCATCTCACGGCGTGTACCTCACGACCTCGGGGGCGATTTTCTTGGTGTGAAGGACGATGACCGACTCGATGCTGCTGAAGTCCACGGCCGGAAGCAGCCACACGGCCTTGAACAGGCTCTTGCCCTGATCGGTCCTGATGACGCGGCCGACCGGGATTCCTTTGGGATAGATGCCGTCGATCCCGGCGGTGGAGACGACGTCTCCGACCACCACGTCGGCCAGCACCGGAATGTCGGCCATCTGCGCCGCGGAAGAGCCGTCGCCGTGGACGACTCCCTGCCGGCGGGTCCGTTCGATGAGACATCCGACCGCGGAGTTGCTGTCGGTGATCAACTGCACCTTGGCCATGTCATGAGTGGTCAGCACGATGCGGCCGAGCAGACCGTTGGCATTGACTACCGGATCGTTGACCTCGACGCCGGCCTCCGTGCCGCAATTGATGATGATGGACTTGAAGCGGCTGGACGTATCGAGCATGACCACCTGGGCCATGATGGTCGGCGTCGGGAGCTCTTCGGAATAGGAGAGAAGCGATCGCATTCGGGCCAGGTCGCCCTGACTCTGGCGCAGCCTGAGGTTCTCCTCGGTCAGTTGCAGGACTTGATGATGCAGCTCGAGGTTCTCGGCCACGGATCGTCTCATGTCGAGATAGCCGTGGTACATGTCGGCCGTGCTCTGGCCGGCCCAGTTGACCGCCTTCGGCACCGGAGAGAAGACGGTCATGACAGTTCGCTCGAACATCGTGCGGGTCTCGCCGATGTAGCGGGTGCTCCTGCTGAACGTCATCAGCACGAAGAGCAGCCCGAGGACCACGATGAGCAGCAGCGTTGGTCGCCGTTCGATGACAACTTGCATGATCAGTCTGGCGAGGGCTTCAGCAGTTTTCGGGCCATGTGCGTGTGAGCGAAGACGACTGCGGATGCAGCTGGAATGCGCGCCGTATCTCTACTCGATCGAGATCTTGCGGAGCAGGTTGAAGTCCGTCAGCATCTGCCCGGTTCCGAGCGCGACGCAGGCCAGCGGATCCTCTGCCAGCGTTACCGGCAGACCTGTCTCCTCGCGCAGCCGCTTGTCGAGATTCTTGAGCATCGATCCACCGCCGGCGATGATGATCCCTTTGTCCATGATGTCGGCCGAAAGCTCAGGCGGCGTGCGCTCCAGAGCCACGCGGACGGCGTCGACGATCGTGGCCACCGTCTCGGAGAGCGCTTCCCGGATCTCTTCATCGGATACGACCAGGGTCTTGGGAACCCCTTCCACCAGATCGCGCCCCTTGATCTCCATGGTCATCTCATCGTCGAGTGGGAAGGCCGAGCCGATCTCCATCTTGACCTGTTCGGCAGTCCGCTCGCCGATCAGCAGGTTGTACTTGCGCTTGATGTACTGAATGATGGCATCGTCCATCTCGTTGCCGGCCACGCGAACCGAGCGCGAATAGACGATGCCGGCCAGAGAGATGACCGCGACATCGGTCGTCCCTCCTCCGATGTCGACGATCATGTTTCCGGTTGGATCGGTGATCGGGAGACCGGCGCCGATGGCCGCCGCCATGGCCTGCTCGATCAGGTAAACCTCTGTGGCTCCGGCGCGGAGGGCGGAGTCCTTGACCGCGCGCTTCTCGACCTGGGTGATCTCCGAGGGGACGGAGATGACGATTCTCGGCTTGACCAGAAAGCGCCGTCCGTGAGCCTTCTCGATGAAGTACTTGATCATCTTCTCGGTCACTTCGAAGTCCGCGATGACCCCATCCTTCATCGGGCGGATGGCGACGATGTTGCCGGGCGTCCGCCCGAGCATCTCCTTGGCTTCCTTACCGACGGCCTCGACGTTTCCCGTCACCTTGTTCACGGCGACGATCGACGGTTCGCGGACGACAATGCCTTTGTTCTTGGCGTAAACGAGAGTGTTAGCAGTTCCCAGATCGATCGCCAGATCATTCGAGAACATCGACAGGAGTGATTTCACAGCCATTGATTCAGATTTCCTTTGTCTGGAAGGTAAGGGCCGGGGGTTGCCGGCTGCAAAAGCCTTGCCGCGAAATGCGCGAGTTTTCCGAGGGTTATAAAGGGCTGCATCGTGGTCCACTCTGCACGATTCGACCCGCTACTCTTCGACGAAGACAGTTTCCGATTGGATGGACTGGATCCCGGCCGGGCTGACCGCTTTCACCACCACAGCGTTTCGCCCGACCTTATCGAAGCTCACCAGCTTCTTGAACGTGCCGTCGGACTCCACATCCACCTCTTCGTCATTGATGAATACCGTGGCTCCAGGGTCGGTTTTTCCTTCGATCATGTAGAACTGGCCGCCGATGTTGAACGGTTTCTTGACCACCAGCGCGGGTGGCGTCTTGTCGCTCGTGTCGTTTTGCTGGGCCGTTCCGACGCCCGCCACGCGGAACCGCCGGAATTGCGAGAAGGGTCCGAGCTCCCCGTCGACGCTGACTGAAGCGATGCGCCAGTAGAAGGAGCCTTCCGAGGACACTCGGGCCAGGGCCGTGGTTCGAGGGCGGCGCGCATTGATCTCCAGCGTGGCGAAGAGACGTGAGCGCGACACCTGCAGCTGGTATTGCGAGGCTCCGGGGGTCGGCGCCCAGCTGAACTCGACCCTGGAGTTGGTCGTCACCTGGAATACCGAGTTCTCCGAGGGCGAGAGTAGAGCGGGTGGGAGGATGGCCTTGCGGACCGCGGAGAGCCCCCCGTCCCTCGTCGCGCTGATCACCTCACCGCTGTTGAGCTTGACCGCCACCCCACCGGCCGCCGGTGCCACGGACGCTGTCCCCTTGAGGGCTATGACGCTGGTGCTCTTTTGAGCGCGGTCGATGCCGACCTGAGTGGTCGATTCGCTGTCGACGACGATCTGGCTGCCGGGAGTGCGGACGGTCGAGATATCGTCGGTTGTGGCGATCTCCACGGACCCGACCTGCATCTGCACGCTGTTCTGCTTCTTGCTGGTGGTCGGGTTGACCGTGGAGTAAATCTCAAGGAGCGCGCTCTGCCCGATGGTGTAAAGCGACCCGTTCGAGAAAACGAGCTCGGCCGAAGCGTCCTCGGCAGTCTTGACCCAGTCACCGTTGAACAGAGGAGAGCGAACATCGGCCTTGCGCCAGTCGTTGGTGGCCGACTTCTGGAACTGCACATCTCCCTCGACCGTCAGGAACTGCGCATCGCTCTCGTTGGCCGGCTGCGTGGCAAGGGCCGTCTTGGCGATGGTCTGGGCGTCGACCGCAGCGCTCTCGGACTCGGGATACTTGGTTTCCGTCAGGAGCGCCGTCGCCTCGTCGAGCTTCTTCTGCGACCGGCCGAATTCCTGTCGGTATTTGTTGAAGTCCTTGGAGGCCGCCAGGGAATTGAGAGCGCTCCTGGCGTTGGCGATCTCGGATTCGGCACGACGACGCGGATTCTGCCGGAGTTGGAGGTAATAAATGACCCCTCCGGCGGCGAGGATAAGGAGGAGGACCACCGCCCCGAATTTCTTCAGGCGGTCGATTGAGATCAAATACCAGTCGATATCAGCGCCGACTGCTGCTTTCTTCTTTGCCATGAACGAAGGGCGAGTCTACAACCAGAATGCGACCAATGATGGGCAACTGGTTATAGCACATCAATTTAGAGCACGGCAACGATTCCCGGCGCCGCAGTTTGCCAAGGGAGGGAAGGATTCAGTAAACTGGCGCGTTTTTTCCGATACCTGCGCAGGCCCGACTTCGTCCAGTCGCGCGAGGCAATCCCGGAATCTCAATTGGAAAATGCAGCCGGATGCCGGCTCGGAGGCCTTTCTTCATGCTCAAGGTGATGCGCGAAAGCTTCGAACATCTCAAATGGATCCTGATCGTGATCGTGGCGATCTTCATCCTGTTCATCTTTGCCCAGTGGGGAGGCGGCGGCGGAGACAGCTCGCAGGCCCCTTCGACGTCATATGCGGCCCGGGTCAATGGTCAGACCATCTCCCTCCGCCAGTACGAGCGCGCGCTCTACTACACGCAGAAAAACTACGAGCAGATGACTCGCCAGAACATCACCGAGGCGATGATGGACACCATGGGCCTCAAGAAGCAGGTCATGGATTCGCTCGTCGATGAAGCGCTCATGCTGCAGCAGGCCAAGAAGCTTCACCTGGCTGCCACGCCGGACGAGGTACGCCGGCGCATCCTCGAGCTTCCGGCCTTCAATCCCGACGGCAAATTCATCGGCTGGGATCTCTACAACCGCTATGTGACCGGAACCCTCGGCTTCGGCAGCCCGGCCGAGTTCGAGAGCGATCTGGCCCGGGAGATTACGCGCGGGAAGATGGAGAGCGCCCTGGTCAACTCGATCGTCATCTCCCCGAAGGCGGCCGCAGAAGAGTATCGGCGCGTCACCGAGAACAGCAGAATTCATTTCGTCCTCTACCCGTCGACCAAGATGATCGCCAGCGTCACTGTTACCCCGGCCGAGGTCGACGCTTTCTACAAGAAGAACATCGCGCGCTATTCGCACGCCGAGCAGCGCGATGTGAAATACCTGATCGCCGACCTGGCGCGGATCAGAGGGATGATGAATCCGTCCGACACCGAGTTGCGGGCTCGCTATGACGCCACCAGGGAGAATTGGAAGAGTGGTGAGTCGGTCCGCGCCGATCACATCCTCGTCAAGCTGGCACAGACAGCCACCCCGGCAGAGGACGCCGCAGCAAAATCGAAGGCTCAAGGGCTGCTCAACCAGCTGCGCGGGGGCGCTGATTTCGCCACGCTGGCGAAGAAGAGCTCCGACGATCCCGGGTCGGCCACCCGCGGCGGCGATCTCGGCTTCCTCACCCGCGAACAGCTCGTTCCGGAGTTCGCCAATCCCGCGTTCTCCCTCCCCATCGGCCAGCTCTCCGACCTCGTGAAGACGAGCTACGGCTACCACATCATCAAGGTCGTGGAGAAGCGTCCCGCCGGCTATAAGCCGTTTGAGGACGTCAAGGATCAGATCCGCTCGCAGATCGTGGAACAGAACGGGAAAGATCAGGCTCGCGAAGCGATCACCCGTGCCCGGGCTCTGATGGATCAGAAGAAGCCGACTTCCCCCGAGCAGTTCACCGCTTTCGCCAACGACAAGGTGTCGTCGAACGATACCCAGTGGTTCAGCAAGAGCGACCCGATCGCTGGCCTGGGACACAACCCGGTGCTGGCGGGATGGGCCTTCGCCGCGAAGCAGGGCGATGTCGGCGATGTCATCGGCACGCAGCGCGGCCCGGCCATCCCGTATCTCCTGGCAATCCGGCCTGCGGGCATTTCACCTCTGGCCGAGATCCGCGACCGGGTCGAGCTCGACGCCAAAATGGATCGCGCACGCGACCTGGCCCGAGACACGATGGCCAGGGCCATGCCGGCGCCCACCATCGATGCACTGGCGGCCAAACTCGGTCTGACGGGGGGCGATGCCACCGTGACGTCTGCCGGGACCATCAACGGCATCAACGGCGACACGCAGGCATTGGCCGACGCCGCGCTCGCGGCGAAGCCGGGCGAATTGAAGGGGCCGGTCCTGGTGGGAGACGGCGCCGTGGCATTCCAGGTCATCGACCAGCACAAGGTCGACCAGAAGATGCTCGACGAAAACAAGTCGGCCTACACCGACTCGCTCCGGCAGCGCGAAGCGCAGACGCTGCGGGCCGTGCTCCTCGAACGTCTCCGCAAGAGCTCGAAGATCGACGTCAACAATTCCCTCATTCAGCCGAAGAGCACGCAACCGGCGGTGTAAGACAGACTCTCAGTCCAACGGTGACCAGCAGGTTCTGCTGGTCACCGATCCTGATCCTGATCGCCGGTGCTCTCAGGCCAGCTTCAACGTTGCTTTGCACCC
>JADGNX010000275.1 GCA_017883265.1 Thermoanaerobaculia bacterium
TCGCCGCGGATCTCCGCGACCTCGACGGCGGAGAGCAGTTGCCAGAGCTTCATCGCGTCGCCTCGACGCGCGGTGAGAGGGTGAGGACCATCTGATGGTTTGCAGGCACGAGATCACCTGGAGCCGGAGATTGGGAGCCGACGAGGCCAGTGCCGACGGTGCGGACGCTCAGGCCACGCCTCGTAGCGGCCGAGATCGCCATACGGGCATCCAGGCCACGGAGATCCGGGGTGCCCGTCCGGGCTTCAACCGTCGCTGCTGTCGTGTCGATTCCGGAAGAGAATCTTTGCGAGAATGTCGCCAACATCGGCTGGCCCAGACGGACGGTGCGAGCAGGCAGCGACGGAGCCACGCCGAGATAGCGAAGCACTGATTCGGCGATCTCGTGGAAAATCGGAGCGGCCACCGTCCCACCGTACTGCGAGCCCTTCGGTTCATCCACCACGACGACCATCACCAGCCGTGGCCGGTCGGCAGGGACGTACCCGGCAAACGAGGCGATGAACTTGTCAGGCGAGTAGCCGCCACGCACCGGCTTCTGCGCGGTTCCGGTCTTCCCCGCCACGACCTGCTCGGCGAGGGAAGCAGCCTGACCCGTTCCCCTCGATACGACCTGCTTGAGGATCTCGTTGAGAACGGCGGCCGTCTTTTCCGAAATGACCCGCACCGGGGCTTGCGCCGGAGGGCGATAAACGACGGCACCGCCGGAGTCGACCACGCGGTCGACGATTCGGGGATCGACGCGCAATCCACCGTTGGCCACGGTGGCCACGGCCCTCGCGATCTGCAGCGGAGTGACCGCGATCTCCTGACCCATCGAGACTTCGGCGTTGGTCAGGGCGGACCACTTCTCTGCCCGTCGCAGCATTCCCACTCCCTCTCCCGGCAATTGCACTCCGGTACGCTGGCCGAAGCCGAAACGATGGATGTAACGATAGAAGCGCTCGGGGCCCAGTGCGAGACCGACCCTGGCCGCGCCGACGTTCGAGGAGTGCACCATCACATCTTCGAACGTCATCATTCCGTAGTGGTTCCCGCCATGCTCGTGGATGTCGATGTTGCCGAACGAGATCTTCCCCATGCCGCAGTCGACGATCTGCGAGGGGGTGACGATTCCTTCCTCCAGTCCGGCCGATGCCGTCACGATCTTGAACGTCGATCCCGGCTCGTAGAGATCCTGTACCGCGCGGTTCTTCCACTGCGATGGCGGATAATCGCGGTAGTGATTCGGATCGAAAGTCGGAAACGAGGCCAGCGCCAGAATGGCACCGTCGGCCGGGTCCATGACGATGGCGGTTGCGCCAGTGGCCCGAAAACGATCGACCGCCCTCTGCAGAGCGCGCTCGGCGATGTACTGAACGACCTCGTCGATGGTCAGGACGACCGAGTCGCCATCGACCGCGCGGTTGGCTCCTTCCCCACCCACCAGATACGTCGCCCGGCGGGCATCGCGAAGTACGGTCACCTTGCCGGCCCTGCCGCGGATGAAACGATTGAGCGAGTGCTCGACGCCGGATAGCCCCTCACCGTCGGAGCCGACGTACCCGATCACACTCGAGGCCAGGACACCGCGGGGATACGAGCGTCGATGCTCCTCGAGAAAGTAGATCCCGGGAATCGACATCCTCCGCAGTGCGGCCGAGGCCCCTGGTGCTATCCGCCGCGCTATCCAGACGAAACCGCCATCCTCCCGCAGGAGCCGCTCGACCTGCCTTTCGGACAGACCAAGCTCGGCGACCGCGGCGATGCGCTTCGCCACCCGGGCCGGGTCACTGATGACCTGAGGGTCGGCATAGACCGAATCGGCCGAGACACTCTCCGCGAGAACCCGTCCGCGCGAGTCGAGAATCGACCCGCGGGTAGGACTCAATGCGATGGTGCGCTCCTGCTGCCGGCGCGCACGCTCCACGTAGTCGGCGTGCCGGACGATCTGGATCTGAACCAGGCGTCCGATGACGACGATGCCCCAGGCAGCCAGAAAAGCGGAAAGCAGGATGGTCCGGCGTCGGGACAGTGTCATCGAACAGTCCCCGCCGGAGCGCCCGCGCGCTCTGCCCCCTCACTACGGACGGAGACTGGTGTCGCCGCGTCCGTATGAAGAGCGTCCGGGGACGGGACTATCTCGCTGTCGCGCTCGGGTGGGCCTTCCACCAGAACGATGGCCGCGGGATCGGCGGGAGCAAGACCGAGCGCGGAGGCCTTCTCCTCAACCGTGTTGAGAGCGGTCAGCCGGTCGAAATCGAGCTGCAGCGATTTGTTGGAGTCGATCAGCTCTTTCCGGCTCTTCTGCAGCCGGGTCGCTTCGTGACCGAGACGAATGACCTCGAGGTTCTGCCAGGTGAACAGCAATAGGAACAGCCCGATCGGGATGCCGAGCGAGAGGACAGCGAGAAGCTCGCGAAACCGTTGACGGTCGCGCTCCCGCACGATGTGGCTGTTTTCGATGGTCTTCTTCTGCGCGTACATGGCCGCGTGGAATCAAGAAACAAGGGTGAAGATCTGCCTACAAGCACGGCCGTCGAAACCATCCCCACGCACCCACCCCCCACGCGCCACCCCTCCCGGGATCCGACCACCGCACACACACCCAACCCTTCCCCAACCTTCACCCTTGCTTCTTGACTCCCCTCCCTCGAGCCTCGAGCTCGGGCATTGACATCGACCGCCCGGTCGGTGTCAAAACTCGCTGCTCGACGTCTCCTCCCAACCGACCTTTTCCGCCACTCGCAGCTTCGCGCTGCGAGCCCGCGGATTTGCTGCAATTTCATGGTCCGAAGCAACAAGAGGCCGGTGCGTCAGCGCCGTCACGATCGTGGTCGCACCGCAGGCGCAGATCGGAAGATTCGGCGGGCAGGTACACTCCCCTTCGAGCCTCCGAAAGGCCCGCTTGACGATCCTGTCCTCGAGCGAATGGAACGCGATGATGGCCACTCTGGCCCCCGGCTCGAGGACCGACACGGCATCGTCGATGAATCGATCCAACCCGACCAGCTCCTCGTTCGCGGCGATTCGGAGAGCCTGAAAAGTCAGGGTGGCCGGGTCGATGTCGCCGAACTTCGCATGCTTCACGCTCCGGACGATGTCCGCCAGCTGCGCGGTTGTCTCGATCGGCCCCGCTGACCGGCTGGCTACGATGGCCCGCGCAATGCGGCGCGCCATCGGCTCCTCCCCGAATTGACGAAGGATCGTTTCGAGCTCCAGTGCGTCCATCGTATTCACCAGCTCGGATGCCTTCCGGTCGGCACGTCCCATCCTCATATCGAGCGGCGCGTCGAAGCGGAATGAGAAACCGCGCCGGGCGTCGTCGAGCTGCAGAGACGAGACGCCCAGGTCCGCAAGGAGACCTGCCAGCGTCACCACCTGTTGCTGCTTCAGAATGTCAATGAGCGATTCGTGACGCCCTTCAACGAGCGACACCCGGCCTGCGAACGGCGCCAGCCTCTCCCGAGCGATCGACAACGCTTCCTCGTCGCGGTCGATCCCGAGGAGGCGCGCTTCCGGATACTGGCGAAGCAGCGCCACGGCATGACCGCCCAGACCGACTGTGGCGTCGACGATCGTCCCGTCTGCCGGCACCGGCCGGAGGTAACGGACGACCTCACTGGAAAGAACTGACTGATGCATGGAATCGAAGTTCCGGGCTCTCCGTCGGGAGAGCGCGATGAAGAGCCCGCAACCGATTCATGTCCACCTTTCTGCTTCTGCTTCTGCTTTCGCCTTCTGCCTTCTGCCTTCTGCTTCCTGCTTTTCCTAGACGCCGTGCAGCTCGAGCTCCTTGTAATCGTCGGGAGTCATCGGCTCGTCGGTCATCCGCCGTCCGATTCGCTCCTCGTTCCAGACGATGAGATGGTCTTGATTCCCGATGACGACGACGTCCCCTGCGATGCCGGCAACCGAGCGAAGGATCGAAGGGACCAGGAGCCGGCCCTGAGCGTCGATGGTGCCGATCTGGCCGAAGTAGTTGACCCGCTCGAGAAACTTCGCCTTGGCCTGGGACGTGGAGGGGACCTTCGCCAGCCGCGCCTGGAGGTCATACCAGACTGCCAGCGGAAAGATCATCGCGCGCTCCCCTTCGAACGAAGTGATGAAGCAGTCGAGACCGTATTTCTCTTCAATGATCCGCCGGAAGCCGGTGGGGACTTTGAGGCGGCCCTTGTCGTCGACCTTCGCGGGCGCATGGCCCATGAGAACGTTGACATCCACGGCGCTCGGTCCCTGTCCTTTTTCCCCGAATGAACGGCCAAGGTACCACTTTTATCCACAATGGTCCACAATTTTCCACCGCTTGTAGATTCGAATCCAACCGGCTTCGTCACAACCAGGTTTGTCAGACGATGACGGTGTCGGGGAGGCTATGGGTCATGAGCCAGCGTCCAGTTCGACGCCTATTCAGCCCCTCCGGAGATTACGGAATAGTTATGTTGATAATGTCATTCTGCGGGGCATGAAGTCTCTGGTTTTCATTCTGCTCCTTGCCGCCCCGCTGACTGCTGACTCGCTCCCGTGGACCACGCACGGACCGATGGGAGGGGCCGTTCATGCACTCGCCAGTGCCCCTTCGAATCCGCAGACGCTCTATGCCGTGTCCGATGCGGGAGTTTTCCGAAGCAGCGACGGCGGCGTCAACTGGACCCTCGCCAGCTCCATCACCGATCCCACGCACCTGGCGATCGATCCGACGACCGAGAGCACTGTCTACGCCGCTACCGAATCGGAGGTCATGAAGTCGACTGACGGAGCGTCGACGTGGCGCCTGCTGCCGCTTCCCAGCGGAGTCCATATCTCGGCCGTCGTGATCGACCCGAAGAGACCGGAGACGATCTATGTCGGCAGTAGCTGCACCGATCCAACATATGCCCTGCAGTTTGGACAGCAGCCAGGCATCATCAAGTCGACGGATGGTGGCACCACATGGACGGTTTCGAATCAAGGGCTGGACCCATTCGGTCTCTGCGTGGAAGGGCTGGCGGTCGATCCCGTCGTAACTGACAGGTTGTATGCGTCGGCCGTTTTCGGTTCCGAGCGCTCCGATGACGGCGGGCTCTCCTGGACAAAGGCGGGTC
>JADGNX010000276.1 GCA_017883265.1 Thermoanaerobaculia bacterium
CGGCGTAGCGAGCGGGTTGTGTAGCACATAGGCACCCCCTTCCGCCGTACAATATTCAGTTCAATCCACAGGGAGCCCCGATGCCACGAATCGTCAAATGCGGCCTCATTCAGGCCACCAACGCATGCGGAACCGACGAGAAGATCGAGACCATCCGCGAGGCCAACATCGAGAAGCACCTCGGCTACATCGACCAGGCCGGACAACAGGGAGTCCAGATCCTCTGCATGCAGGAGATCTTCACCGGCCCCTACTTCTGCGCCGAGCAGAACAAGCGCTGGTATGACGCCGTAGAGGCCATCCCCAATGGACCGACCACGAAGCTGATGCAGGAGTACGCGAAACGCTATCAGATGGTCATCATCGTCCCTCTGTACGAGGAAGAAGGCACCGGCATCTACTACAACACGGCCGCCGTCATCGATGCCGACGGCAGGTATCTCGGCAAGTACCGCAAGAACCACATCCCGCACACCGCACCGGGATTCTGGGAGAAGTTCTACTTCAAGCCAGGCAACCTCGGCTATCCGGTTTTCGAGACCAGGTACGCCAGGGTCGGCGTCTATATCTGCTACGACCGGCACTTCCCCGAAGGCGCCAGAGAGCTCGGTCTCAACGGCGCGGAGATCGTATTCAATCCGTCGGCGACCGTGGCTGGCCTCTCGGAATATCTCTGGAAGCTCGAGCAGCCGGCACACGCTGTGGCGAACGGTTACTTCATCGCGGCGATCAACCGGGTCGGTTACGAGGCTCCCTGGAACATCGGCGAGTTCTATGGCCAGAGCTATTTCTGCAACCCGCGCGGGCAATTCCTGGCCACCGCCGTGCGCGACAAGGATGCTCTCATCACGGCCGAGCTCGACCTCGATCAGATACGCGAAGTGAGGAACACCTGGCAGTTCTTCCGCGACCGGCGTCCCGAGACCTACAGCGGTATCGCAAAGCTCTGAATGTGAGAAACCAGGCACTCCTCTTCATCAACGGCAAGGAACATCGCGTGGCCGGCGCCGAGGCGTTCGACACGCTGTCGAACTATTTGCGGTACACCCTTGGCCAGACCGGCACGAAGATCGTTTGTGAAGAGGGAGACTGCGGCGCCTGCACGGTTCTCGTCGGGCGACCCGACAGCAGCGGGAAGGAGCTCACGTACCGCGCGGTCAACTCCTGCATCCAGATCGTCGGTCAACTCGACGGAACGAGCGTTGTCACGGTGGAGGGACTGGCTCCGCCGCGGGAGCTGAACGCGGTCCAGCAGGCCATGGTGAGCTGTCACGGAGCCCAGTGCGGCTACTGCACGCCCGGATTCGTCGTCGCCATGTCGGCCCTCTTCGAGACGCGCGATCGATTGAGCGAGCAGGAGGTTCGCGACGGCCTGACCGGCAATCTATGCCGCTGCACCGGCTACGAACCGATCATCAAGGCGGCGCTGGCGGTCGATGGCTCGCGGATGATGCGGGCACGCGATCTCTACCCATCCGCGCCAATGCTCGAGACCATCGGCGCACATTGCCGCGACTCTCTCACCATCGAACATGGCGAACGGACTCTCTCAGCCCCAGTAACCATGGAGCAAGCGATCGGGATCCGCAGCGAGCGGGCGCCAGTCATCATTCTGCAGGGGGGAACCGACCTCGGCGTTCAGGCCAACAAGCGCGGACTGCGGCCTCCGCTTCTCATGTCTCTGAACGGCATCAAGGGCCTGGACGAGGTTCGCATCGATGCGGAGATGCTGTCAGTCGGCGGAACGGCGACGCTCGCTGCCCTGGAGACGGCGATCCGGTTGCACGCAGGAAGTGTCTTCTCGCCCGCCCACGGTCATCTGGCAGAGCTGGCGAACATCCTCGGTATCTTCGGCTCTCCGCAGATCAGGAACGCGGGAACGCTCGCCGGCAACATCGCAAATGGGTCGCCCATCGCCGATACCCTGCCGTTCCTCTTCGTCATGGAAGCGCGCCTGGAGCTGACCGGCCGCTCCGGCACGCGCGTCGTGCCGATCAACGCTTTCTATCGCGGGTACAAGCAGCTCGACCTCGAGCCCGACGAGATCATCACCCGCATCCTCGTGCCCCTCCCCCCTTCCGGCAGCGAAGAGACTCTGGGGCTATACAAAGTGAGCCGCCGGAAAGACCTCGACATCTCCTCATTCACCGCGGCGATCCGCCTCCAGACCACAGCACGAACGATCACCGCGGCAAGCGTGGCGCTTGGAGGGGTCGGTCCCGTGGTCCTGCGTATGCCGTCGGTCGAGGCGCTCCTGAAAGGCCAGACCATCACCCAGGATCTCTTCGAGCGCGCCGGCCAGCTGGCGCGGCGCGAGATCAACCCGATCTCCGACGTCCGCGGCTCGCGCGACTTCCGGCTGCAACTCGCGGAGAACATCTTCCGCAAGTTCTATTACGAGAGACTCGAGCCGCGGCGGGAGATGCGTGAAGCGTAGAGGCACGAGCGCAAAGACGGCACAGACAGAAGTGTCTGTGCTACATCGCTTCTGTAGCACAGACACTTCTGTCTGTGCTGTCTCTTCCTGGGGAGCCCGGCTGCCCTCCCTTTATACTGATCGACCATGCCCTCAGTCGGCCGCAATATCCCGCACGACTCCGCTCGTGGCCACGTCACTGGCCAGTCGAAGTATGTCGACGATCTCCCGTTCGCCCGGAACGAACTGATCGTCGATTTCTACTGGAGCAGGGTCGCGCACGGGCGGATCCGGTCGGTCGACACGAGCGCAGCAGCGGCCATTCCCGGCGTAGCCGCCCTCTTCACCTACAAGGATCTGCCGGGCCAGAACCTTTTCGGTCCGATCATTCAGGACGAGCTCTTGCTGGCGGAGCGCGAAGTCCTGTTCATCGGCCATCCGATCGTGGTGATCGCGGCTGACTCGCGCGAAGCGATCCGGCTTGCCAGGAACGCGATCGTGGTCGACATCGAAGAGCTGGAGCCGATTTTCACGATCGACGCGGCGAAGAAGGCTCAATGGCACCTGGGCGAGAGTCGAACCATCCGCCGTGGGGAGGTGGCTGCGGCGTTTCAGGAGGCTGAAGAGATCCTCGAAGGCCAGTGGCGATGCGGTGGACAGGATCACTTCTATCTCGAATCGCAGGCGGCCGTCGCCTATCCCGGTGAGCACGACGCCCTGATCGTTCACTCGTCAACCCAGAATCCCAGCGAAGTCCAGGAGGTCATCGCTCACGTTCTGGGATTGCCGATCAACAAAGTGACCGTGGTGACGAAACGGATGGGTGGCGCGTTCGGAGGGAAGGAGTGTCAGGCCACGCATCCCGCCGCCATCGCGGCTCTGGTGGCGCTGAAGACCGGAAGGCCGGCGCGCATCGTCTACAACAAAGACGACGACATGCAGATCACCGGCGGCCGCCATCCCTTTCAGAACGACTACCGGGTGGCCTTCACCCGCGATGGCCTCATCACCGCCGCGGCGATCGATTTCTTCTCCGACGGTGGCGCCTACGCCGATCTCTCGACTTCGGTGATGGGTCGGGCCATGACGCACGCCGACAACGCCTACTTCATCCCGAACATGGAGATCACCGGCACCGTCTGCCGGACCAACTTCCCGCCGAACACCGCATTCCGCGGCTTCGGCGGACCGCAGGGCGTAGCCACGATCGAGAACATCATCGAGGAGATCGCTCTTCGTCTCGGCCGCGATCCGCTCGAGATCCGGATGAAGAACTGCTACGGCGTCGACGACAGGAACGTGACGCCTTACGGTCAGCCGGTGACGAACAACACCCTGCCGCGTCTTTTCACCGAGTGCGCCGAACGCTCCGAGTACTACGCCCGCCGTGCGGAAGTAGCGCGATTCAATCGTGAATCGAAGACGCACCTGAAAGGGATCGCGCTCACGGCTGTCAAGTTCGGCATCTCGTTCAACACCAAGTTCCTCAATCAGGCCAACGCCCTGGTGAACGTCTATCTCGACGGCAGCGTGCAGGTGTCGACCGGAGCCACCGAGATGGGTCAGGGCGTCAATACGAAGATCGGGCAGCTCGTGGCCGACGAGCTGGGAGTCGACGCCTCCACGGTCCTGGTCATGATCACCTCCACGGAGAAGAACAACAACACGTCGGCCACGGCCGCTTCGAGCGCCGCCGACCTGAATGGCGGCGCGGCCGTCGACGCAGCGCGGCGAATCCGGACCCGGATGACCGAAGTGGCGGCCGGCCATCTGGCCGCCGCCTCCGAAGGAGAGCTGACCGCGTCCACCGCAGACATCGTTTTCGCCGAGGGCCAGGTCTACGACCGGCGCTCCGCAGGTCGGAAGCTGAAGTTCCGGGAGCTGGTGAAGATCTGCCATTTGCAGCGCGTGTCGCTCGGTGAGCGAGGATTCTTCGCCACCCGGGGACTGGAGTGGGATCCGGTCGCGTACGTTGGAACACCGTTTCGATACTTCACCAAAGGATGCGCGGCGTCCGAGGTGCTGATCGATCGCTTCACCGGCATGATGCGCGTGCTCCGCTCGGACATCCTCATGGACATCGGCAGGTCGATCAACCCCGGCATCGATCGCGGCCAGATCACCGGCGGCTTCATTCAGGGAATGGGATGGTTGACAAACGAGGAGCTCCGTTACGCCGAAAGCGGCATGCTGCTGACGCACTCACCGACGACCTACAAGATCCCGAACATTCAGGACGTCCCGGAGGTTTTCAACGTCGACTGGATCGACAATGCGACCAATGTCGTCAACGTCGCCGCCAGCAAGGCGGTAGGCGAGCCGCCACTTCTCCTGGCCATCTCGGTCTGGTGCGCCATCAAGAACGCGCTGTCGTTTGTTTCCGACGGCAAGCTCGATGCGCCGGCCACGGGTGAAGAGATCCTCATGCGGCTCGCAAACCAGAAACCAGAAACTAGAAACTAGAAGTGAAGCTCGTCGATCGCTCTGTTCCTTGCAGATGATCGCGCGCGGAGGTTGGAAAATCGAAAGGTCACTTTCATGCCCTCTGGTTTCTGGTTTCTGGTTTCTGGTTTCTGGTTTCTGGTTTCTGGTTTCTGGTTTCTGGTTTCTGGTTTCTGGTTTCTGGTTTCTGGTTTCTGGTTT
>JADGNX010000057.1 GCA_017883265.1 Thermoanaerobaculia bacterium
CCGATCTCGTCGCAGCCTGGTCCGCTCTCCGCTTCCCGCGACCGCAACTGATCGTCTGTGGAGACCGCGGCTGGCGGACCACGCGATTCATCCGCGAGATGGAAGCAGATCCAGGCATCCATCACATCGGTTTCGCCGGACGGGGCGTGCTCCGCGAGCTCTATAGAAACGCGCTCATGTTCGTCTACCCCTCGCGCTATGAGGGTTTCGGCCTGCCGCCCCTCGAAGCGATGGCCTGCGGAACGCCGGTCGTGACCACCCGCGCCGGCGCCATTCCGGAAGTTGTGGGTGAGGCGGCTCTCCTGGTCGACGCTGGAGATCGACAGGCTCTGGCCGGGGCCATCGAACGGATTCGCGAGAGCGACCCTCTTCGCCTCGAATTGCGCGAGCGGGGCCTCCAGCGTGCCGCTCGCTTCAGTTGGGATCGAAGCGCAGCTCTCATGACCGAGCTGCTGGTCCGCGCTGCGGGGAAAGGCTAGCCGGATGCGCATCGCAATCGACGGACGGAAGATCGCCGACTTCGGCATCGGGACTTACATCCGCGGGCTCCTCGGCGGACTGACAACGATCGATTTCCAGGATGAGTTGATCGTCTTCACCCTGCCGGAATCGGAGGCACTCGTTCCTCGGGCGAAGAATCTGACGGTCGTCCATGTCGATTCGGCGCACTACTCGCTCCACGAGCTCTTCGCAGTCGGAAGCGCAATCCGGCGGGCCCGGGCCGACCTTTTTCACGCTCCTCACTACGTCACGCCGTTCACCCGCTGCCCCACGATCGTGACGATCCACGATCTGATCCATCTTCATCAACCGGTGGCCAATCCCGCCGCCAGGAAGTACGCGCAGTGGATGATCCGGCGTTCGGTCAGAAGAGCGCGCGGCATTCTGACCGTCAGTGCAGCGGTGCGCGCGGAGCTCGCCGCCCTCTACCCGGACGCGGCCCCCGCGATCACCGTCACTCCGAACGGAATCGACGAGCGATTCTTCGCGGGTGCGCTCTCAAGCGACTCAGCGATCCTGTCAAAATGGCGGCTGGAGCGCGGCCGGTTCGTCCTCTTCGTCGGCAACGACAAACCGCACAAGAACGTCGAGAGGCTGGTGGATGCATGGCAGCTGGTGCGAGCCGGTCACCACGGTCACCGGCTGGTCCTGACCGGAGGATCGTTCGCGCGATTCGGCGATGGAGACGCGGTCACATTGACCGGGCGGGTCAGCGACGACGACCTGGCGGCGCTCTATCGATCTGCCGGCTGCATCGTTCAGCCCAGTCTCGAGGAGGGCTTCGGACTTCCGCCGCTGGAAGCGATGGCGTCCGGGATACCCGTAGTGGTGTCGAAGATTCCGGCGCTGATTGAAGTGACGGCGGGAGCGGCGATTGAAGTCGATCCCCTGTCGGTCGAGTCGATCGCCAAAGGAATCGAACGGGCCCTCGATGATCACGAATTGCGCGAAGGGCTTATCGCACGCGGTCGGGTTCGTGCCGCGTCGTTCACATGGAGACGCTGCGCCGAACTGACGCTGGCGGCCTACCGGCGCGCGGTCTGGCCGGCGCATCGATCCATCGGTGAGTAGCCCGAAAGGCGCGTTCTCTGGCGGTCAGCGGCGAAAAAAAACGAGGAGCCTTGCGGCCCCTCGCGTACGACTCCCCAAAACTCAAATGAATCAGTTACTTCTTCTTCGACGACTTCTTGGTTGTTTTCTTAGACGACTTAGCTGCGGCCTTCTTCGTAGCCATGAATGCTCACCACCTTTCATGCCGTACGGGACCTCACGGTCGCGCCTACTTGGCAAATAACGCCGGATCTCTCCGACAGACTGAAGCCTTGGTGGGAGGAGCGAAGAAACAACTCCTGATGACCTTCAACATCCACTGTGCGTTTAATCCAGCTTCTGGAGATCATCATTTTGATGAATGTAATATCGGATGAATAAACAATATTGTCAAGCGTTTTTTATAAAGAAATGCGAATGCGCACGCGATGTTCCACATTGTTCCACGATTGGAGTGGACCATGCGGACTGATGGCCGGCGCGGTCTGTGGCAAACCTTTTGGCCTCTGATCCGTTTAAACCGAACATGAGATCGGCATTTGGTTTCCGGACCCTCGCTGTGACGGCAATTGTCGCGATGTCGGCGGTATCGGCGTTCGCAAATCGAGAAGTGACGCACGAGTTCCGCTCCGTCGTGCCCCGAGCCCGGGTTCGAAGCGTGACCATCGAGATCCCGATCGGAGTTCTGCAGATCCGGAATGGGGCGTCGGACAGCATCGCGGTCCGTGGCCAAGCGCGCCGCGAGTATGACGGACCTCAGGAGCGGGATTCGCGCCAGCGCGCAGTCGATTCTTCGAGCGTGGAGATCGAGGTACGCGGCGACGAGGCCTTCATCCGCCGCCGCTTTTCAACAGGCGCCGGCTCCTGGGCTTCCGGGCATACGAAGTTCGAAGTGGCCATCGACATCCCTCCGGGTGTCGACGTGACAGTCGAGCAGAAAGTGGGTGAGCTGCGTCTGGACGGCGCATTCGGAAACGTGGACATCCAGATGCACGTCGGCGAAGTGCACATCCGGACGCCCAAAGCGAACGTTCGCGAGCTGACGGCCGGTACGACCGTAGGAGAGGTGCACACGAATGTGGGCGACCGTACGTTCGACCGCGAAGGCCTCTTTGCGGGAAAGACGCACTACATCAATGAGGGCGGCAAGTCGTCGTTCACGGTCGACCTGAGCATCGGCGAGATCCACATCCAATTGACGAAGTAATCGGGTCGAGAGCTTTCGGCTCGCCCCGCTCTACTCCATAAGCCACATTCACGGGCGGCCGCCGGGACGTTTCCCTACGGTCGAAATGACCTAATGAACATCTGCGCTTCCTGCGCCGTCGACACCTCCCCTCTCAGCTGTGCTTCGAGAAGAGCTCTTCTGGCAAGGCCGATCGGGGGTCCGGCCGGAAGGCCTGTCAACCGGACGATCTGGTCGCCGGCCAGCAGCGGTTGCATTGCGAGAATTTCCGGGCCTCGCGTTCTCAAAATCGCGTCGACTGCGGCTGCGGCCGGCCGCTCACCCAGGGCGACCAGCAGCGGAGCGAGCGAGGGTGTCAGCTCCGGCCCCAGGTCATGAACGGCGATGGCAACATTTTCCCCTTCCACCAGGCAACGCGCTCGCTTCACCAGAGCGGAGACCCGACGCTCCTCTGCGATGCTCCAGCGCCAGCGGCGCGCCTGGCCATGCAGTTCCGCATCGCTCGAGGTCCAATGGATCAAGGCCAGAGCGGCGCTGCTCTGAAAGGCCACCCCCGCGATGTTCCTGAAGGGAGTGGGATCGAGCACCCGCCCGAAGACGACCTGGTCGAGGTCGAGTAGCCGCATGAGCTCGATGCCGCGGGTGAGATCGGGCTCACTGAGGATGGCCATCAGTTCGTCGTGGACCCGTTCGACGGCTACCCCGACTAATTCCGGAGTGTGGCGCCGGAGCGCACCGGCGGTCATCTCGTCGATCGACAACTGATACCGCACCGCCATCCGCACGGCCTTGATGACCCGCAGCGGATCATCGGCCAGGTTCGATTCGCGCACCAGCGTCAGACGCCTCTCCTCGAGCGCTCGCCGGCCGTCAAATGGATCGAGCAGCACGCCTGTGGCGCAGTCGATGGCGATGGCGTTCATGGCGAAGTCACGCCGCAGGAGATCGCTCTCGATGCTCTGGCCGGCCAGGGGAGTCAGGTCGTAGATCCGGCTGGCGTCGACGATGCGGATCGCCGTCAGTTCGTTGCGGCCCAGGCGTATGGGGTGGCCGCCGGCCCGCCGGGCCAGGAGGTTGGCCAGACCTTCGACGTCGGCCGTGGCGATGTCCAGATCGCCGGGGACGGCGCCTGCCAGAAGATCGCGCACGGCACCACCGACGACATACGTCGATGGAGGCAGGCTGCTGAGAAGACGAAATCGCAGTCGCAGCAGGGCCAGGATCCCTTCCCCGGTCATCAGTGCTGCTTCTCCCGCCGGTTCAAGGGGTTACGAAACGCGGTTGCGAAGTGTGCCGATGCCCTCGATCTCGACCTCCACCACATCGCCCGACTGCAGCGGGCCGATGCCAGCCGGCGTGCCGGTCATGATGACGTCACCGGGATCGAGCGTCATCACGGCAGTGACGAATTCGACCAGGAAGGCACAGTCGAAGATCATCAGGGCAGTGCTCTCATGTTGCCGGGCCTGGCCGTTGACCCGGGTGCTCAGCTGCAGAGCGGCCGGATCAAGCTCGGTCTCGATACAGGGCCCCAGAGGGCAGAATGTATCGAAGCTCTTGCCCCGCGTCCACTGCCCATCCTTCTTCTGCAGATCGCGCGCGGTCACGTCATTACCGCAGGTGAAACCGAGGACGACCTCGCGCCATTGAGCGGCCTTCACGTTGCGGGCGCGCTTGCCGATGACGATGACCAGCTCCCCCTCAAAGTCGACCCGCTGCGAGGCCGGCGGACGAACGATCGTCGCCTCGGGGTCGAGCAATGCTGACGGCGGCTTGAGAAAAATGATCGGCTCGGGGGGTGCCTCGTTCCCCAGCTCTTTGGCGTGGTCGGCATAGTTCCGGCCCACGGCGACGATCTTACCGGGACGAACGGGGGTCAGGAGATCGAGGCGCTCGAGATCGAGCGGGCCGGCTGAAGGATCGATCCTCAGATTGAAGAGGTCGGAGCCGGCCGGCACCACCCCCTTTTCGCTCGTCGCTGCGTAGGCGTCGCCGCCTTCGGATCGGTATCGATAAATCTTCACTGTCAAACTCTCCCGCAGCGATGGTATCGCAAGACGATGTTCTGTGAGCCCACTAGTGGAGTGTGATGGACATCGACCCCAGCCTCTGGTCGTAGATGAGCCAGAGACCGGAGAAACCACGGAGGAGCCGGAATCGCGAACGGTACAGCTGTCGCAACATGCGAGGAGTGTCGTAGAAGGCGGGGTCCTGCAGGAGCGCCGCAAAGCGGGCGTCGAGGGACTTGGCGCGATCGAGACTGGCCTTGGCGGCCGAGAAGAGCGCGCTGTCGACCGCGGTCCCGGCGGGGACCGAGGCGATCGTGGTGGCCTCCTTATCGATTTTCATCCGCAGGGCCGCCGCGGTGACCAGGAGGACGAGGAGGTCATCACCTTCTTCCGGATCGCGCAAAGTCATGCCGTACAGCTTCTGATATGCGGCCACCTCCCACGTCTCCATGCGCAGGCCGCGCGCGGCAGTGGAGCCGGCGATGCGCTCGGCGCTGAGTGAGGGACCGATGGTGTCGAGCAGCGAGGCGATCCACAGCAGATGGCGGTGCAGGAGGGGATCGTCTCCGAACTGGCGCGAGATGCGGTCGGAGTTCTCGACCTGAAGGATCAGCGCCTCCATCAGCTCTTCCTCGGCTGTGTCGCTTCCCAAAGTGCGGTCGAGCTGCGAGAGGACTCCGGCCAGGCTCGATTTCAGTCGCGCCAGTCCTCCGTGTTTCAGGTTCGACGCGGCCCGCGAGTCGTCGAACTCCTTCTTGGCCTCACGAAACCGCGCCATTTCCAACATCAATTGCGGATTGCTCTCTCCGAACGATCGGACGATGGCCTGCTCATTGTCCAGAAGGTTCCCGGCGTCGCGCACAACCTGCTCGACTTCGCGTCCGAAGAGCTCGGCGCAGCGGTTCCTGGCCACGATGTTCAGCTCGATGATGGAGAGGAGAACGTCGGCATGAAAGTAGAGCGGGCCGAGGCGGTGCTTCAACATCCGGCTGCGCTGAAGGAGCTGTCTTCCGCTCAATTCGCTGAAGGTTCGAGCGGCGGCGATCTCATCCCGCATGGCGCGGAGCGCGCGGATCACCGGAACTACCTCGTCGTGTGTGGCCGAAGCGGCAGGAAGAGTCGCCACCAGCGAGAAAATGTCGTTTCTGAGATCGAGCAGATCACGCTGCCGGTACTCGGCGCGCGAGTCCACCAGTTCGGCGCCCATGCGTGTGAAGAGGTAGTCGAGCTTGTCGCGATGCTGGTCGTCCATACCGCCAGCCTCGAGATAAAAGCGGATGAGCTGGTGAACGATGGTCTGATCGGGCGACTTGCGCTCTTCGAAGAAGCGCCGAAGTATCGAGGGGGAGACGCGCTCGTCCAGGGCGAACAAGGCGCGGAAAATCGCCTCCAGTTCCCGGAGAGTGGCATCAAGGGCGGCCAGAGTGGTCGCGTGGTCATATCCCGGCAGCGGGCTGCCAGCCTCTCGGATGCGCTCGAAGAGCCGCTGGAACGAGAAGGGCGGAAAAGCGAGCCCCAGCGTGTCGCGATAGACCGCCGCCGCGACCTGATGAAACGTCCACGCCGCCTTGAAGCGGGATGACAATCGCAGATATGCGGCGTGCAGTTGTGCGGTCTCGACCGCGGCCATGGAGCCTCCGGAGCACTTCGAGCGTTCTGCTAGAATTCTCGCACGGATGGCACAGACGACGTTAATCTCCCGCGCTCAGATCTTTGACCGCGTTCATGAAATGGGCGCGCAGATCTCCACCGATTTTTCCGGCACTGAAATGATCATGCTGTGCGTGCTCAAGGGAGCCGTCTTCTTCGCCACAGACCTGGCGCGAGCCATGACCCTGGATGTGGCGCTCGACTTCATTCAGGTTTCGAGCTACGGCAACCAGAAGTATTCATCCGGCGTGGTGACCATCCTCAAAGAACCGCAACTCGACATGCACGGCAAGGCAGTGCTGATCGTGGAAGACATCATCGACAGCGGCCTGTCGATGCGCGAAGTCTTTCGCTACATCGAAAGCCGTGGGGCCTCCCGGGTGAAGACCGCGACCTTCCTCGACAAGCCGAAGTCTCGCAAGGTCCCATTCCAGGCCGATTACGTCGGGTTCTCGATCGAGCCGCAGTTCGTCATCGGTTACGGCCTCGATTTCGCCGAAAAATACCGGAACATTCCGGAGATTCAGGTGCTGTCGGAGTGAGATCCGACCGTTTCTGCTCATGATCGAATGCGTTCCAAACGTCAGTGAAGGCCGCGACGAGTCCGTCATTGCGGCCCTGGCAGAGACAGTCCGCACCGCGCCGGACGTCTATCTCCTCAACGTGCATTCCGATCCTGATCACAATCGCTCGGTCTTTACCTATGTGTCGGAATCGAGCGTGGCCCTGCGCCATGCGACGCTGGCCCTGTTTCAGCTGGCAGTGAAAGAGATCGACCTCCGCAGACATAGCGGCGCTCATCCTCGCTCGGGCGCAGTCGACGTCATTCCGTTCGTTCCCCTGGACGGCTCGACCATGGCCGAGTGCGTCGACCTGGCCAATGAAGTGGCTCGAGAGATCGCCAGGCGCTTCTCCGTCCCCATCTATCTTTACGAAGAGGCGGCGCAACACGACTATCGTCGCGATCTTCCGGTCATCCGCTCAGGTGGCTTCGAGGGGTTCCCCGAGAAGATCAAGGACGCCCGCTGGCTTCCTGACTACGGACCGAGCGAAGTTCATCCCGCGGCGGGAGTGACGATCGTCGGTGCGCGGGTGCCGCTCATCGCCTTCAACGTGCAGCTTTCAACCAACCGGCTGGAGGTGGCGCAGAAGGTGGCGCGCGCGGTCCGCGGCATCAGCGGCGGTCTTCGCTATGTGCGAGCCCTCCCGATCGAGCTCAGGACGCGGGGCATCGTGCAGGTCTCGATGAACCTCCTCGACTATCGCCGCACGCCGATGCAGCGGGCGTTCGATCTGGTGGAGGCAGAAGCGAAGCGCTACGGCGTCAGCGTTCTCTCCAGCGAGATCGTCGGCCTCGTCCCGGCCGATGCGCTGTACCAGGTGGCGGAGTGGCACCTCCGCATCGCCGGCTTCCGCCGCGACATCGTCCTCGAAGAGCGCATCGCCCTGAAGGTCAAGCAAGAGGGCTGACCGTCCTCGCCTTACGGCTTGATATACCCCGAAACCAGCAGCGCGATCATCACCGCGCCCAGAGCGAAGCGGTAGTAGATGAAGACTCCGGTGGTGTGCTCCTTGAGGTATCGGATGAGGAACCAGATCGAGGCCAGGCCGGAGATGAAGGCCACGACGATCCCCACGACCACCGGCGTCCATCCGATGGCAGCAAGATGGTGACGCTCCTTGAAGAGCTCGAGGAATCCGGCCGCTCCGACCGCCGGCAGGCTCAGGAGAAATGAGTATCGGGCCGCCGTCGGACGATCGATGCTCCGGAACAGGGCGGCCATGATGGTTGACCCGCTGCGCGACGATCCCGGAATGAGCGCCAGACACTGGCCGAAGCCGACCGCCAGCGCGTCGTTGATATTCAGCTCATCGAAAGAGCGGAGTTGTCTCTTCGACGCCCAGGCCTCGGCTAGCAGCAGGAGGATGGCCACGATGATGACCATGGCCGTGACGATCCAGAGACTGCGCAGCGTCGATTCGATGTGCTTCTTGAAGATCAATCCGAGCACGGCGATCGGTATCGAGCCGATGATCACCAGCCACGCTTCCCGCGAGTCGGTATCGGCGAAGATCTTCCGGGTAGCCAGACCGCGGAAAAACCCGCCGACCAGCCGGATGATGTCTCGGGCGAAGTAAATGACCGCGGCGATCCACGTTCCGAACTGGATGACCGCCGAGAAGGCAGCGCCGGGATCACCCCAGCCGAGAAGGACCGGGACGATCTCCAGATGGGCGGTCGAACTGACCGGGATGAACTCTGTCAGCCCCTGAACCAGGCCGAGAACGATTGCTTCGATGATCGACATGTCGCTCCTTGCTGCATCCTCGCCGCGGCGATGCCGGCCTTCCCGCCCGGCATCGGGCAGCCCCCTCACATTTCCCAGATCACGGGGAGAATCATCGGCCGCCGGCTGAGCTTCTTCCGGAAATAGCGCTTGAGGATGCCGCGCATCTTCTCCTGCACCACGTCCGGGTCCCTCAGCTCATCAGGATGACTTTCGACGAACATGCCAACCACGAGTCCGCGCACCTCGTCCAGGATGTCCTGACTGGCGTCGACGTGGACCAGCCCCCGAGTGATGATCTCCGGATCACGTACCAGCCGGCCTCTCTCTGAATCGACCGCGGCTACTACGATGACAAAGCCATCCTCTGCCAGGTGCTGGCGATCGCGCACCACGATCTCCGAGACCTCTTCGGCCTGCTGATCGATGAAGACCTTGCCGTGGGTCACGGCGTCCGGCAGGATCGTCGCGCGTTCACCATCGATCTCAGCGACCATTCCGTTGGTCAGCACCAGCGTGCGCGCCTGCGGAATACCGACAGCCTGAGCCAGCCTGGCGTGATGTACCAGGTGACGGAGCGTTCCATGGATCGGGATGAAGTAGCGCGGGCGGGTCAGGGCCAGGACGGTCTTCAGTTCCTCCTGGCAGGCATGTCCGGAGACATGAACCGCCGCGTCGTCCGAAGCAATCACCTCGGCGCCCCGCCGGTAGAGGTTGTCGATGAGATGGGCAACCGTCCGCTCATTGCCGGGGATGGTACGGGCCGAGAGGACCACGATGTCGCCCGGCACGATCTCGATCTGCTTGTGCTCGTTGAGGGCCATGCGCGAGAGGGCCGAGCTCGGCTCACCCTGCGTCCCGGTCGTCAGAATGACGCTCCTGGACGGCTCGAGATCCGCTGCCCGCTGCGCATTGGGCCGCACCTCGCGCGGAAAGCGGATGTAGCCGAGGCGCTCGGCAGTCTCCACGTTATCGACCAGCGATCGGCCCACCAGACTGACCTTGCGGCCGTTCCGGCGCGCCAGATCGATGATCTGCTGGATGCGATGAATGTGCGACGCAAACGTGGTGATGATGATCCGGCCGGCCGCCTCGGAGAAGACCCGCCCGAGAGCGCCTGCGACGCTCCTCTCGGAGGGACAGTGTCCCGGCACGAGGGCATTCGTCGAATCGCTCATCAGGAGGAGGACTCCCTCCTCTCCGTAATGCGCGAAGCGTCCGAGATCCGTCGCCTTGCCGTCCACGGGGGTGTGATCGATCTTGAAGTCTCCGGTGTGGATGATCGTGCCGGCGGGCGTTGACACTGCAAATCCGAGGGCGTCGACGATGGAGTGGGTCACCCGCAGTGCTTCGATGCGGAACGGCCCGAGCTCCACGACCTGACGTGACTCGATGGTCCGGAGCTCGACCACGTGATGAAGGGAGAACTCCTCGAGCTTGTCCCGCACAAATCCGAGTGCCAGCGGAGTGCCGAAAACAGGGACAGTCAGCTCCTCGGCGAGAAACGGAACGGCCCCGATGTGATCTTCGTGGCCGTGCGTGAGGAAGATGCCGAGGAACCGCTCGCGGTGCTCCCGGATGTACGTAAAGTCGGGAATGATGACGTCGACGCCGAGGGTGGCGCCGTCGGGGAACATCATTCCGCAGTCGATGATGATGGCCGCCTCGCCGTACTCGACGATCATCAGGTTCATCCCGATCTCGCCGAGCCCGCCGAGGGGAATGATGCGAAGAGGAGTGAGGGCGTCGTCCATGGGCCCGGGGGACTAGCGAGGCCTCGCCATCGACCGACGAGATGTAGAAACCGGAAACCAGAACGGCCTCTTCTGGTTTCTGGTTTCTGGTTTCTGGTTTCTGGTTTCGTGCATCAATGCGCAGTCATCGCTCCTCACGGATAGATCCTGTTCAGCATGCGCGGGTATGGAATGCACTCACGAAGGTGGTGAACTCCGGAGACCCAGGCCACGGCGCGCTCGATTCCCATGCCGAAGCCGGAATGGGGGAACGTGCCGTATTTGCGGATATCGAGATACCACTGGAAGGCCTCGAGCGGAAGGTTGTGCTGCTTGATGCGCTCGAGCAGAAGATCGTGATCGTGGATGCGCTGCGAGCCGCCGATGATCTCGCCATATCCCTCGGGCGCGATCATGTCCATTCCGAGGACGACGTCGGGATCGTTCGGGTCGGGCTGCATGTAGAAGGCCTTGATGGCCGTCGGATAGCGCGTGATGATCACCGGACGGTCGAAAGAGTTGGCGATCACCGTCTCCTCGTCCCCGCCGATGTCGTCCCCGAACTCTGCCGGCATGCCCTTCGAGGCCAGCAGCTCGATGGCTTCGCGGTAGGTGATCCGGGGAAAGGGCTTCCGCACATTCGCGAGCTTCGAGACGTCCCGTTCCAGGGTCTTGAGCTCTTCCTGGCATCGCTCGACAGCGCGGCCAACGATGTACTCGACGAAATCCTCCGCCAGCTCCTGCAGGCCGTCGAATTCCAGAAAAGCGACCTCCGGCTCGATCATCCAGAATTCCATGAGATGACGCCGGGTCTTCGATTTCTCGGCGCGAAACGTCGGTCCGAGGCAATAGACCTTGCCGAGCGCGGCGGCAGCCGGCTCCAGATAGAGCTGGCCGGACTGGGAGAGGTATGCCTTCTTGCCGAAGTAGTCAGTCTCGAACAACGTCGACATCCCCTCGGCGGCATTTGCCGTGAGGATCGGCGCATCGACCAGCGTGAATCCGTTCTGATAGAAGTAGTCGCGGCAGGCCTGCTCGATCTCACTTCGGATCCGAAGAACCGCGACCTGCTTCGACGATCGGAGCCAGAGATGCCGGTGGTCCATGAGGAACGCCGTTCCATGTTCCATCGGCGTGATCGGATAGTCTTCGGCTGGCCCGCGAACCTCGAAGGTCTCTACCCCGAGCTCGACGACTCCCGGCTCTTTCTGATGGGCGCGGACGGTCCCGACGACATGAACGGTCGACTCCTGGGTGGCTCCATCGACAGCGTTCCAGCTCGCCTCGTCCACTTCCTTCTTCGAGACCACGCATTGCAGATAACCGCTGCCGTCACGGACGATCGGAAACTGGAGCTTGCCTGAAGCCCGCTTGTTGTAGAGCCAGCCGTCGATCTCGACGCGCTCGCCGATGTGCTTCGAAAGCTCGTGAATTGTGACCTTACTCATTCGCACGCCCCGCAAGTGATGAAAAAGACAGGGATTATATAACGCGCACTTGAAACAATGGATAATTGATAATGGCCAACTAATAATGTGCGCATTTTGATGAATCATTATCCATTATCAATTATCCATTGCTCCGCTCGGATCGCGAGCTGCGCCGGTTCCCGATGATGGGGTCGATCTGCCCGGCGCGCGGCACTCTCACGGTCAGGCCGAGAGGGACTATGGTGATGACGAGCGGCGGTGCGATGCCAAAGACCTCGCCATCGATGGCCACGCGCATCTCTTTCTTCGGCGAGTAAATCTTCATCTGCGATGTGCGGAACGAGCGAAACCCGGGCGCGGTACGAACGTTGCCGGTGAGGTAATGCGCCACGAACCCCATCAGTTCCCATCGCGGCAGTTCGGGAAGCCAGTAGACGGAGAGACGGCCCGATTCCAGTGTGGTCCGGGAGGCCTCGATTCCCATGCGGGACAGATCGTACGAGTTGTTGGAGGCCATGAAGAGATTCGTCCGGATCGCTTCGCGATGGTTTGCCGTCTCCACGGCGAACGCCACCCGCGGTAGAGTCCTGAGCGTGGTACGGAAGGCGTAGAGTCGCGCCTTCCAGCGCGGATAGTCCCTCCCCCGTTCCTCACGCCGGGCCACCAGCTCGGGGTAGGCCCCCAGCGAGACGTTGTTGACGAAGAAGCGCTGATTGATCCGGCCGGCATCGATCTGCTTCATCTCGCCGTTGGCAATGACCTCGAGAGCCTCCCGCCAGTCGAGCGGGATGCCAAGATCGCGCGCGAAATGGTTGTAGGTACCGATCGGAACGACGCCCAGGACCGCTTCGGGGTGCTGAACGAGCGGCTGGACGACGTGGTTGATGGTGCCATCCCCGCCCGCCGCGACGAAAAGCTTCCGGCCCCGATCCATTTGCTGGCGTATGAGCTCGGCGATGTCGAGGCCGTGGACGATGTCGACGACTTCGAGGCCCGTGGCGGCTGCCTCGGCCCTAATGGCTTCGCGCTCTCCCGGCGGCCTGCGGGCGCCGGAGGAGGGGTTGATGAAGAGAGTGCCCTTGTGAGCGATCAAGTTCTTAAAAGAATATTTCTTTTTCAGCAGGACGTTACAGCGCCCGAAGTCTGTGCATATCTCATCGAGGTGAAGATGAAGAAAACGTTGATGGCGGTCGCTCTGTTGCAAGTTCTCGTCCGAGTCGCCGCCGCTGCCCCCATTCCGACCGATTGTTCACTCTGTCTCGGCGTCGTAGCCGACATGAAGCTCGCCCCACTCTCCCCCGTTCCCCTGCTGATTCTGACCACCCGGGCCGGGCTTCCGGACGCCGCGCGGTACGTAGCGGACCTTCCGACCGCTGGGCGCAAAAAAACCTCGGTTCTGGTGACCTACCGCCTTGATGGCACAGGACCGCCTCTGGACCAGATCGAGGAAAACACCCGCGCCATCATCGACTGGGCTCAGCGCAATGGCCCGCTGGATGCGATCGGAGCAGACCTGGAAGGCGCTCCGGCCGATCAACGCGCCTACGCGATCAAGAGACTCTCAGTGACCGCACAGGGTCTCGGGATCGCTTCGACCATCATGGCCCGAGCCTCCTCGACCGCTGAGCTCGCACCGGTGTACGAAGCAGGGGCGCAGGCCTACTTCGACCAGCTCCTGGTCGACGGCTCCGCCGTCGCCGACTTTTCGAAGTGGCTGACGGCGAACGATCCCGTCAAGAAGATCACCGCCGTGGTGACCCCGCAGGCGCCGAACGCCTTCTTCGATCTGGCCAGCGCCCTGGCCCACGGAGCAAGCCGCGCCTATCTCAGCCAGGCCAATACCGCCGAACTGCTCACGGCGGTGTCGAACGCCGATCGTGCCCTCAACGGGGACTATGCGTTCGATGCCTCGTCAAGGGCTCAGATGCTCGACACCAAAGGACAATCGATCAGCGAGCAGGTTCTGGCTTTTGTCCGCGGTGAAGATCTCCGGACCATCGTCGTGCCGCAGGGCGCTGCCCCGGCCGGGGCCATCGTCTCCCTGCGCGGAACTGACCTCGCCAATCCCCAGCGCATCGACGCCCGGGGAATCGCCAAAATCACCGACAACGGCGCCAAAGGGGGGAACTTCCTCGTGGGGCTGCAGCCGGCCACCGGCCCGTTCGTCCTCAGCGTCGAGCACACCGACCGGCCCGACGCCACGGTCTCCAAAGAGGCGATCGACGTCAACACCAAGCGAGGCATCACGGTCGACGAGATCATCCGCAACCATCAGGCCTACCGCAGCTATGGCGAGAGCATCCAGCCTCGCTATGTGGCCACGAACACGACCAAGCTCCGTTTTGTGATCGCCGAGGGAGGCGAATCGGTCGAATCGACAATCGAGGGCGATTACTTTTCCGAGCCGGGCGGAAAATCAGACTGGGTCTGGCAGAACTTCTACATCAACGGCGTGAAATGGAAATACGGTCGCATTCCCGAGCTTCCACTCATCCAACCGGAGAAGGTGACCCAGCTGCCGCTCGATATCCACCTGACGAACGAGTACCGCTACCAGTTGGTGCGGGAGACCGACATCGACGGGTATCACACTTACGAGGTCCGCTTCGAGCCTCCCCCGAAGGTGCCGGCCAATCTGCCCCTCTATCGCGGCACAGTCTGGATCGATGCGCGTACGTTCGCCCGCATCCGCATCAGCATGGTGCAGCTCAACCTTTCCGGTGAAGTGCTATCGAACGACGAGCGGGTTGATTTCGCGCCCTTTGCCACAGCCTCCCATACTCCGTTGACGGCCGCACAGGTGTCTACCACTTCGCCGCGGGACATCATCTGGCTGCCAGGGAGCGTCACCGCGCAACAGGTCGTATCGGCGGCCGGACGGGCCAACGTCATCCTGCGCGAAACGACCTTCAGCAAGTTCCGGATCAACCCGCCCGACTACGATCGGCTGCATCAGGAAGATTCGGCCTCGGATGCCCGCATGGTCCGCGAGACCGATACCGGTATGAAGTACCTCGAGAAGCGTGCCGACGGAGAGCGTGTGGTCAAAGAGGGGTTCGATCAATCGCGCCTCTTTCTCCTCGGCGGTATCCATCATGACGA
>JADGNX010000277.1 GCA_017883265.1 Thermoanaerobaculia bacterium
GCATACATGCCGCGAAGGGGGTTGGCGGCATAATCCAATTAGGAGAAATCCACTGCAACGCCTGGCGAACACGCTTTTGATCCCAGCTCGATGTTTTGCATGGCCGACAAGGATGAACGCAACGTCGCCGGTCAGCCGGTCTTGTATTCCGATAACCCGTTGCGATACCCAAGATCGCATCCGTGCCCTTCAACTCACGAGTGCTATCATCACGCAGTGCTATTGCACTGGATGGTTGAACTGGCCATCCCGCCACGTTTGCAAAGCGAGGAAGCATGTCATCTCGGATTCGTTTCGCCACCGTCGTGTCGTTGTCCATTGTGGGTCTGTCCCTCGTGGCCGCCTGTGGTTCGCCAACGAAGTCAACGGCCTCGTCGAGCGGCGCCGCGCCCGTCGTCACCTCAGGTGGTGCCGCCGGAACCGGCACTTCCACGCCATCTGCTGCCGCTCCTGCGTGTCCGAGCGCTGGGGCAGTCAGCGCGGCAATGGGGTCAACCTACACGGGACCGATGACGGCGACGAGAAACGGAGCCACGATTTGCGACTATTCGAGGAATGGTGACACGGTCACGGTCGCCTTTTACCCGACGGCCCAGCAAATGCTGGCGAACATCGGCGTCTCCGGGCCCCACGAATCAGTGTCGGGATTCGGCAACTCGGCCTTCCTCCTTGGGGGCAGCCTGACGGGCTACTTCTATGTCGAGAGGTCGGCGACGCAAAGCTTCAGCGTCGTAGACCCCTACGCCACCAACGCTCAAGTGCAAGCCGTGGCCCGGGCTGTGCTCGGCGGGTGAGATTGTCAGGCGCTACTTGACACCAACCCCGACTTCCTCCACGACAACCACGAACCCCCTAGTGTCCTGAGTGGCTAAAGCCCGCCACGGGTTTGTTTGAGCGTTTCATGCGGCGGTGCTGATTTCGATTTTCGCACTTTCGACATCCCTGAAAGGAGCTCTGCTCCCGGTGCTGTGGGAGGGTGCCGTCTCACCCGTGAGGATCCGTTGAAATGTCTCTCTGTCTGCACGTTACCAGCCGAAATGCGCGCGGAGGCGAGGGAGGAACTGGGGCCAGGTGAGCGCGATGATTCCGGCGAAGTACAGGAAGGTGCCGGCCATGGCAGCGAGGCCGCCGAGAGCGTCGCTCCACCGGCGGTCCGCCCGGCGCGCATACGAATATGCCAGGAGGCCGATCAGGAGGAGGTGATCGAAGAACGCGATGGGGGCGCTGAATTGGACGAGATTCGTGGGCACCTTTCCGTGGAGCAAGAGCGACCATTGGTGGAACCCGGCTCGAAAGACGAAGCCAGTGAAGACGTTATAAAAGTCCCAGAGGAAGGCGATGGAGATGCCGATCCCATAACCCCACTTGCTGCCTCGCAGAGTGAGCCAGATCACCGCGACGTAGATGAACGACTGAAGAATGTGCAGACGCAGCACGTCGCGCTCGAGGAAGGCCGAAAGCGCGAGCACGCCCACAAAGATCAAGCAAGCCGCGACAATCCAGGCATCCAGCCGGTAACGCTTGTCCACGGGGCGCTCCTCCCAGAATGCAAACTCGGACTGAAGGAGTTATACGGAGATGGGGGCGTCTGGGTTAACGGTCAGCCGACGCTTGTTCATCAGCGGGATGCGGCGAGAGCGTACCTGGACGGTGCGTCGAGAGTGCTGGACACTGGAAGTCGGAGGGCGGTCGATCGTCACTCATGGCTCTCTCGGTCAGTCGGCTCATGGGGGGCTGCCGGCACCTCAACGGACCCCCTGCGATCGAAGCGCTGTCCAGGCAGCTCCACCCGGCTGAAACTGGTGCAGTCGAAGCACCGGCCGCAGTTCGGGCAGTGACGGTGCGGGTCGTCGCTCGAGGCCAGCGTGCCTGTCTGGACCGGAAGGCAGACGGCAGCGAATCCCACGTGAGCGGGGAAGCACACCGGCAACACGTGTTCCACAATGATCCATCGATAGTCTTCCGGAGAATGAAATCCCATGATGCGAACGCCCTCTTATCCGGGAGTGTGAATTCGGGGCGGTTTCCCTACCCGGCCACTTCGTATCACCCTGACCGAATCGCGAATAGTGGACGGCATCAGGTCCTCGTTTCCCCCTCGCAGCAGTAACACCTGTTCTCCCCGCCTGCACGCTCCCCTCCCCGCCGCACGGTCTTTTTCACGCTCCGCTCACGCCGCGATGACACTCCGGCACTCCCGGGGCGCTGGTTGATCGGATTATCACGCACGCCCTCCTTCTGCCTGACGACCGCTCCGTACGATGGGTTCCATACAAACGAGCCCGAAAACAAGCCACTCAACCAGTCATCAGGAGAAGCTCAAATGAAACGCTCTGTCATCCTCGCAACCGCCACTCTCGCCGTCTCGCTCTTCGCGCTCCCGATGTTTGCAACCACGGTTCCGAGCGTCAACGCCAACAACGTCACCGCCACTGTGGTCGGCAGCTGCAAGTGGATCACCCCCCTCACGATGGCCTTCGGCAACTACGATCCGTTCGCCGGTGCGGCCACGACCCAGTCGACCAGCGTCAACTTCAAGTGCGTCAAGCTGACCACAGGCGGCGATACCTACAAGGTGTGGTTCAGCAAAACCGCCGGCAATATGCTCAATGGCGCTCTCACCCTGGCCTACACGCTCACAGACAACGGCGGCACAGCACTTCCAATTACGGCAGGCGCTGCAGTGACGGTCGCCGGCGTACCGGGTCTCGCCGGTGCTGGTTACAGCTACACCGTCAAGGGTTCCATCGCCCCGGGCCTGGACGTTACGGTCGGCGCGTACACGGACACCGTGGTCTCGAACATCGAGTACTGATCAACAAGCCGCTATGGGATCTCGAGTTCCTGCTGAGCTATCCTTACTAAGAAAGCAGAGAAGGAGAACCTCATGAGCGACGAGCAGCGGGACGGGCAACCTATCGACGAAAACGATCAGCCGGCGGAACCCAATGCGAACCCTCCCGCCGAGGATCCGCCGCCTGAACAGTCTGCGAACCCCCCCGCCGACGCTCAGCCGGCCGAACAGTCGGAGGTGACGCCTGCCGCTGATAGCGTTCAATCGGCGGAGCAACCAGACGTTGCGCCGGCCGGGGCCAGCGATCAGGCGGCTCCGCAATCGGGCGACGGATCTGGCGCTCAGTCCGATGATTCGCATGCCGGTGGCCAGGGTTCCGGAGATCTCAGTGCCGGGAGGCAGGAGATGCTCGCTCTCATCGACAAATGGATGCCGACTTCGCTCAGCTATCCGAAGATACCGGATGGCGAGACCCAGGATCTGTTGGCGAGAGCGGGATGGACTAAGGCCACGGGCCAGAGCTCGAAGGCAGTGAAGGATGGCGGGGGCCACCCGACGACCAGCTGCGGCGACGTCCTCGGAACGCTGCTGAGGCTCTGGAGGAGCAACTTCGTCGGCGCGTTCAATATCCGCGACACGGATGCCACGGGAAGGGGCCCAGGGGCGAAGCAACTCGGATATTACGTGGACGCCGATCAGCTGGTCATGGACGGAGATACGGTGACCTCTCCGAAGCCCGGCGATATCATCGTCCTTCGCAACGGTTTCGGATCAACGAGTGCCGGCTCCGTGGGTCATGTCGGAATCCTGGTCCAGGCCGGGAAGACGAAGTGGCGGACTGCTGACGGAGGGGGCGGTCAATTGCCGGATCAGACCGCGAATGTCACCGAGCGCGATGTGAGGTGGATAGATAACACGCCGATTCTGAAGTCGCCAACCGATCTCAAAGAGAAGCAGCTCGACGGCTGGGTTGATCTGGACAAGCTCCAGCAGACCGGCTGAACGCTCATGCTGCCAGCATCGGCCTACCAAATTGCGAAAGCAAACGGCGGTGCGAATGTAGGGCTTATCGCATCGATCAGATTCTGTGAAACCCCGGAAAGCGCCGGTGAGCCATGATCCGTCAGAAGTCCGAGGGCAGCGACGATTGTAAGCCGATGCGTGCGGGGAGCTCCGCCGTTCGACGCCACAACGAAACACTTTGAAACAGGCCGGAGTCCGCCTTCGTAACAACGTTCCATGTCGGATCTCGAATCCGTTCCGTCCTCTGGCCCGGATGGCCTCCGCCGCTTTTTCTACGGCCCCTCAGGACTCCGAGCGGGATGGCGTCTGCTGATCTTCGTGGCGGTCCTTTCCGTGCTGTTTTCGGCCAGGGGTCTGATCATACGCAGGACGATGCATGGCCTCGATGAGGCCAGCCGGTACGTCATCAACCAGGCAGCGCGGTTCCTGATCTGCCTCCTGGCGAGTTGGATCATGACGAGAATCGAGCGGAGAACGATCGCTGACTACGGCCTCCCCTGGCGGCGGATGTTCCGCGGGCAGTTCTGGCTCGGAGCGCTGATCGGTTTCGCGGCGCTCTCGGCGCTCCTCGGCGTCCTGCGCGCGGTCGGGGTCTTTGATTTTGGAAGAGTCGCCCTTCATGGCGCCGAGATCTGGAAATGGGGAGCACTCTATGGAGCGGTACTCCTGATCGTCGGTTTCTCCGAGGAGTTTTTCTACCGCGGCTATGCCCAGTTCACCCTCTCGACGGGCATCGGCTTCTGGCCCGCGGCGATCCTTTTGAACGCGTTCTTCGGCTACGGCCACTACAACAACAAGGGCGAGACGTGGGCAGGCCTGGTGAATGTTGCTCTTGGCGGTTTGTTCTTCTGCCTCCTGCTGCGAAGGAGCGGCAACCTCTGGATGCCGATCGGATTTCATGCGGCCTGGGACTGGGGCCAGACATTCTTTTACGGTGTTCCTGACAGTGGCGTTGTGGTGCCCGGTCACCTCTTCAATTCGAGCTTTTCCGGCTCGGCGTGGCTGACGGGCGGCTCCGTCGGGCCCGAAGGGAGTTGGCTCTGCACGGCGCTGTTCGTGGTGTTATGGCTTGTTATCGCCGCGTGGTTGCGCACGGCTCGGTACCCCAACCCCGCTGCGATTCCGGACCGTCGTCGAGAACTTGCGAACAGGCTCGGTTTCGACCACTCCTCATGAGAGATTCGCGAAGCGGTCGTCGCGCTAACGGA
>JADGNX010000278.1 GCA_017883265.1 Thermoanaerobaculia bacterium
TCGCATCTCTGCTGCCGCTCGCCGTCGTTCTGTCCGCCGCAGCCGCCGAACCGAAGCCGGACGACAAACTGACCGAGATGATTCGCTCCTCCCTTCCGCTTTGCGGGCCGGAGACGAAGATCAAGCAGGAGCCTTTCGACCGGAAGATGCCGCTCAACATGACGGGCACAATCGTCACCATCGAGAGCCCCCGCAGCGCATGCGCCGGGCAGCTTCTGGCCATCACCACAGCGCGCAGCTTCTATCTCGGGCAGCCGTGGTTCCTGGAGGGCTTCACCGGCACGACCGAGGCCAAGCTCAAGCAGTTCGGCTGGCAGAATCTGCAGTCAGCATTCACGCCGAAGATCGGCACCGATCGGACGGCGGAAGGGCTGCTGCCCGTCCAGCTCCTTGAGACGACCGAGTACGGACCACTTCCGCTCGACGGTGAGATCGACCCTCAGGGGACGATGTTTCTGCTCGGTCATTTTCGGCCGATCGCATCGGACGTCCGCGCCGAGCGCCTCAAGGCCTTCGCCCCGTTCGTACAGTCGTCACCGACGCGCGGTCCCGCCGGCGCCAGCGTCACAGTCATCGAGTTCTCGGACTTCGAATGCCCCTCATGCCGCTATGCCTCCATCAATTTCAAACCGATGTTCGACAAGTACAAGGACCAGATCCGCTTCACCCGCTTCGACCTGCCGCTGGTCACCAATCATCCGTGGGCATTCGCAGCCGCTCTGGCGGGCCGTGCCATCTACCGTCAGAAGCCTGACGTGTTCTGGACCTACAAAGAGCAGATCTACGAGAACCAGGACAAGCTGAACGCCTTTCTGATCGAGGATTTCGCGCGCAACTTCGCGAAGGACCACGAGCTGGACATGGCGAAATACGACGCCGACCTCGCGGATCAATCGATTCGAAAGTCGATCCTCAGCGGCGTCGGTGTGGCCTTCGCCAACGACATCCGCGCGACGCCCAGCTACGTCGTCAATGGTGTCATCGTCGACCCGGGCAACGACGGCGGTGCGCTCGACAAGTACATCGCCGAGCAGCTTGCCAGGAAATAGCACGTAAGCAGGGCCACAACCTCAGCGGCTGACGACGAAGTTGCGCCTCTCCTTCGCTTCGTACATCAGAGCGTCCGCCCGCCGGACCAACTCGAAATCAAGCTTGTCGTCGCCCCGCAGCTCCGACACGCCGCAACTGACGGTGATGATCCGGAACACCTGGCCCGCTGCCGCTGGGAGGGGCATTGGCTCGTCGGCGAAAATGCTGCGAATTTCTTCGGCCAGAGAGAGTGCTCCATCCAGGGCCACGTTCGGCAGGAGAACCGTGAACTCATCCCCTCCCATCCGCGCCAGCACATCGCCACGGCGTCTGCGATGCTGGAGACGGCGGCCGATCTCCTGAATGGCAGCATCGCCGGCGGCATGTCCGAGCTCGTCATTGATGGCCTTGAAGAGGTCGACATCGATGGCGATCAGCGAAAGCGGCGTGCCATACCGCCGGGCGCGCTCGGACTCCTCGATCAGCCTTTCGTCGAAGTGACGCCGGTTGAAGACTCCCGAGAGCGGGTCGTGAATGGCCTCGGAGCGGAATCGCCGCTGTAGCTCGTCGAGCTCCCGGATCGATCTTCCCAACGCCCGGAACGCCGGCAGCGTGACCACGTACAGGAGCAGGGAGAGAACGATGGACTCGATGATGTCGGTGTCGATCCTTCCAATTCTCCGATCGAGCCGGGGATAGACGAAGTCTCCACCGACCACCATCAGGCCGACGACGACGACGCCGTACAGGATGCGTAGAATCTGGAGACGGCGAAGGAGCGCGGAGCCGCTCTGCCCGTCGCTGCGCGGCGGCGTCATCTCAGAGCGACACCCAGACAAGATCGAGAAAGGCTTTGAGCATGCGTCCGGTCAGCCCCCAGATCTCGTACTGCCGGTAGTGATAAAAATACGCCGGATAGTCCTTTCCACGAAACGGGACGTAGCGGACCTCAGGATTGTCGATAGCCATCAGCGCATCCAGAGGCACCTCGAAGACCTCCGCCACCTCGGACTCCTGAATGACATAGCTGACCGCCGGGCCGACGATGCCGACGAACGGCGCGACCAGGAAACCGCTGTTGGTGATCACGTCATCGAGCCTGCCGATCAACTCGACTTCACCTCGTGGAATGCCCACCTCTTCTTCTGCCTCGCGCAGAGCGGCACCCTGCAACGCTTCCTGATCCTCGACTACGCCTCCGGGAAACGCGACCTGACCGCCATGCGCAGAGAGTGTGTCCGCACGCCGGGAGAAGAGGATCGACCAGTTGTCCGCTTCACGGATGAGAGGAACCAGAACAGCGGCCCGGCGATGCTGCGGAGCGACGATCTCGATCGCCGGACGCTCGCGCAGAAGCCGGCGCAGGCGCTCCAGGCTCTCAGGTCCGAAGCGCGTCATGAAATCTCCGCGCGGAACCAGGGGCGGCTGATAGGGTTCTCGATCTCCTCGAGGGCGTGATGCAGCTCCAGCGTCACCTTCCCGCGCGGCGCAGGGAGAGAGACCTCGCAGTGCGCGA
This sequence comes from Thermoanaerobaculia bacterium, assembly GCA_017883265.1. Lineage (GTDB taxonomy): Bacteria > Acidobacteriota > Thermoanaerobaculia > Gp7-AA8 > Gp7-AA8 > JADGNX01. The sequence goes on from JADGNX010000278.1 coordinate 2,546, forward strand.
TGTCTCCCACATCGAGGTCGCAGGGCAGTTCGAGCCACCGGCTGCTGACCTCGCGCCCCTGGGCCATGAGTTTCACGATCATCCGGTAGCTCACTTCTCCGTAGGTGCGGCCCCGCATCGTTGCCGGTCCGGCATTGGCGACGGAGAGGCGGATCAGGGCCGATCCCTTCTCCACAATGGCTTCGAGAGAAGAGAGTGTGAGATTGGGAAAGAGCGGAAATGACGCATGGATCGGTTCAGTTGGATCTGCTTCAACCCGGCTTCGATCGACCGCGGAGTCGATAACCGCCGCGTAGCCGCCGAGGGTGCCGGCCAGGCTGCAATGCTCTCGCAGCCAGCGCCGTTGCGCGGCCGCGGTCGGCTGCGGGCCTTCACCCGATAGAAAGAGCGTGAGTGCTTCCACCTCGCCGCCCGCGATCGGGATCGGCGTCGCCACGTCCGACGGGTACTCGGCGAATTGCGCATACCGGTTGACGGCGACGGGACGGCCGGCTGCGAACGTACGAATCAGCGCCCCTGAGGTCTCACCAGCCGTCGGGTATCGGAGGTTGACTACGCAATCCATGGCCTCCAGATACCGATCGAACGATTCCTCGGCGACATAACCGGTGGCAGTCCAGAGATGACGCTCGAGCCCGAACCTCGCTGCGATGGCCGGCAGGTCGATGTTGGGCGCCGGTTCTCCGACCAGGGCCAGGCGAAGGCGCCCGTCGCGGGAAGCAGCGCGGGCAAAGGCTTCCATCACCACGCCGATCCGCTTCGCCGACGTCACGAAGCCGAAGACGCCGGCCAGACGGTCACCGGGCTCGGCGCCCAGCGATCTCCTGGTCGAGGCGAGCGAAGCAGGATCAGGCGCGGCTGTCATGTCGATCCCCTCGACGAAGGGATGCCCGATGACTTCGATGCGCACTCCGACTCCGAACGAGCGAAGACGCTCACGCGCGTAGTCGTTGTGGACGATCACCGCAAGGGCGCTCGAAGCCACTTCCAGAGATGCGGGAAAGAGGAAATTTCCGATCTCGCCATGGAGCCCTGCCACCCGTCCTTCGGCCCATGCCGCTCCGGCCTGGCCATGGTTGCGACGCATCGTATCGACATAAGCGACCACATCACCCCTGGCCAGAGTCATCTCCACGATCAGATGGTGCAGCACGACCTCATGGAGGACGACCAGACCGGCCTTTCGCAGCGCCTGCCGGTAGACGAATTCATGATGGGGGTTGTTGCCCAGCTGATAGATCGCCAGATCGAACTCGAGTTCAGTGGCCAGCCCTTCATCGGCGGCGATGACGCGAAGCGGCGCCCGTCTCCCGGCGGAGCTCTCGAATGCCGCGACATCTTCTTCCGTTGCCACGACCGTGGTGACATCGTGAAGGTCTGCAAGGCCGGGAAGGAGCATCGACGAGTAATGAGCGATTCCCGACCTCGTCGGAGGGAGCGGCGTCCAGAAGGCGATCTTCATCGGCGATCCTGCATTCTCTAAGATCCTCGCGCCGGTATCGCTTTGCAGCGCAAACACTCTGGTCTGTGTGCCCCTGTGTGCCACAAGCGTAAAGACCCACTCTCTCCTATCGACGCCAGCTCAATCCGCCGTCTTTCTGGCGCGATCTGCCAGGTAGGCTTCGATGAATCCGTCGAGATCGCCGTCCAGGACGCGCTGGGGGTCGCCCACCTCATAGCCTGTGCGGAGGTCCTTGATCAACTGGTAAGGCTGGAGAACGTACGAGCGGATCTGGCTTCCGAACCCGATCTCCCGCTTCTCCCCTTCCAGCTGTGTCTGCGCTTCCTTGCGCTTTTCCACTTCGAGCTGGTAGAGCTTCGATCGCAGCAGCTTCATCGCCGTGTCGCGGTTGCGCCCCTGGCTTCGTTCGTTCTGGCAGGTGGCCACTAGGCCGGTGGGGAGATGGGTGATGCGCACGGCCGAGTCGGTGACGTTGACGTGTTGTCCCCCGGCGCCCGACGAACGGTATGTATCGATCCGCAGATCCTTGTCGTTGATCTCGATCTCGATCTCCTCGTCGATGTCGGGATAGACGTAGACCGAGGCGAATGACGTGTGCCTTCGCTTGGCCGCATCGAACGGCGAGATGCGCACGAGGCGATGCACGCCGTGCTCCGACTTCATGTAGCCGTAGGCGTAGTCGCCGCGCACCATCACGGTGACGCTCTTCAATCCCGCCTCTTCGCCGGCCTGATAGTCGACGATCTCGGCCGACCATCCCTTGCGCTCGGCGTAGCGGAGGTACATGCGCAGCAGCATCTCCGCCCAGTCCTGCGACTCGGTGCCGCCGGCGCCGGGATGGATGGCCAGGATGACGTCGCGCTCATCGTGCTCGCCGGAGAGCTTCATGGTCATCTCGATGGAGGTGGCCTCGGCCTCGAGTTGTGAGACGAGCTGTTCGATGTCGGAATCGACGTGCTCCCCCTCGCGCTGGAGCTCCAGCAGCACCTCCAGTTCTTCGGCTTTTGAATT
>JADGNX010000279.1 GCA_017883265.1 Thermoanaerobaculia bacterium
AACACCATCTGGATCATCACCCACGGTGGGCCGTTCGATCAGACGCAGGTCCTCTCGACGTACGCCTATCAGCTCGGTGTCAACGCCGGCTACCTTTCCAAAGGGGCGGCCGTGTCGCTCTTCATGTTTCCCATCATGGCCCTGATGGTTTTCTTCCTCCTCCACTTCCTTCGCCGGGAAGAGGCATGAGAACACCATGAGTCTCCTCGGGCCGGCCTGGCGCCGCATTCGATTCGACGTTGTGAGCTATTTCGGGCTCGCTCCGTTTCTGGCGTTCGCGCTCTTCCCGTTCTACTGGATGGTCATCACCTCATTCAAGGCTGACGCGAATCTGTACGACCTCAAGCGAAACCCTTTCTGGTTTTCCAACTACGACGGCACCACCAACCGGCCCTATCACAAGGACATCATCGTTCCTGCCTCTTACAACGAAGGAACCATCCGCTGGGTGATCCGCCCCGGAGCGCATACGACCCGCAGCGACAGCGAGGAGCATCCGGCGGCTATCGCCTTCATCGGGGAGCAGCAGATCCAGAGCCCCGTCGACGGCGTCCTGTCGGGGATCAACATCCCCGAGGGGCGGATTGCGCATCCCAACGAAGTGATCGGAGTGATCCGCGTTGCCAGTCCCACCCTGACCCATTACCGCTATCTGCGGACCACGCCTTTTGCGGCGTGGATGAAGGTCAGCCTCATCACCGGAGGGGCTGTCATGCTCATCACGCTCCTCCTGGCGGTTCCGGCCGCCTACGGTCTGGCTCGCCTCAACTTCTGGGGAAATCGAACCATCGGGATCGCCATCTTTCTCACCTATCTGATTCCGCCGACGATCCTCTTCATTCCCTTTTCACAATTCGTCGGCGCCCTGAAGATCGACAACACCATCTGGTCTCTGATTCTGACCTATCCCACCTTCACCGTCCCCTTCTGCACATGGCTCCTGATGGGCTTCTTCCGCAGCGTCCCGAAAGAGATCGAGGAGCGTGCATTGCTCGACGGGGCCACACGGATGCAGATGCTGCGGCTGGTCGTCATCCCGGTGGTGCTACCCGGGATACTGACCGCCGCAATCTTCGCCTTTACCCTCTCATTCCAGGAGTACGTTTACGCCCTGACGTTCATCAGCTCATCGATTCATCGGACCCTCCCGGTGGGCATTACCGTCGACATGGTCCGCGGCGACGTCTACTTCTGGGGGCCGCTCATGGCCGCGGCCGTACTGGGGTCAGTACCGGTGGTCATCGTTTATGCTCTGTCCCTCGATTACTTTGTCTCCGGCATGACCACCGGAGCTGTGAAATGACAGGGATATAGCCGGCCTGGCGCAGGAACCTATTTCAAGCAGGCGCGGACCCCGCCTCGACATCAGAAGGGCCGCCCGCGGAGGAACGAAGTGGAAGAGAAAATCCAGGTCGTCGGCAAGAAACTGCCTGCCTCGCCGTCCATACTCACGGACGACGCGCTGAGCTTCGTAGCCCGGCTCCATCGGCAGTTCAACCCGACGCGTGAGGACCTGTTGGCGCGCCGCGCGAAGCGGCAGCTCGAGTTCGATGCCGGAAAGGTGCCTGACTTCCTGCCCGAGACCAGCAAGGTTCGCGAAGGGGAGTGGAAGGTCGCCCCCACTCCCGACGATCTTCAGAAACGGTGGGTCGAGATCACCGGACCGGTCGAGCGCAAGATGATGATCAACGCGTTCAACTCCGGCGCCAACATCTTCATGGCCGACTTCGAAGACTCGTTGTCGCCGACATGGGAGAACGTCGTACAGGGCCAGCAGAACCTGATCGACGCCGTGCGCAGAACGATCGAGTTCTCCAGTCCTGAGGGAAAGTCGTACCGTCTCAATGCGGAGATCGCAGTCCTCCTGGTGCGCCCTCGAGGCTGGCATCTCTTCGAAAAGCACATCCTCGTCGACGGCCAGCCGATCTCGGCCGCCCTTCTCGATTTCGGGCTCTACTTCTTTCACAACGCGCGCGAGCTGCAGCAGAGGGGAACCGGTCCATACTTTTACCTTCCGAAGCTGGAGAGCCATCTCGAGGCCCGCCTCTGGAACGAGGTGTTCAACACGGCGCAGGAGGCTCTCGGCATTCCGCTGGGAACGATCCGGGCAACGGTTCTCGTGGAGACTCTGCCGGCGGCGTTCGAGATGGACGAGATCCTCTACGAGCTTCGGCCTCATGCCAGCGGTCTCAATGCCGGCCGCTGGGACTATATCTTCAGCCTGATCAAGAAGTTCCGGAATCGCGGTGACCTCGCCCTTCCAGACCGCGCACAGGTCGGCATGACTGTTCCCTTCATGCGGGCCTACACAGAGCTCCTCGTTCGCACCTGCCACCGTCGCGGCGCCCACGCCATGGGCGGCATGGCCCCCTTCATTCCCAACCGCAGGAATCCGGAGATCAATGAGAAGGCCCTGGCCAAGGTCCGCGAGGACAAGCTGCGCGAGGTCGAGGACGGCTTCGATGGCACCTGGGTCGCCCATCCCGATCTCGTTCCTGTAGCCATGGAAGTGTTCCAGAACGCGCTGGGCGAAAAGGCCAATCAGAAGGACAGGCTGCGCGACGAGGTCAGTGTCGAAGGGAAACAGCTCGTCGATACCCAGGTGCCGGGCGGCACGATCACCGAAGCGGGGTTCCGCAACAACATCAACGTCGCACTCCAGTACCTCAACTCCTGGCTGTCGGGAAACGGAGCTGTGGCCATCTTCAACCTGATGGAGGATGCCGCCACCGCTGAGATCTCGCGCGGCCAGCTCTGGCAGTGGATCACCAACCACGCCATGCTCGCGGATGGCACCGTGGCCAGCCGCGAGCTCTATGAGCGACTGCGCGAAGAAGAGCTCGAGACGATCGGGGGACGGAATCAGGGCCGGATGACGGAGGCAGTGGACCTTCTCGATTCCCTCGTGCTCAATCCTCAGTTTTCCGAATTCCTGACCGTCCCGGCCTATCGTCTTTTCGAGTGATTCAATGACTGTCCTGGCCCCGGAAACCACGATCCCTCCGATCTCTGCGGCGCTGGCTGGCCGCATGCGGGCCATCGTCGGAGAGCGCAACTGCATCGTCGAGTCTGCCGACCTCCGAACCTACGAGTCCGACGGCCTGACGAGCTTTCACGCCACACCCGGCATCGTTGTTCTTCCCTCCTCGACCGAAGAAGTCGTCTCCATCGTCAGGATTGCGCGGGAGGCCGGTCTTCCGATCGTGCCGCGGGGAGCCGGCACCGGACTCTCCGGCGGCGCGTTGCCCGTGGCCGGCTGCGTCGTGATCGGTATGGCCCGAATGCGGGGAATTCTGGAGATCGATCTGGAGAACGGATGGATGCGCGTGCAACCGGGTGTCATCAATCTCGACGTCAGCAAGCGGCTCTCCCCGGATGGCTATTACTACGCCCCCGATCCCTCGTCCCAGAGCGTCTGCACCATCGGCGGAAACGTTGCCGAGAACTCCGGCGGCGCGCACTGCCTCAAGTACGGATTCACCGTCAATCACGTCCTCGGCGCGCGCCTCGTCCTCGGCGACGGTGAAGTCGTCGACCTCGGCGGGCCTGTCGCGGACACTCCCGGCTACGATCTCCTCGGCGTCCTCACCGGCAGCGAGGGGATGCTCGGCATCGTCACCGAAGTCGTGCTGCGGATTCTCCGGAAGCCGCAGGCTACCCGAACATTTCTGGCGATCTTTCCTTCGACCGAACAGGCCGGAAACGCGGTGTCGGCCATCATTTCCGGCGGCATCATCCCGGCTGCGATCGAGATGATGGATCGCCTGGCCATCGTCGCGGCCAAGGCTGCGACCGGTATCGACTGGCCCGATGTGGGAGCGGTTCTCCTCATGGACGTCGACGGCCCGCTCGCGGAAGTGGAGCACACCTCTGCACAGTCCATCGAGATGTGCCGCGAGGCGGGCGCCCTGGAGATCCGCCGCCCGAAAGACGAAGACGAAAGGGCCATGCTCTGGAAAGGGCGCAAGAGCGCCTTCGCCGCGGTCGGGCGCATCAGTCCGAACTATGTCGTACAGGACGGCGTCATTCCGCGCTCGGAGATCGCCCGGGTTCTCAAAGAGATCGAAACGCTTTCCAAAGAATCCGGACTTCGCATCGCCAATGTCTTTCATGCCGGCGACGGCAACCTTCATCCGCTCGTTCTATACGACGCCAAGATTCCGGGACAGGAGAAGCTGGCCGAGGAAACGGCCGGAGAGATTCTCCGGATCTGCCTCCGATTCGGCGGATCGATCACCGGCGAACATGGAGTCGGCGCGGATAAGGCGCCCTACATGGCCGAGATGTTCTCGGAGTCCGATCTGGAGACGATGAGCCGCATCCGCTGTGCATTCGATCCCGAAGCCCGCTTTAATCCGGGCAAGGTCTTCCCGACGCCTCGTCTTTGCGGTGACAGGCCCGGCATCTACCGTCCGCATCCGACCGAAGTCCTGGGGCTCGCGGACCGCGTGTGATCTCGTCCCGCCCAGCTCTGGCGAGCGATTCGGTAGCCGGCGTTCAGCCAAAGACCGTGGTTGTCCCCGGCACGATCGAGGAGGCGGCGTCGCGAATCGCCGAGAGTGAACGGAACGGCGAAACCCTCGTCTTCTCCGGCGGCGGGACCGATCTCGAGATCGGCCTGCCGCCCGAAACCCTCGACGCCGTCATGCGGACGGAAAGGTTGACGCGCGTAGTGGAGCACGCACCTCCCGATCAGATCATGACCGTGGAGGCCGGCGTTACGCTCGCGGAAATCCAGGCAGTAGCCGGAGCAGAGGGCCAGCGCCTGGCCCTCGATCCGCCGCAGGCTGATCGCGCCACAATCGGCGGAATCATCGCCGCGAATGCTTTCGGACCGTTGCGAACCCGCTACGGATCGGTTCGCGATCTGATCATCGGCATCTCGATCATCCGGGCCGACGGCGTCGTGGCCCGTGGCGGTGGGAAAGTCGTGAAGAACGTCGCCGGCTTCGATCTCCCGAAGCTGATGGTGGGCTCTCTCGGAACTCTGGGAATGATCGCTACGG
>JADGNX010000280.1 GCA_017883265.1 Thermoanaerobaculia bacterium
CTTCACCGGAATGGCCTGCAGCGAGCCGACTCTGCTCCGGCTGGCCTACGCCTTCGAACAGGCGACGAAGCGACGCATCCCACCGCCAGCGTTTCCGTAGCAAGTGCTTCAAGTGGAGAGGCGGCCGCCTCGGCCGCCGGAGGGCGGGCGGGCCACACTCCGGCGCGGGTGCCCGAGGGCGGGCACCCCTCCACTCCACCACCCATCCCGCGCTTTCACTTTTCACCCTTCACTCTTCACCCTTCCGAACCGCGCCCCCTCCACTCCACCACCCATCCGCATGGCCTCGTCTTACGCGATGCTCTCGAACTCCTCTTCGCTCAAGTCGATGCCCGCTCCCGCCATGTTCTCCTCCAGATGCTTGACCTTGGACGTACCGGGGATCGGCAACATCACCGGCGATCGGTGTAGCAGCCAGGCCAGCGCGATCTGGGACGGAGCAGCGCGGTGTGCCCTGGCCACCGCGGTCAGCGCCCCTCCTTCTTTCGCCAGAGCCCCGGTCGCCAGCGGGAACCACGGGATGAAGCCGATGTTCTCGCGCTCGCAGTGCTCGAGGACGTTCTCCCACTCCAGATCAGCGAGGTTGTAGCGGTTCTGCACCGACACGACAGGAAAGAACCTTCGCGCCCGCTCGATCTGCGCGACCGTGACCTCGGAGAGTCCAATGTGGCGGACCTTTCCTTCCTGTTGAAACTCGCGGATTGCGCCGAACAGCTTCTCTTCCGGAACCTTATCGTCGATCCGATGGAGCTGCCACAGATCGATTCGCTCCAGCTTCAGGCGACGAAGGCTTCCTTCCAGCTCCTCCCGCAGCCGCTCCGGGCGACCATCGACCGGCCACTCATTCGGTCCGGTGCGATCCAGCCCACCCTTGGTCGCAATCACCAGGCCGTTCGGATACGGATGCAGCGCCTCGGCGATCAACTCCTCGCTCACATGAGGCCCGTACGACTCGGCCGTGTCGATCAGATTGATTCCCAACTCCACCGCGCGGCGAAGCACCGCCAGACATTCCTTCTTGTCTGCCGGCGGTCCCCAGATCCCCTCGCCGGTGATTCGCATCGCCCCGAATCCGAGGCGATAAACGGGCAGATCGCCCCCAATTTCAAATGTGCCGCTCTTCGCGGCGCTCAACGTTTCCATGGCTCTCCTCCGACCTTCGTTCCCTCAATTGCATCTCGAATGCCGTCCGTTCATCGAGGGTCATTCTCATCATGCGCCTCTACTCGTGCACCAGTAGCGAGGCTTTGCCTCAGACCGACGAGATTGTACAAACCAGAAACCAGAGCGGCCTTTTCTGGTTTCTGGTTTCTGGTTTGGAAATACGACTCACCTGCAACACACTCTTCCTGGTCAAGACCACTAGTGGAGCGGCGGTCGCTTCGGCCGCCGGGGCGGGCGGCCAGCCCAGTTCCCCGCCGGACGCCCGAGAGCGGGCGCCCCTCCACTCCACCGCCCGACAGCCCCGAAAGACTTGCAATCGTGGCATCCTTGCAGGATCAAGGCGATGTCCGTCCGCCAGACTTCGCCTCAACCGGAGGGTTCATGAAACAGAAGACGATCGCCGTCCTCGGCGCCGGAACCATGGGTCAGGCCATCCTCAAGGGATTGATCGGCAGCGGTCATCCCAGACACCTCCTGCGCGCAACGACGCGCACGAGCGATGCCGCAGCGAAAGTCTCCGACGATCTCGGCGTACGCGCCACGACCGACAGCGTCACGGCATCCGGCGAGGCGAACATCGTCGTGATCGCCCTCAAACCGATGACACTTCCAAACGTTCTCAAGCAGGTCGCCGCCGCCGGTGCGCTGAAGCGAGGGACCCTTGTCATCTCGATCAGCGCAGGCGTCAGTAGCGCGGCCATCGAAGCGATCGTCGGCGTGCACGTTCCGGTGCTGCGGGCCATGCCCAACACTCCCTGCGCCATCGGCCGCGGAATGACGGTGCTCTCCCGCGGTCAGGCCGCAAAGGCCACGCACATCACCATGGCCACGCGCATCTTCGAGCCCCTGGGCCGCGTCCTGGAGCTGGAGGAGAAGCATATGAACACTGTGACCGGCCTCTCAGCATCGGGCCCGGCGTTCCTGTACGTCATCATCGAGGCGCTGGCCGATGGCGCGGTTGCCCGCGGCCTGCCGCGCGGCATCGCCATCGAGATGGCGGCGCAGATGGTCTACGGTGCGGCGTCCATGGTTCTCGAGACAGGCCGTCATCCCGCCGCGTTGAAGGACGATGTCACAACACCGGCCGGTTGCACCATCGCCGGAATCCTGGCGCTCGAAGACGGCCGCATCCGCAGCGTCCTCTCCCGGGCCGTCGAAGTGGCCAGCGTGCGCGCCGGAGAGCTGGGGAAGAAAGATCCTGGAGATTAACTCCTGGTCACTGCAACAGCGACTCTACGTCGTCCGAACGTCATGCTTTGCTCCGCTCCAACCCCAGCGCGTCGTAGAGAGTAGAGACGTCGAAGCGTTCGGACGCCGGGCGCCGGGCCTCGATCTTCTCCACCTCACGCAGCATCACCTCGAGCCGCTGCCGATACTTCTCGCTCTTCATCGCCTGCCGCGGCGTCCTCTCACCGAGGGCCGGAATCGGACTGTCCGCCCAGTTGCTGTAGAAGAGCTCCTTCTGCTCGCGGATCTCTTCCGGCGAGGTGGGGGCCTGGCCTGCGATCGCCGGCCCCGGCTCGGTTTGTCCTCCGGCGCCGGCCATCGGATCCAGATGTTCGCGCTCATGACCTTCGAGGAGTTTCCCGACTGCCGCCTCGACCCGTTCGCGCAGCTCGTCGGCTCGGCGGACCGAATTGGACTCCAGTCGGAGACGATCGGTGCCGATGAAGGCGCTGCCGATGACGGTACCTTCGGTATCCAGCGGATTGTCGGCGCGGACAAATGTGAAGCGGATGGCCTCACCAGGGCGCTCACGCTCGACGATCGGGAACTGCCCGAGGGCCTGATCGATGGCATCGCGGTCGGCCGGAGCAAAGCGGTAGGAATCGGCCGTATAGAGGAGGTCGTCGCCGTCGGTGTTGTGCGGCGTGGGACCACGCCTGGCGCGCTCCACGAGATCGGCCGCTTCACGCTCCCAGATGGCCACCATGAGACGCGCGGTCTTCAGCTCTCTGAGCCGATCGGTCGGCACGTCCCCGACCAGTTGCTTGACCTTGCGCAGCTCGTCGACCACGTCCATGGCGCCGCGTGGCAGCAGCGGTTGGCGGTGAACGCCGGCGAAGATCGACGTTCCTTCGATATCGATGATGCGCGCCAGGATCGTGTCGCGCGGCGTGAGCGTCTGGGAGGCCGCAACCTCCCGCACCCGCCGCGTCTCCCTGGTCAGCAGGTCGGCCACCTCGACGCCGCGTCCCGGCTCGACCCGCGTGACATCCCAGACGGAAAGCCATGCGCGGGTATTCGCATTCAGGAAGGCGCGTTTTCGCGGATCGAGCTTCGGGCCCTGTTCGTCGGCGAACCACTCCGCGGACGACTTCCCGTCGATCGGCACGACATACATGAAGAGAGGCACATCGAACTGCAGCGTCTCTTCCGTCAGATACTCGGCCGCCAGCTCACGCCAGCGCTGTCCGAATCGCCCGACGGCCCAGTCGCCGATTTCTCGTAGAAGGTTGGCGTCGAAGTCGTACAGCAACTGGATCTGCTCCCCCTCCCCTTCCAGCGCACCGTGGCACTTCTTGTACTTCTTGCCGCTTCCGCAGGGACAAAGATCATTCCGGCCAGTCACGCGACGTTCCCCTCCCTCAAGGGCGCAATGGTATCTCCATCGTGAGGGAGGCTGGAAGAAGAACTAACATACGACCTCGAGACGGGCGCCCCAGGTGGAGCGGCGGTCGCCTCGGCCGCCGACCGCTCGGCGTCGAGCCGAGCGGCGTCCTGTAAACCGCGCCTTCCAGTAAACCAGATTCGAGGTGGAACGCATGAGTGGAAACGACAGCTCGATCCGCAACATCTCCGACACCGCCGTCTGGGTGTCGATGTATCGCGCCCGGGAGAGCGAGCGTCCGGGCGCGCTCTTTCACGATCCCTACGCCAGGCGTCTGGCCGGCGACCGCGGCGAGCAGATCACCCGCGAGATGAAGAACCAGGACAAGAACGCCTGGGCCTACGTCATCCGCACTCTCCTCTTCGACGCCTTCATCCGTGAACGGCTGGCCGATGGCGTCGACATGGTGGTGAACCTGGCAGCCGGACTCGACACCAGACCCTACCGGATGGATCTCCCCGCGTCGCTGCACTGGGTCGAGGTCGACCTCCCCGACATCCTCTCCTACAAGGAGGCCATCCTGGACTACGAGCGACCGAAGTGCCGTCTCGATCGGGTGGCGCTCGATCTCGCCGACGGCGAAGGACGCCGCGCTCTCTTCCGGCGCCTGGCATCCGAATCGAAAAAGGCGCTCATCCTCTCCGAAGGACTCCTCATCTATCTCGATGCCGGCGAGGCCAGCACCCTCGCCTCCGACCTCTCCAACCATCCCTCATTCCGCTGGTGGGTCATCGACATCGCCTCGCCCGGTCTGCTCAAGATGATGCAGAAGCAGGTCGGCGCCACGCTCGACCGCGCCAACGCCCCTTTGAAGTTCGCCCCCGCAGAAGGCCCCTGGTTCTTCGAGAAATACGGTTGGAAGGTCACCGACGTCCGCGGCTCGCTCAAGGGTGCCGCGAAGGTGATGAAGCTCCCACTCCTTCTCCGCTTCTTCGCGTTGTTCCCCGAAAACCAGCGCGCCGGCAACCAGATATGGGCGGGCACGTGTCTGCTGGAGAACGGGACGGCGGTGTCATCAGGAACGTAGGACGCCATCACAAACGCAGCGTTGTCAACACAGGCATAAATCCTCATCACAGGCGTAGCACCATTGCGCGCGGCGAGCCTTGTCATCCCGAGCGTCAGCGAGGGATCTGGCGGGCGGGTGGGCGCGAGGAAGAGTCGTGAAGGGCGTCGTGAGTCGACGCATCGAGCACA
>JADGNX010000058.1 GCA_017883265.1 Thermoanaerobaculia bacterium
GATCAGCCTGGCCATTGTCGCCGGAGTGTTTCTCCTGGCCTTCCGGATGTTCGGCGGCGAGGGAAACTTCCGACAGGCGTTCGCCGTGACTGTCTACGGCTGGGTCCCTCTGGCCATAGGGGGAATCGTGACGACCATCATCGTCGCCACGCGCGGAGTCGTGACGCAGCAGGAAGCGGTCTCCATACTCCGCTCCAACCTCGGTTTCCTCGTCGACTCGCACGATCATAGGATTCTCCATACACTCCTATCGCAGCTCGACGTCTTCACGATCTGGACGCTGTCGCTTTTCGCCATCGGCTACTCCTTCATGTCCCGCCTCTCTCGCGCCGCCGCCTCCGGGATCGTTATCGGACTCTGGTTGGTGGTGGTGCTTTTCAAGGTAGCGTTCGCGGCAATCATGCCGGGGTCATGAGGTCGCGCGCGCTCGCGCGATGTAGTGAACGCGGGGGGCACATGACTACGCGGCTCGTCTTTTTGGCTTTGGGCGAAACTCCGGCATGCTCCGGGCCGTACAACCGAAGCATGGCGCTGTCGCGTTCGCCGCGCACTCATAACGAACAGGAGCAGATGAGCTGATGGAAACAGTGACGACGCAGCCGGCGACCTTGACCGTTCCTCCTATGGTGGTCTCTCCCGCCACGACGCTGATCGAGATGCACGAGCTGACGCGCGTCTACGAGCTGGGGCCGCAGACCATCTACGCGCTGAGCGGTGTCAACCTGATGGTGAACCGCGGGGAGTACGTGGCCATCATGGGTCCGTCCGGATCAGGCAAATCGACGCTGATGAACATCATTGGCTGCCTCGATACGCCGACGTCCGGCAAGTACCTCCTCGACGGCATCGCCGTCGAGACGATGAACGAAGATCAGCTCGCCGCCGTCCGCAACAAGAAGATCGGCTTCATCTTCCAGACCTTCAACCTGCTGGCCCGGACCAGCGCGTTGCAGAACGTGGAGCTGCCGCTGATCTACGCCAGGATGCCGCGCGCCCAGCGCCGCGAGCTGGCCGAAGAGGCACTGGCCGCCGTTGGATTGAGGGATCGAATGGACCACCAGCCGAACGAGCTTTCCGGCGGACAGCGTCAGCGTGTGGCAATTGCCCGCGCTCTGGTCAATAAGCCGTCGCTGCTCCTGGCGGACGAACCGACCGGAAACCTCGACTCGCAGACCGGCCGCGAGATCCTCGACCTCTTTCGCGAGCTGAGCGATCGCGGGAACTCGATCATCATGGTCACGCACGAAGAGGACGTGGCCCACGAAGCGCAACGCTCCATCCACATCCGCGACGGGAAGATCGTCGTCTGAGCTGGTGGCGTTTCAGTGGAGCTGCGGCCGCCTCGGCCGCCGGGGCGGCGGCTGGCCACGATTCACGTGCCGAGGCCCCGAGAGCGGGCTCCCGCCACCTCGAGAGCCGCCTGGCTGGCAGCCGCGGCAGGGCAACATTGTGGCCTTTCACAGCCTACGAAATGCGTTTCCAGCAGCCCGTGTTACGTCTCACGTGCACCCAAATAACCGGTTCCTCGCGACTCTCTCCGCCATAGCTGTCTTCGCAGTCGCCACGACTCTCGCGGCAGACACCATGCCGCTCTCGCAGGTCCACAAAGGAATGAAGGGGTACGGCGTCACCGTCTTCGAGGGAACGCGTCTCGAGCGGTTCGATGTCGAGATCCTCGGGGTGCTCAATCACATCGCACCGGGACAGGACCTCATCCTGGCAAAGGTCGACTCGCCCGTGGTCAAGCGGGCAGGGGTCATCGCCGGGATGAGCGGCTCGCCGATCTACATCGACGACAAAGTCATCGGCGCTCTGGCGTACTCATGGAACTTCTCCAAGGAGCCGATCGCCGGAATCACGCCGATCGACGAGATGCTGCAGATGGATCGAGCCGGAGCTGGCGCTCTTTCTCCGACGACGGGGGGAGCGGCTCCGGTCCAGAATGCCGTCCAGTTTCTCAACACCCTGGCCACGGCCACACCTGACGCCCTGGTAGCTATGGAGGCGAGCCTCTTTCACGAGCGTGCCAGCTCCGCCATCACCAACGCAACGCCTCTGGCCGTGCCTCTTTCGATGTCGAGCTTCGACGCCGGCACGATCAGCCGCTTCGGGAAGTATCTGGACGGAATGGGCTTCATGGCCGTGCCGAGCGGGACGACCTCGACCTCGAAAGTGCTCCCCTCGGGCGAGAAGGGGAAGGCGGTCTTCGCTCCCGGGGACGCCATCGCCGGCGTTCTGCTCGATGGAGACTTCACGGTCGCGGCAACCGGTACGGTGACGTTCGTCGACGGAGAGCGCGTCTACGCCTTCGGTCATCCCTTCCTCGATATGGGAGCGATCAGCTTTCCGATGGCCAAGTCCGAGGTCGTCACGGTCATGCCCAGTCTGGCCAGCTCCTTCAAGTTTGCCAACACCGGCGAGACCGTCGGCGCTCTCAAGCAGGATAGAGCCACAGGAATCATGGGGTACGTCGGCGCCACCGCCGACACCATTCCGGTCGAGCTCACCGTCGACGGTTCCGGCGCTCCGCAGACCTATCGAGTCCGGATGGTCCGGCATACGCAGCTCTCGCCGCTTCTCCTGGCCATGGCTGCCGACAGCGTCGTTTCGAACGTGCAGCGCGCGGCCGGAGAGCGGACGGTCATGCTCGACTCCGAGATCAAGGTGGAGGGCTTCGCTCCGATTCACCTCCGCGAAGGGTGGGCCGGCGCTCAGGCCCGTCAGGCCATTCCAGCGTATCTCGCGCTGGTGGCGAACTATTTGATGTCGAATGAGTTCCAGAGTGCTCCGCTCGAGTCCGTGAAGCTGCACCTTCGCCACAACGATGAGCTGAAGACAGCGAAAATCGTCGAAGCCTCGATCGTCACTCCCGACCACGGAGAGATCCATCCGGGAGACACAATCACTGTGAGGACGATCCTCAAGCCATTCCGGGGTGAGGAGTTCACCGAGACCTTCAACGTCGTCATTCCTGAGACGCAGGAGCCGGGAAGCGCTTACCTGCTGGTCGGGAGCGGCTCGGTCCTCAATCAGGTCGACTTCAGCCTGGTGCCGCCCGACCCGCGGACTCTGGGCCAGGTTCTGGCGGTGTTGCAGCGTCTCGAGTCATCGACCGATTTGACGGTCGGCTTCTACTCGTCGTCCGACGGGGCGGTCACGGCCGGCGTTTATCTTCCGAACCTTCCGCCATCGATGCGGGCGGTGGTCACGGACGACTCGAGCAATCGAGCCCAGGCCGTGGTGAAGTACGACACGCCTCCTCACATGACCCGTTCCATGCCGTACATCATCGACGGCGCCGTCAAGCTCGATGTCGACGTCAAAGCGCGTATGTAGCGATTCTTTCTGCCGGATTGCTACCTTACGCTGCACTGGCTGCCGTCATCCATGAGCTACACTCTGCGCGCCGTGTCGCAGGCACGCGAACCTCTGAAAGGAACCCCTCTCATGCGCCGTATGTTCGCCGCGTTCGTGCTGCTCGCAGCCACGAATGCATTCGCCGTCGCCCCCCAGTTCTGGAGAGTCAGGACCGCCGATGAGTTTCTGGGCGGTGAGATCGAGGGGTTCGCAGTCACTCCGCGAGGGGAGCTTCGTCCCGCGCCGCTGGCCTCGAAGATCGCCACATTCACCGATCCCTTCGTCCTCTGTCAGACCGCCGCGGCGAACGGCGACCGCTTTTTCGGGACGGGCAACAACGGCAAGGTCTACCGACTGCGTGGAACGGAGCTGAAGGCGATCTACACCGCGCCGGAGCCCGAGATTTACGCCATCACCTTCCAGCAGGGAAATCTGCTGGTCGGCACCTCGCCGAACGGAAAGGTCTATCGGGTTGATCCGGAAAGCGGAAAGGGTTCGGTCCTCTTCGACCCGAAACAGGCCTACATCTGGGCCATGACCGGGCTTTCCGGCGGTGATCTGGCCGTGGCTACCGGGTTGGGAGGGAAGCTGTATCGCGTTTCGCCTGATGGTACCTCGAAGCTCCTGTTCGACGCCCCGGAACCGCATCTACGCTCACTGGCCGTCAGGAGCGACGGAACGATCCTGGCGGGAGGGTCAGGGAAAGGAAGAATCTACGAGATCAGCCCCGGCGGTACGACCCGGGCTCTCTACGACTCTGCCCTGACCGAGATTTCCACCATCTACATCGACCCTTCCGGGATCGGGTGGGCGGCGGGAGCGACGAACGTGCTGCCTGCGGCTGCTCCGGCCAAACCGCAGCAGGGGAAGCCGGCAGCGCCGAGCCCCGGTGCGCCGGCGGCGCCGAAGGACGAGACTCCGAGGAAGGAAGGCGAGGCTGCCGGCGCGGTCGATGTGAGCTTCTCATTCGAAAACCCATCGAGCGCGAATCCGACGACGGGGAGCTCCGAGCTTTACCGGATCAGCCCCGACGGCTTCGTGGAGACCATCCGGAAGTTCGAGCGCGAGATCATCTATTCGATCAGCGGTGGACAGAATGGCTCGATTCTTCTCGGAACCGGTCCGCAGGGGCGCCTGTACCAGGTCCACGATCACGAGCTCGCGCTGGTGGCGGTAGTCCCGGACAAACAGGTCGTCTCGATCTCGGGATCGGGCAACGATACGGTGGTGACCACCACGAACAGCGGCGCCGTCTATCGCCTGGGGGCGGCCGGCGGCAACAAGTCGGAGCTCCGCTCGGCGGTGAAGGACGTCGAGCGCTTCTCGCGCTTCGGCCACTATCGCATCGAAGGAAAGAACGTCGATCACGGACTGGCAATCTCATTCCGCAGCGGGAACACCCGGACTCCTGACATCAGCTGGTCGGGCTGGAGCGCGCCCTCGACGACGGCGGCTGGAACGGTCAGCGCTCCTCCGGCGCGCTACATCCAGTGGAAGCTGGACGCCGCGGGCACGGACCCCTCGACCGTGATCGACACGATAACCGTCGCCTATCTCAATCGAAACAGCGCTCCGGTCATCGACTCCCTGACCGTGAACGACCCCGGCACGATCTTCCTCGGCTCGTATTCGCCGGGCTCGCAGATCGTGGAGGCGACCAATCCGGATGAATACGGCATCTTCACCAGCCTCGATGCGCCCCGCGAGAAAAATGAGACAGGAAAGAGGGTCTTCCGCAAGGGATACCGCACCGTCAGCTGGCGGGCCCATGATGACAACGGCGATTCTCTCCGCTATTCGCTCTCCTTCCGGTTGAAGGGAAGCGGCTCATGGCTGCGTTTGCGCGACAACATGGACGAGACGTCGATGAACTTCGACAGCTCGCAGTTGCCCGACGGCACCTATGAGCTCAGGCTGTCAGCCAGCGACGCCAACGACAACCCGACAATGCCTCTCAGCGATACACGGGAGGGGGTGGAGTTCGATGTCGACAACACGCCGCCGGCGATCACGTTCGACGCCGGGACCTCCGATGTGCGCGTGCGCATCACGGACCGGAAGTCGCCGATAGGCAAGGTCGAGTACTCGATCGACGCGCAGAAATGGACGCGACTCACGCCGGACGACGGGCTCGCCGATTCGCCGGACGAGACGTACACGCTCAAACGGAGCGCCCTGGCCGGTCACTTCGTCATCGTGCGCGCTGTCGATACCTTCTTCAATGTGGCCACGGCCACCATCGACCTGAAGTAACGCGCCGGCTCCGGCGCCTCCTCTATAATGGCCATGACGTGGCCACGTGCGCTGGAGGTCAGGTGAGAGGTTCGGCCGGACTGTTTCTGCTTTTCCTGGTGCTCGGCTGCGGACGGGAGACCCCGTACCGCCCGGCCAGTACGACCACCGACGAAACGCCGCAGCAGGGGGGAACTCTGGTGCGGCGCCTCGAGGGCGACGTCACCTCTCTAAACCCGATCAGCGGGAACAGCCGCTACGAGAACGAGGTCACCTGGTTCCTCTTCACGCCGCTTCTGCAACTGGACCAGGATCTCAATCTCATTCCGGGGCTGGCAGAGAAGTGGGAGATATCCAGCGACGGGCGGCTTTACACGTTCCATCTCAATAGGCTGGCCACCTTCGAAGACCGTCTGCCGGTCAGCGCGTCGGATGTTCTCTTCACGCTCCACAAAATCGTCGATCCCACCTCCGAGGCGCCGCAGCTGGCTGGCGCGTTCGAGGGGATCGATTGGAGCCGGACATCCGCTCTCGATGACCATACCGTGACTGTTGGCTTCAAAGAGCCTCGCGCCGGCCAGATCTATGCCTTCGTCCTCGCCGTACTGCCCGAGCACATCTACTCGAAGGGGGATTTCAAGACCGGCTTCGTATCCCGCGCAGTGGGCAATGGTCCGTTCCGGCTGGTCCGTCGCGTGCCGGACAAGGAGATTCTGCTCGAGCGGCGCGAAGACTACTGGGGGCCAAGGCCCTATCTGCGCCGCATCCTCTTCAAGATCGTGGTCGACGACCGCACGGCATGGAACGCCATGAAGCGAGGGGAACTGGACGATACACTCGTCACATCGGACCAGTGGCAACTCGAGGGAAACGCGCCACAGGTGCAGCGGGTCATGGAGATCCGTCGCTTCTACACGTTGAACTACAACTGCATCCCCTGGAACAACCGCGATCCGATCCTTTCGGACAAGCGCGTCCGCCGGGCCCTGGCCATGTGCCTCGATCGAAAATCGATCATCGCCAATATCTTTCACGGCACAGCGCGTGTCATGACCGGACCCTTCACGCCCGACCAGTGGGCCTACAACCCGAATGTCCCAGCCATCGAATATGACCCGGAGGGAGCGCTCAAGCTCTTTCAGGAGGCTGGCTGGGGCGACAGCAACGGCGATGGCATCCTCGACAAAGGAGGCAAGCCGCTGCAGATCGAAATGCTGGTGGCTGCCGGCAACTCGGGCACGATTCCATTCGTCGAGGTCTACCAGAGCGAGCTCAAACAGATCGGCGTTCAGCTCAAAGTGCTGAGCGTCGATCCCGCTGTCATGATTCAGCGCATCCTGAAGGGAAACTATCAGGCCGCGTACATGGCATGGGACATCGATCCCGATCCCGGCGGTACCCTGTTCCCGATGTTTCATTCTTCCCAGCTTCCGCCGGCCGGGGACAACATCGTCTTCTACACCAACCCGGAGGTCGATCAGTTGATCGTTGATGGCCGGCAGGAGATGAACCGATCGAAGAGGATGGCCATCTATCAACACCTTCATGAGATCCTGGCCGCCGATCAGCCGTACTTCTGGACCATGCAGGTATCGGCTAAGTGGGCCGTGAACCGCCGCATTCACAACGTCCGGGAGTCGAAGGGATTTGGACCCTATAACTGGTACCCCGGCCCTCTCGAGTGGTGGATCCCGGCAGACCAGCAACGTCAGCGCGAGACGCGCCCAGCCGCAGGCGCGATGATGCGATGACGTCTTACCTGACGCGTCGCCTGGCCTACGCGATCGTCACGTTCTTCGGAATCACCATCGCTATCTTCATCCTCATCCACGCCGTGCCCGGCGATCCGGTGAGCATGTACGCCGCACGGTACGGCCCGCGCAGTCTTTCCCGCGCAGTGCTGCAGGAGATCCGGCATCGACATCATCTGGACCGTCCGCTCATCATGCAGTACGGCTGGTGGTTGCGCGGTGTGCTTTCACTCGACTTCGGCCCTTCTGTCATGGACGGCGTTCCGGTGATCGAGCGGATCGGGCAGAGGCTGCCCAACACCATCCTGCTCAACGCAGTATCGCTGCTCCTGGCAGCCGTGGTCGGAATCCCGATGGGCATCTTCGGAGCGGCCGGAAAACGGCGCGGAGGAAGCGCCTCCTCAGCCACCTTCCTCTTGTTGTATTCGCTCCCGACCTTTTGGGTGGCCCTGCTTCTGATGCGGACCTTTTCCGTCGACCATCAGTGGCTGCCGCTCTACGGCATGACGTCGGACGACTATCTGCTGCTCTCGCCGGCCGCGAGAATCGGCGATCGCCTGCTGCACATGGTGCTTCCGGTAGTCACTCTCACTCTCGGGCAACTGGCGATGTTCGCGCGTTTCTCGCGAGCGTCTGTGGAGGAAGTGATCGGGCAGGACTACATCATCGCGGCAAGAGCTCGCGGCGTCGCTCCCGGCTCGCTGCTGTGGCAGCATGCCCTGCGCAATGCGCTCATTCCGCTGATCACGCTCTTCGGCCTGACCGTTCCCTACCTCATCTCCGGAAGTGTGATCGTCGAGCGCATCTTTCAGTGGGACGGCATCGGACGGCTCTATATCATCTCCATCCTCACGCGCGACTATCCGACGGTCCTCGGGTTGACCGTGGTGACCGCCGTCATGACCCTCATGGCGAGCGTGGGCGCCGACCTGCTCTACGCATTCGCCGACCCGCGCATCCGGCTGGACGGGAGCGCTGATGCTTCCTGATCCTTCTTCGCCGCCGGCCACCCGCGGAGTCTGGAGCCGCTTTCGCCGCCGTCCAGTGGCCTCGATCTCCCTCTCTTTTGTCGCCTTCATCTGCCTCGTGGCTCTGGCCGCTCCCCTGGTGACCGGGCCCGGACGTTTTGCCCTCGTCCACTTCAGGCCCGATACCATCGATCTGGGCCATCGCCTGACCTCACCATCCCATGAGCATTGGCTGGGAACCGACGACCTCGGCCGGGATCTGCTGTCTCGGATGATTCACGGCGCCCGGGTGTCGCTGGCCGTGGGTCTGGCCGCCACGTTCATCTCCCTCGTCATCGGATCGCTGTTCGGAGCGCTCGCCGGCTACTATGGCGGAACGATCGACTGGTGCATCTCGCGCCTCATCGAGCTGGTGCTCTGCTTCCCGTTTCTACTCCTCGTCCTAGCCATCGTCGCTCTCTTCGAGCCATCTCTCTGGACCATCATGATCGCCCTCGGTCTGACCTCATGGACCAGTGAAGCGCGGTATGTGCGGGGAGAGTTTCTGCGCCTCCGCGAGGAGGAGTTCGCCGTGGCCGCGAGGGCAGGGGGCGCCGGGGATTTGCGGATCATCACCCGGCATCTCCTGCCGAACGCGCTGGCTCCTGTGCTGGTGTCTGCCAGCTTCGGCGTGGCCTACGCCATCATCGTCGAGTCCTCGCTCTCTTTTCTGGGATTCGGCGTGCCGCTTCCTGCGCCGACGTGGGGAGCCATGCTGGCCACTTCCGAGGAGTATCTCGGCCACGCCTGGTGGCTGGCCCTTTTTCCGGGGCTAGCCATCTTTTCCACGGTCATCGCCTTCAACCTCATCGGCGACGGTTTCCGCCAGGCCCTCGATCCGCAGGAATGACGATGCGTAAGCGGTCATGGCCCAGGGAGATGTCATCGCCAGCCGTGGCTGGTCGAACCGTGCAGCACCTGAATGAAGAAGACGGGGACGCGCCGTCGTTTCGCGCCTGTCGGCCTTCATGGTAAACATCTTGACGATAAGGTTATCTCAACCTACAATGCAGTGAGTTCGACGTTTCGTGTGGTGGGAGGGTGTGGCACATGCAGCAGCGGCTCGAGGTGAAACGTTCGAATCCTGCAGTCAAAGGCAAACTGCTTTCCACGCTGATGACCTATCTGCCCGGGGCCTGGATCAACCCACGCAACGAGGAGCTGATCACCCTCTACCGGCTGCGTTACAAGATGGCGGTCGAAGAGCAGAAATTCGATACCGCTCTGATCTTCCTCAACAAGATCCTGGAAGTCGACCCCATGAACCTCGAGGCCAGGCTTCACAAGGGAGAGCTCTACCACCGCTGCCTCAACGACTACGATCGGGCCATTGAGCAGTACAACAAAGTGATCCGGCTCTCGAGCGACCGTCAGGCCGGCCAGATTCACATCCGCGCCCGCGCCGGAATGTCCGAGATCATGGAGATGCTGAGCTGAACCGCACGTCAATTCTCCGGGAAGGAAGACCTGTCCGATGCTTCCTTTGCAGGATGGACGACCACTGACACCACAGACGCACAGACAGAAGTGTCTGTGCTACACAGTCGCTCTGGTACCATCACCACCGACATGCGCTCAGCGGTCTTTCCCGGTTCGTTCGATCCGTTGACGAACGGTCATCTCGACCTGATCCGGAGAGGCACCCGCCTCTTCGACCGCGTCATCATCGCGGTCCTGGAGAACGAAGGGAAGGCACCGCTCTTTACCGTTCCCGAGCGGATGGAGCTGATTCGCGTCTGTACCCGCGATATGCCGAATGTCGATGTCCAGTCGTTCTCCGGACTCCTCGTCGATTTCATGCGTGAGATCGGGTCACAAGTGGTGGTCCGCGGCATCCGCGCCATTTCCGACTATGAGTACGAGTTGCAGATGGCTCTCATGAACCGCGAGCTCAATGCCGATACCGAGACCATGTTCATGATGCCGGCGGTCGAATACACATACGTCTCGTCACGCCTGGTCAAGGAAGTCTTCCGCCTGGGCGGCGACGTGGCCAGGCTGGTGCCTCAGCCGGTTCTGTTGGAGCTGAGGCGCAGGCTGCCCAAGGCCTGAGCGGGCAATGAATGCACAGACCGAAGTGTCTGTGCTACAGGGCATAGCGGCCCCGCCGCCGCGGTACACGTTCGCTACTTCGTCACGAAGCGGTTGATGATCTCGATCATCTTCTCGCGAGTCAGCGGCTTGCGCATCCAGGCATTGGCACCCGAACTGGGGAACATCTCTTCCAGCGACTTCTCCGGAAGATCGGAGATCAGGACGATGGGGATGTCCTTCTTGCTCGACTGCGACTTCAAAACCTCGCTCAAACGATTGCCCTTGATACTCGGCAGGTTGACGTCGAGGAAGATGAGGTCCGGAGTGTTTCCGGCCAGGACGTGATTGAACTCGATCCAGCTCGAGGCCGTGAGCACGGTCGCGCCTTCGCGCTCGAGCAGGGCCCGTCCGAGCTTCAGCACGAGCGGGTTGTCGTCGAGAATCAAAACCGTGATATTTGAAAGGGGAGGCATCAACTGCTCCTCGATAGGGAGTGGAGTGGTTCGTTACCGACGCCATGATACATTCTCTCGCGCCGCTAACACGGAAAAACTGAGGACTGAGTGGACTCGCAAAACCCCGACCCCCTTCCTGACACGTCCCTCCCTCCTCCGCCGCCTGCGCGATTCCCCGTTCCTGCCGACTATTACGCTTCTCCGGCAACGGATGTTTCTCCGCTTTTTCCAAGGTGGGTACCGCTCGGATGCGGATGGCTTGCCGTCGTAGTCCTGGTCACCCTCTTCGCTGGCGGCGCCATCATTCTCAAAGGCGGCGGAGGCGCAGGGAGGATCATCGACTTCTTCTTCCAGAGCGTGGGAGGCGACCTCCGCCAGATGATGTCCAGGGACGTTGGCAAGCCGGACCGTGACGCTCTGGATGCCGAGATGAAGATGCTTCACGACAACATCAGCGCCGGCCGCGTCGGTCTGGCCACGCTCCAGCCGCTTTTGAAATCCATTGGCAATGCCGTGGAGGACAAGAAGGTCAGCGCATCCGAGGTCCGGCAGATCACCCGGATCATGCACGATCTCAACAACCGTCGGCCACCGGGCTCCCTCGCCCCGGGCGCTGGCCGGCCGCCTGAATAATCGGTCGCGACTGGAGCGTTCCATCGTCGTGGATCAATTCAAGCTCGTCTCTCCGTTCTCACCTCAGGGCGATCAGGTCGCTGCCATCGAGCAGCTGATCACCGGAACCCGTGCCGGCGAAAAGCATCAGGTTCTCCTCGGCGTCACCGGCTCGGGGAAGACATTCACCATCGCCAAGACGATCGAAGCGGTCAACAGGCCGACGCTCATCCTCAGTCACAACAAGACCCTGGCCGCGCAGCTCTACCAGGAGTTCAAGAACTTTTTCCCTGAAAATGAAGTCGAGTATTTCGTCTCCTATTACGACTACTACCAGCCCGAGGCGTACATCCCGCAGAACGATCTCTACATCGAAAAGGAGATGACGAAGAACGACGAGATCGACAAGCTGCGGCTGGCGGCAACGAAGGCCCTCTTCGAAAGACGCGATGTGATCATCGTCGCCTCGGTCTCCTGCATCTACGGCATCGGAGAGCCATCGCTTTATTACGGCATGCTTCTCTTTTTCGAGCGTGGCGAGACCAGGCCCCTCCAGCACTATCTGCGGAAGCTGACCGAGATGCAGTACGAGCGGACTCCGTACGATCTGGCCCGTGGCAGTTTCCGGCTGCGCGGTGACGTCCTGGAGATCTGGCCGGCCTACGAGGATGATGCCGTGCGGATCGAGTTTTTCGGCGATGAGATCGACAAGATCTCCCGGATCGATCCCGTCACCGGACGCGTCGGCTACGAGCACGACCGCATCGCCATCTATCCGCGGACGCACTACGTCACTCCGCGCGAACGGCTGATGACGGCCATGGAGTCGATCCGGGTCGAGCTGGACGAGCGGGTGGTCGAGCTCCGCGCGCAGGACCGGCTCCTCGAGGCTCAGCGGCTCTCGCAGAGAACCATGTTCGACCTGGAGATGATCGCCGAGCTCGGCTACTGCAACGGCATCGAGAACTACAGCCGGCATCTCTCCGGACGCGCCCCCGGCCAGCCGCCGCCCACTCTGATCGACTACTTTCCGAAGGACTTTCTTCTGGTCATCGACGAATCGCACCAGACCGTGCCGCAGGTGCGCGCCATGTGGGGCGGCGATAGGGCCCGGAAGGTGACCCTGGTCGACTATGGCTTCCGCCTTCCCAGCGCCATCGACAATCGGCCGCTGTCGTTCGAGGAGTTCGAGGGAAAGCTCGACCAGATCATCTACGTATCCGCGACACCGGGCCCCTACGAAATGGTGAAGACAGGCGGTCTTTACGTCGAGCAGGTCATCCGTCCGACCGGTCTGCTCGATCCGGTCGTCGATATCAGGCCGGTCAAGGGGCAGGTCGACGATCTGATCGGAGTGATCAAGGAGCGAATCGCGAAGAACGAGCGGGTCATGGTCACCACGCTCACCAAGAGAATGGCCGAAGACCTGACCCGCTACCTCATGGAGCTCAACATCAAGGTCAACTATCTCCACTCCGATGTCGAGACGCTCGAGCGGATCGCCATCCTCCGCGACTTCCGCACCGGTGTGTACGATGTGATCATCGGCATCAACCTGCTCCGCGAGGGCCTGGACCTGCCGGAATGCTCCTGTGTGGCCATCCTGGACGCCGACAAGGAAGGGTTTCTCCGCTCGAATACGTCGCTGATCCAGACCATGGGCCGCGCCGCACGCAACGTGAACGGCCTGGCCATTCTCTACGCTGACAAGATGACGGACTCCATCAAGTTCGCAGTGGCCGAGACCGAGAGGCGCCGCGCCATTCAGCACGCCTACAACGTCGAGCATGGCATCGAGCCGGCCACGATCATGAAGTCGATCGACTCCGATCTGGTCAAGATGGCAAACCTCGACTACTTCGAAGTTCCAGGCGGTCCCGGAACGAAGTCGAGGCTCGAGATGATCGCCGAGGAAGACCTCGAGAAGACCATCGCTCGTCTGACGAAAGAGATGAAGGAGGCAGCCAGGAACCTCGACTTCGAGCGTGCCGCCGAGCTGCGAGACAAGATCCGCGAATATCGCGAGATGCGTATTTTCGTGTAGCGGCCTTGTGAGGGCCACCCACCCCCCCGGCGGCCGAGGCGGCCGCCGCTCCACTTCGCGTAGAACGCGGGAGGGCGGGGGAGTGGAGGGGCGCCCGCCCTCGGGCGCCCGCGCGGAGAATGGGGCGCCCACCCTGAGGCGTCCGAGGCGGCCGCCTCTCCACTCGGCGCGGAACGCGGCCGCATTACCAGCGCACTGCCTGTGGCGCCCGCCTTCTTAGGCCGCCCATCAACACGACCAGGACCATGCCGAAGGCGAAGCCGCCGATATGCGCAAAGTAAGCGACGCCTCCCGCATTCTGCTCCGCCACGCCGACCGAAGCGACACCGACGAAGAGTTGAAAGACGAACCAGAAACCGAGGATGACGATCGCCGGGATCTCGCGGATGGTGATGAAGATGAAAATCGGAATCAGCGTGGTGACCCGGGCCCGGGGAAAACAGATGAGATACGCCCCGAGGACGCCGGCGATGGCTCCGGACGCGCCGATTGCGGGCATCCTGGAGAGAGGGTTCATGAAAGCATGCGCCATGGTGGCGGCGAAACCGCAGGCCAGATAGAAGACCAGGTATCGCGTGTGCCCGAGTCGGTCCTCGATGTTGTCGCCGAAGATCCAGAGGTAGAGCATATTGCCGCCGAGGTGCAGCCAGCCGCCGTGCAGAAACATCGAGATGAAGATGGTGAGGATGTTCGGGATGGCCAGCATCGGGTTCCAGAAGCGGGCCGGAACGAACGCCACGGCGCTGAGCACCGGCTCGAGGCGAGGGCCGAGAGAGAGCTCCCAGAAGAACATCATCACGTTGGCGGCGACAAGCAGCGTGTTGACGAAGGGAACCGTGCGGAGCGGATTGTTGTCACGAAGAGGCAGCATCGTCAGGCCCGGCGCCGTTCCCGCAGCTCGATCGTCGCGGTCGCTGCGTCGATGCCGTTGATGTAGCAGCCGCCGATCAGCTCGAAGCCGGCCAGTCCGGCTACGCGCGGAATGACCTCCACGTACCAGTGGGCGGACGCATCGGGTGGAAAGTTGTGAAAGCCCCAGTTGTAAGCAGCATCGGGGCGCAGCGAAGAGCACGCCGATGCCGCCTGGCGCAGCATGGCCCCCAGCTCACGCTCCTCGGGCGGAGTCATGGCTGTGAAATCGGCGGCGTGTCGTCGCGGGATGATTCGCTGGCCGTAGGGGAGCCGTGCAGCCGGATCCGCCTCCCATCGAA
>JADGNX010000281.1 GCA_017883265.1 Thermoanaerobaculia bacterium
CGGGATCGCCTCTTCTTCGTTGATTTGTACATTAACCGTTCTCAGTCTTCGGACCTGTCTCGCGATACCCGGACGAATTCTTCATTTTGCGGGTCTGAACATCCCAGGATGCGCAATCTCGGCGAGAACAGAAGCTGCGTCCCCAACCGCACACCCACCGCACAAACCGCCGCCGCAGTGCAAATACAGCGCGTTTTCCCTCCCGAACGCATAACTTTTTGACACCCCGCCCGCCCGTGCTTTTCGCGTAAGCCGCGCGTTCCGAGGCACTTCGCCTTGTTTCACCTCCTGGTCGCCGGCTTGAACTTCACAGCCGGCGAAAGGAGGTGGTGCCGAGGAGAAGAGAAGCAAAAACAGGTCTTGTGTGGGATCAGCCAACCGTTTTGAGAGCGTGTAACCCGTCCACCGGATCAGACAACAACCAACTTCATAAGGAGCGTTAAGACCATGCGGAAGTTCCTCAACTCCGTCATTACCGTGGCGATCCTCCTGGCGATCGCCGTCCCTGCCATTCACGCCGATGCCGGCACAGCGGCCGGTGGCGTCGTCAACATCAACTCCGCCGATGCCTCGCAACTGGCCATGCTGCCGCGCGTCGGGCAGAAGGCGGCGCAGCGCGTCGTCGACTACCGCACCGAGCACGGACCCTTTCAGACGACGTCCGATCTGATGCAGGTCAAGGGCTTCGGTCAGAAGAGCTACGACCGCCTCTCGCAGTACCTCACCACTGAAGGAAAAACGACTCTGACCGCCAAGGTCAAGGGGCCGAAGAAGCTCCGCACGAAGTCGTCATCGCACAAGCCTGCCAACGCGGCGAAGTAAGCCGTCCCTCCCCTGGGGCCGCCTGCGGGCGGCCCCCCTCGTAAAACGAACCACCAGCAAGAAGGAGCCTTCGTGATGCGTCACGAACATGGGAGATCCCTGCTCGAAGTCGCCGGCGCAGCCGCGCGAATCCTCGAGGTCCAAATGAGTGAGTGCGAGAGCGTGGCCCTTCCCCGCCCGTCAACCGCCGGCTCGGCGGACCACCAGCTTCCGGGCCTCATAGGTCTGAATCATCGACAGTCCCGTCGTCCTCAGCACGCTTTCGGTGAAGGCTTCAGTGAGAACCCGGCCATCCATGTCGCGGCCGAGCGGGAGACCGGCGGCGAAGAGAACGGTGGGAACGATGTCGGTGGCCACGGCCAACTGCGGATTCTCGCGATGGGCGACGCCTCGCCCGCGAATGACTACGAATCCGTCGTCGGCGCCGGGATCGTCGGGGTCGACGGCCAGCTTGGCCCAGGCCCAGGGGGTCACGGGGATGATCGGCGGTGCCGGGCCGGAAGGGGAGACGACGACGAGGGTCCGGTCGGGAAAGTCGCGCACCAGCGTTTGGAGAAAGCGGTCGAGCTGCTCGACGTAGGCTCGCACCGCCCCCCCTGCGGCAGTCGTTTTCTCCGGCAGGGTATTCTGGCTCAGACGGAGCGCGCTCTCCGTCTCCGCCAGACCGTCCAGGGCCAGAACCGTCAACTCATAGTGGCCGTCCTCTGCGGTGCGACTGCAGACAGCGCCGGCCCAGAGATCGCGCCGCAGCTCCTCGATGGCGCGGCGATGGGCGTAAGGGCGCGTTCCGTTGAAGCGGGCGGCCAGCGAGGCGTCGATCGGCTTGTCCAGGGCCAGAGCGGCAACGGTTTCCGAAGCGGGCGTGACCTCACCTGCGATGCCCTGACGGTTGAAGAAGCGATCCGTGGCCACGAACGACGCGCCCAGCTTTCCGGCCGACGGCCAGTTGACCACGGCGGTGCGGAAGGAGAGACGCGCGAACATCGCCCAGAGCGGCATGGCATCGCCCGCGGGAAGAGGAGCGGAGATGCGCTGAACGGGGGGGATGAGGCCCCAGGCGTAGAAGCCGACGCCGCCCGGGATGAGAAGGAACTGCTCCCCCGGCGCCGGATTGAGCGGCGTTCGGTAGGAGAAGCGTCCCGTGACGCCGTGGCGGTAGGGAAGCTTGCCGGTGGCCATGGAGGCCCAGATGGCCTTCGGACTGTTGGCCGGAAAGGGATCGAGGCGGGTGAAGAAGCCGTCGCGCCGGCTGCTCTCGAAGAAGGGGAGCGAGCCCTCGCCGAGGAGGGTGACGATCCAGTCGTAGGGAAGATTGCGGATGGCCACGACGATCGTCGGCCGCTCGCCTGCCACCAGGCCGACGTTGGCCACCACCACGCGCTGGCGATCGGCGCGGTAGCTGTCGCGACGCTCGTAGAGAAAGAAGGAGGAGACCACGACGAAGAGGCAGCCGGTCACGGTGATGGCTCGCGAGCGTCTCTTGCCGGCGGTCCGCTCGAAGAGCCAGAGGATGAAGAGGACGAAGGCCGTGCCGGCTACGACGTTGGTGGCCATCGACAGGATCCGTACCGCGCCGATCGGGAGGTAGATGCGCAGGACGTGGAGGTGGATCCAGTAGACGAGGAGGGAGACGAAGGCGGCCAGGACGATGAAGCCGAAGCCGTGGGTGCGAGGCTCTCCTGCGGCTGTCAGAGCGCGCCCGAAAAGGCGGACCCGGAGGAAGCGCAACAGCCAGAGGGCGCTGCCGAAGAGGAAGCCGCAGATCGCTCCGTAGACCAGTGTGAGCGACACCAGACGCCACGGAGTCATGTCGATCTGGGGATTCAGGAAGTAGAGGAGGTGGGCCATGTACAGCCCGAAGATGGCCCCGGCCAGCACTCGTTTCCAGTAACCCCATCGCATCGCCATGACCGAGCGGACAGTCTAGCAAGAGCGAAGGAGCGGTGCTGATGGAGTGCGCCGCCGCCGACGCTGTCCGCGAGCTCGATGCCGCCGGGCTGTTCGCGGCCCTCGGATATCCGCTCGAGCCAGTCGAGATCGACGCGGAGCAGTGGAGGCGCATCGGAATCGAGGTTCCAATCTCGTCGTCGCTCACCCTCTTGCTACGCCAGGGACATGTCGATTTTCTCCTGCTGCGTGGCGAGCTGATCGAGATCGCCGAGGTCGCAAGGTTCGCGACTTCACTGCGCAAACGGAACGCTCTGGCCGTCAATGTGATCGCGGTCGAATCTCCGGCCTCCAGCAACCTCGCACTGCTGAGCCTTGGCCACAGCGGAAAGAGCCGGATCATCCACGTCGATCTCCGAGACCGGACGGCTCTTCTACGGTTGGAAGCTTTGCGAAGCCCGGCAGCGGGAGGAGATCTCGAGCGGGTCATCGATCGCGCTTTCGATCGCGAACTATTGACCAGCCGCTTCTTCCTATGCTTCCGCCGCGCTGTCTACCTGGCGTCCGAAGAAATCGCCGGGCAATTTACGGCGGAGGCACCCGATGCAGTTGCGGCGGAGGCGCTCCTGATGCTGTCCCGGCTCCTCTTCATCTACTTCATTCAGGAGAAGGGGTGGCTCGACGGCAATCGGGCATTTGTGTCGAGGAGCCTCGATCGCGCGTGCGCTGCGAAGAGGGACTTCTACCGTCAGGTGCTCGAGCCGCTTTTCTTCGGTTGCCTCAATACGTCCCGCGCGGAGCGCCAGCCGGCGTCCCTCCTCCTCGGAGAGATTCCGTATCTCAACGGCGGTCTGTTCGAGCCCTCACAGTTCGAGGTGCGTAATCCTGCACTCAGCCTCAGTCAGGAGTGCTGCCGGTTTGCCATCGAGGAAGTCTTCGAACGATTCACCTTCAGCATCAACGAGCGAGCCGACGAGGGACTCCATGTCGATCCCGAGATGCTGGGGAAAGTGTTCGAGTCGCTCATGGCCGAGGACGAACGGGCGGTTACGGGAAGCTTCTACACGCCGAAGGTGATCGTCGACGCGCTGACCCGAAGAGCGCTTCTGGCCTGGCTGGCTGCGGGCGATGAGGCTCTCGCAGTCGCGCTGGGACGGCTTCTGGCAGGTGAAGAAAATCTCGTAGACCGCACGGCGGCACTGGGGCTCCTTCGGCGTCTGGAATCGGTAACCGTTCTCGATCCCGCCTGTGGATCGGGCGCGTTTCTCCTCGCCACTCTCATCCTGATCGAGTCCCTCATCGTTCGCCTTTCCCAGATCGCGGCTGTCGGAATTCCTGGCGGTCTGCGCCAACGAATCGTCGAGACCTCGCTCTTCGGCGTCGACCTCAAACGCGAAGCGGTGCGGCTCTGCGAGCTGCGGCTCTGGCTGGCCATCGTCTCTCCGCAGCAACTGGAGATTCGAGAAGTCCGGCCACTGCCGAACCTCGACCGGAACGTGCTCCAGGGAAACTCGCTGCTGGGCCCGATGGACTTTCTCGGTAGTGGGGCACTCGACGTCTATCGTTCCTGGCTGGCAGCGCTGCGCGGACAGAGCGCAATGGTCGCCCGATATCGGCATGCTCCCGGTGCGCAAAGGCCGGAGCTGTATCGACAGATCCGGGAGAACGATGAACGGCTGGCGGCCGACCTTCTGCAACACTCCCTCGATCGCGACGAAGCCGAGGTGCGTCTTCTGATGGCACCCGCGCCAGACCTCTTCGGCCGTGCCTCTGCTATAAACACGGGCCGCCTGGACCAGTTGCGGGAGCGGATGGGTGAAGCGCAGCGCGAGCTGAAACGGATCGGATCGGGTGAGGTCGATTTCTTCGCTTTCGACGTCCATTTCGCCGGCGTCATGGCTGCCGGTGGTTTCGATATCGTCGTCGGCAATCCGCCGTGGGTGCGGAACAGCAGGATCACTCCGGAGGCCAGGCGGCGCTATCGAGATCGGTACGCATTTTTTCGGGGCGGGAAGAACGACGGGAATGGCGGAAATCAGCCACCGGCCGCGGATCGCGGTTTCAATCAACCCGACCTGGCAGTCGCCTTCTATGAGAAGGCCTTGAGCCTGGCCCGTCCTGAAGGCGTCGTCGCCATGCTCCTGCCGTCCAAGGTCGCGACCTCAGCCTATGGCACAGCGATGCGCGCGGCAGTTGAGCGTGAATCGCTCGTGGCGGTGGAAGACTGGGGTGGCGAGGC
>JADGNX010000282.1 GCA_017883265.1 Thermoanaerobaculia bacterium
CTCTTCCGGTCTGGCCCGCCGGAGGAGCAACCGCCCTGGTCGCAACATGCGTTACGAACGGGCGGTGGGAGGGGCGCGGAAGGACCAGACGGTCTCCGTAGACGGGGAGAGAATGGAGAGGATCGGAAGCTCACCAAGCCCGACGGACGCGAGGCGAACGGGAGCTCGACCGAGATCGACCGTCACCGCCACGAGAGTCGGACGGTTCAGCGCCACCGCCGCGAGCAGCGCGAAAACAACTGCTGCAACACGGCGGGCGGCGGTCCATTCGTCGAGCGTCGCCGCATCGATCCTCAGGTCGTCCGTCACCGAAATGATGGGGAAGAGAATCGCCAGAACGCAGACGAGGACGAGTCCGACTCTCCGCTTCTGCCGTGTCGATACAGCCGCATCGGGAAGGTCGGCAGCCCAGAGGCGGAAGGCGCCGAAGGAGCCTAGGGCGATCAGCAGCCAGGTGACGTTGAGGATTGTCTCCATTACGATCAGCGCTTCTCCGCGATAAGCAGGCGTGGTTCCGACCGGCGTGCGCGCAGCACAGCGGATGGTAGCACCGCAGGCGGCTCTCCAGCCCGCGACTCCGGCACGTCCGGACGTCCGATGCAATCTCCTGAACGAATGGTCCGGCACGGACCAGGGGAGCAGGGGCAGCGGCAACAGGCGGCCAGCAGAAGGCCAGGGCTGCGGCGCCTGTAATGAGACTGAGTCTCAGTTGCATTATGATACAATAGCCCCGACTCCGTTCGTCAGTCAAGAGAAGAGACTGCTCCCCATTTCCTCGCCTCCCGAGACTTCCGCCTCGAGACCGCGGCCAGGCGACCCTTATCCCGCCGGACGGAACGCGGCGAACAGCGCGAAGAGCAGAAACAGGATGCCCGCTCCTCTTCGCATCCAGTGGCCTGGAATGCGCGGCCCGACCATGCGCCCTACCCCGACGGCCAGAACGGTCCCGGCCCAGAGGCCCAGTGTGGCCCCGACCACGACCTGGATCGGGTGGTGAAGATGCGCCACCAGCGCGGCTGTTCCGATCTGGCTGGCATCGCCCCACTCCGCCGCGGTCACCAGACCGAAGGCCGCAAGCGCGATTCGGTGATGCGGTGTCGCTGGCGCCTCCTCACTGTCGACCTTTTCCTCAGTCAACAAAAGGCGAAGACCGAAAAAAGCGAAGACAGCCGCGGTGATCCAGTGGACCCAGAAGGCCGGCAACAGAGCCAGCAGCCATCCGAGCGCAAAGGCGATCGCCCCCTGCACAACGAAGGCGGCACACGATCCGATCAACACCGGAATCGCCGGATACCGCGCGGCCAGCAGCAGAATCGTGAACAGCGTCTTGTCGCCCAGCTCGGCGACGAAGATGAGGACGAAGGCGGTCAGGAACGCCGAAGTGTGGGGGTCGAGATGCATGATTGAATTGGGTCCGGGCTACCCGCAAGGACGAAAGTTGTCCGGACAAACCAGCGACTGATCAGCGTCATTCGATCCCGGCCCGAACGGCCTGCAACGCAAAAGGGGAGCCATGCGGCTCCCCTTTTGTCGATGGTAATCGATCGATCAGCGAATTCGTCAGCGCTACGGCCTTGCGGCGCCACGGTCTTTGGCCGGGTGCGCTTCATTGACCTTGAGAACCCGTCCTTCGACTTCCTTGCCGTCCAGTCCTTTGATCGCTGCATTGGCCTCGGCATCGGTGCCGAACTCGACGAATCCGAACCCTTTCGACTCGCCGGTCGCCCTGTCCTTGGCAACGCTGGCGGTGTCGGCCTTTCCAAACGGGACGACGAGATCGTTGAGCTGCGGGTCGGTCATGGTTTTCGGGAGATTTCCTAAATAGATTTTCATGCGAGCTCCTGGCGCAGGCGCGCCGGCCTTCCTTTCGAAACCCCGCGTCGCAACGCGCGCCGCCGGAATTAGAGAAGGAAGAGTTAGCTAAGAGAATGAAATCAGAGGATCTGACTTAGTTCAGAAGGACTGAGGGGCCGAGGAAGGTTCCGCGACGTGCTTTAACCATACTCTATTTGCGCCGGTATGTCACATCGGCCGCCCGGTCTTCTTCATGCCTGCATCACGACCAGGGCCGGGACAAAGTTCCGGGCTCGACTCAAGAGGGCAGTGTTCTTGCTTCCAATATCGATTGAATGGAGCGGGGTGCGGCATCAGGGCCCTGATCGTTTCGCACGCGAATGTGCCCAACCCGATCCGAGTCGTGCTCGAGCCTTGTCGCCTTGAGGACGGCCGACCGTGAATCCAGGGCGCCCGGGCTCGTGCAGAACCCACCGGAAGAGACATCCCCCTGGTGGGAAGCGGACGCTGCCAGAGGCGCTAGAATGCCGGCATCCATGATGCCTTCCTCCGGAGTTGCCGAGCTCGTGCGTGCGCTCGCACTGGCCTGGAAAAACCTTGCCGCCTATCCGCGTGGCCACCCGGCCCTCGTGGAGTCGCTGGAAATCGCCACGGCCCTGCTGGCTGACCTGCGCGGGGCGGCCGGCGACGTCACCTTTGGGATCGCCGCCGATGGCCTGGTCTTCGGCCAGGAAAAATTCGAGTTCGTACACGCCCAGAAACTGGCGCTGGCTCTCTACATGCGGAACGTAGCCATCGTGCGTTTCACCTCCGCTACCGACAGCAGGGATCTGGAGACTTTCCTTCGAGTCCTCGGCGTCGGGAGCGCAGGCCAGTCAAGGCAGGCCATCTGGGAAGAGTTGACGAGTGAGGGGATCACCCACATCGAGATCGTGCCGGTCGACTTTTCCTCGGTTCAGGTCACCGACAACCTGACGGACGCGACCTCCGCGGAGGCCCCATCGGGTTCCTTGTGGGACGAGATCCTGCGCGCACTAATGGCCGGCCGAAAGCTTTCGAGCGGAGCTCAGAGCGTCGTTTCCAGCGACATCCGTTCGCTCGACGAACTGTCGGCCATGATCATCCGGTATGTGGCCAGCGCCGGGCGATCGCAGGACTACGAAGTCGACCCACGGCTGACGTTCGGGATCGGATTGATGGCTCCCATTCCGGAGAGCGACGAGTCACCGGAGGATGTGACATCGAGAGTATCGGACGCCATCGGCGGCTACGTGGGCAAGAGTAAGGGGCTCAAGAAACAGCTGGCGATTCAGCAGGTCGCCCAACTGCTCAAAGCGCTTCCTGAGAATCTGCGCCGGGCGATCATTCAGGCCGTGCTGCAGTCGCTGGCCACCGAGGAGGCGTCTGAATTTCTACTTCGCGATTTCACATCATCGCTGCCCCGCGACGAGATTCTGGAAACGCTTCGCCACCTGGCGGAGGTCACGCGTCTCTCCACGCATGCAACCAAAATGCTCCAGACTCTGTTGAGCATTGGAAAGGCGCCCTCTGAGGCGTTGAATACGCCCTCGCCCGATGCACTGTCGGAGCTGGCCATGCTCTTCGGCGAAGACGACGTGGACCAGTTCAATCCCCCGGACCATCGAGAGCTTCTCGAGCAGGCCTCGGTAGAGATTCCGAAGATGTCCGAGCGGGCAGCCGGACGGGTGGCAGAACTGGGCGACCTGGTGGCCAGCGTGGCGGTCGATGCCACAAACCGTCAGCTCGAGACGATCCTCATCGATCTCCTCTCGCGCTACGGACCTTCGCGCCCGATCGACGCCATCCTGCGGCGGTTGGAAAGCCTGTTCCGCTCGCAACTGAGCGGCGAACAATTTGAAGATGCCATCGAGTCGCTCGAGCAGTTACAGATGATCGCTCTGACCACAGAAAGCGCCGGGTTGCGCGAGGGGCTGCATGCGTGGCACGAGCGTCTGGCTAACCAGGAGACCGTTGAAGCGTTGATTCAGGCGATCCTGACCGCGGCGCCACAAAAGATTACGGCCCTGCGCCGGCTGACCGATGCCATGGGCCCGGCAGCCATTCGCGGCCTTCTCGTGGCGCTGGCCAGCGAGGAGAACCGATCGCGGCGACGGCGTCTCCTCAGCTTCGCCATCTCGTTCGGCTCGATCATCGTTCCGGAAGCGACAAAGTTCCTCAGCGACTCGCGCTGGTATGTCGTGCGGAACATGGTCGGACTCCTTCGCGCGGTCAACGACAAGACATCGCTCGGGGAGATCCGGCGCTGCGCGCACCACCCCGACCTGCGTGTACGGCTCGAAGCGATCAAAGCCCTTTTCACCCTCGACACGGCCGTACCACAGTCGCTCCTCGAAGATGCCATCAACGATCCTGACCCCAAAATCGCCGAGACCGCCATCGGACTGGTGGGCAGCTATGGAATCAAGGAAGCGGTCGCCCCTCTACTGCAGATCCTGACCGGCCGCAACCTCTTCGGAAAGAGAAATCTCCTGCGGGTTCGGGCCATCAAAGCCCTCGGGGAGATCGGTGTCTCCGATACGCTGCCCCGGCTGCAGCAATTCTTCAGCGACTCTGTTCTGCCCTGGCCTCCTGCCGAAGAGCGCCGCGCCGCTTACGAGTCGTTGGCAGGCTACCCCCCTGACAGCCGCCTGACTTTCGTTCAAAAGGGACTGAAGTCACGCGACCCCGAGGTGAGGAAGATCTGCCGCCGTATCACTGGAGAATGATGCATTGGACCACCTGATCGTACAGATCGTAGCGGCTCTCAACATGCGCACTTTTTACCCCGAGAATCATCCGCGGGTGATGGAAGCCATCCGGCAGGTCATCGCTTCGTTGATGGCCGTCCTGGAGTCGCTCGAGAGCGACTCGCTCACATTCATCATCGTCGGCGAGGACCTACTGGCCGAAGGACAACTGCTGCGCAAGGCCAGCCTCTCGCAACGGCAGTTCGTTCAGATTCTCAAACAGCGTGGCATCGAACGGCTGACTCTGGCCGAAGGACTGGACGCCGAGGAGTGCCACGCATTCGTGGCTGCGCTGGCCAGCGGCCAGACCCCCGATTCGACCCCGCATGTGGTTCTGGGCCGCGTCGTGCTGGCCCTCCAGCGGGAAGACAACGAGGCCAGTACC
>JADGNX010000283.1 GCA_017883265.1 Thermoanaerobaculia bacterium
TCAGACTTGAGCGTCAAGTATCTAGCCCCATTCAGCGCGCGCCCGAGAGCGGGCGCCCCTCCACTCGCGGACTCGCCCTTCGGCGGACGTCCTGACGTGACACGGCCATCGTGGTAGCGTTGTAAGGGAAGCCGAACCAGGAGCGTCCCCATGAAGCGCACGATCCCTCTGTCCGTCGCACTACTGCTCGTTGCCCTCTCCCTCCCCGCCGATGTCTTGAAAATCGTTGTCGACGACATGATCCATCCGATGAGCGACGAGTTCATCGGCCGGGCTCTGATCGAGGCCGATCAACACCACGATCGCGCAGTCCTCATCGAACTGCGCACGCCTGGCGGGCTCGAGACTTCCATGCGATCGATCGTCCGCAAGATCATCGACTCGCCAGTTCCGGTCATCGTCTACGTCGCTCCTGCCGGCAGCAGAGCGGCGTCGGCCGGCTTCTTCGTCCTGGAGGCAGCGGATATCGCGGCCATGGCCCCCGGGACCAACACCGGAGCCGCGCACCCGGTCACCCTCGGCGGGGAGAAGCTCGACGAGGTGATGAAGCAGAAAATGGAGAACGATGCGGCCGCTCTGATGCGCACGGTGGCCGGCAAGCGGGGACGAAACGTCGCCGTCGCCGAGAGCGCGGTCAGGCAATCGAAGTCCTTCACCGAACAGGAAGCGCTCTCCAGTCATCTGATCGACCTCGTGGCAGCGAATGAAAACGCTCTGCTGCGCGGCATCGAGGGACGAACCTTACGGCGTTTCAACGGTGACTCGAGCGTCCTTCATCTGGCGGGACAGAGGGTCCGCGTCTACGACATGACGCTCAAAGAAAGGATCCTCTCTCACCTCATGGATCCGAATGTCGCCTTCATCCTTCTGGCCCTGGGAGCTCTGTCGCTCTGGGCCGAGTTCAATCATCCCGGCGCCGTGCTTCCCGGAGCAGTCGGTCTCATCTCCATCGTTCTGGCAATGCTGGCGCTCAACCTCATGCCGGTCCGCTTCGCAGCGATGGCCCTTCTGCTCGTTGCGCTGGCTCTCTTTGGACTGGAGGCCAAATTCGCCGCTCACGGCGTGCTGGCCATCGGAGGAATCATCGCCATGATCATCGGCGCGCTCTTTCTGGTCGACGGACCGATTCCGGAGATGCAGATCCACCTGCTGACCGCAGCCGCCGTCGCCGTCCCCTTCGCCATCATCGCGGTCTTCCTGGCCTCGCTCGCTTTGCGGGCGCGCAGGAATCGGGTGGTCACTGGACCAGAAGGGATGGTTGGCGAGGTGGGAATCGCCCGCACGCCACTCTCCCCGGAGGGAGAGGTCTTCGTTCATGGTGAGCTCTGGAACGCCCGCGCCAGCAGAGCCCTCGACCGCGGTACTCGCGTCCGGGTCAAGGCGGTCGAAGGACTGCGGATCATCGTGGAGGCCGCAGAACAGCAACCGTAGAGCTGCCCGGTCAAAACAGCACAGACACACTTCTGTCTGTGCTGTCTTTTGCCTGTTCGAGCGCTCAGCCGATCGCTCGAGCGTCACCGTCCGCCCGAATCCTCGGCGCGACGCTTGATGGCCCGGAGCCACATCCGCCTGATGATGTCGCTGCCGGGATGGATCACGCGCCAGTAGGCGGCGAACGTGCGTTCCGATGAGGGGTCGTTGGCGAAGACTCTCGTTTCCGTCGATACGAGCGATCCTCCGCCACCGTCCGGCGCGACCACGAAATTCATCGCAGCGAGCGTAGTGCCGGGCTGAAGGGTTCGGCCGAAGAGCTCGGGAGTGACCTTCGCACCGCTGCGGCGAACCCTCGGGGGAGCGCCGACGACCGTTCCAACGACGAGCTCACGCGGGGGCTCGTTCGCCAGCCAGATGAACGTGGTACGCGTGGCCACATCGAGGAGCGGCTGGTGGCCGGGCGCGTTGAGTATGTTTTCCGGCCCTTTCCTGCCACCTCTCCGGATCGAGGTAAGCAACCCGAAGAGCTGGATCTCATCCGCGGACACCGTACGAATGGCTTGGAAGACCCTCTCCGGAGTCGCCGCCACGGCGATGGTATGGCGCTCGTCGAACTGCCAGCGCGGCATGAAGTCGTCGAGCCGCGACTGATGCCTTTCGATGCGCTTCTCGGATGCCGGGAGCATCGCCGCGACGACTGCGACCCCGACGCCCATAGCAGCCACCGCCGCACCCCTGCGGCGGGACCGGATGCCCAGGAAGCGCAGCGGCATGAGGATCGACGTGGCACCGGCGAAGGCGGAAATGAGAGCAGCGTAGATAGCGACCGATAGGAGCATGGCGCATTGAAGGCTACTCCGAGGCCGGTGGAAATCTGAAACGGAACGACTTCGGAGATGACGTCGCTCGAGGCAGCCGCGTCGCCTATACTGGGTGTCTACCCTGGAGGCTCAACATGCCGTTCGGCGTCATTGCAACCGTGATTCTGGTCCTCTATCTGCTCAACTCGATCAAGATCCTTCCCGAGTACGAGCGTGGTGTGATCTTCCGTCTCGGCCGGCTGCTGAGCGCGTCGAAAGGCCCAGGCATCATCTTCGTCTTCGCCCCCCTGGACCGCATCGTCCGGGTGTCGCTGCGACAGGAGGTGTTCGAGGTCCCGCCGCAGGACATCATCACCCGGGATAACGTCACGCTGAAGGTGAACGCGGTGGTGTTCTTCCGGGTGATCGCACCGAATCTTGCGGTGGTCGAAGTGATCGACTACCGCTACCAGACTTCCCAGTTCGCCCAGACCACGTTGCGTTCAGTCCTTGGGGAAGTAGAGCTGGACGATTTGCTGGCACATCGCGACGCTCTCAACGCCCGCATTCAGACCATCCTCGATCAGCACACCGAACCATTTGGAGTGAAAGTCATCAACGTCGAAGTCAAACAGGTCGACCTGCCCGAGTCGATGATGCGGGCCATGGCCAAACAGGCCGAGGCAGAGCGGGAAAAGCGAGCGAAGCTCATTCACGCCGAAGGCGAATTCGCGGCTTCCCAGCGGCTGGCCGATGCGGCGAAAGTCCTGGCCACCGAACCGACCACGCTGCAGTTGCGCTACCTGCAGACGCTCACGGAGATCGGGGTCGAGAAGAACACGACCATCGTCTTTCCGCTTCCGATCGACATTCTGGCCGGACTGGCCAAGCTTGCTACGCGCGAACCGAAATGATCGGGGTCACCGCGAGATTCTGATTTTCGACAAATGCATCAAGCTGACGAGCCGATGCTGATGTCCATGATTGAGCCGAATGGCCAGAGGGAATGAGCCGCGGCTGCTGCCCCGCTTGCGCGTCCTGCAGGGAGAGACGATCGTGCTGGGACCGGGGAAAGCCGATCTCCTCGAGGCCATCGCGCGTCATGGAAGCCTGCGCGAAGCAGCCGGCGAGATCGGCATGTCGTACATGAGGGGCTGGCGTCTGGTCCAGACGATGAACGCCGCCTTCCGACAGCCGGTGGTGATCCTGAGCCGTGGCGGCCGGGCTCACGGCGGAGCCGAGTTGACTGCGCTCGGACACCAGGCCCTGAACCTGTACCGTTCCATGGAAGTCGAAACGCTGCACGCAACACGCACGTCATGGAAGGCGCTGCGAAGGCTGCTGCGCTAGCCCAGGGATCCCAACGCTCACGGGCCTGTTGCCCAACGCCGGTTTGACTGGTATCACGACTACACGCCCGCACAACGAGCACGCAGAAGCACCTATAAGGCGTGCCGGAAATTAGCCGGTGGCAAGCGCCTTTGGCGCGCCGCCACCGGAACCGAGCGGCAAGGACAGTCGACCCCGGTAGGGGTCTCGAAAGGTCCCCGCATAGCGCGCGGAAAGAGTTGGGCAACAGGCCCTCACGCGTTGGGCTACGCAGATGTCGCCGCTCCGCGGCTGCGTGTCAACGACTTCTCGAATTCCGAGCGGCGCCGTAAAAAAGCCGAGATACTTGACCGGATATATCGCTCTGTGGTTTTCTCGCATGGCTGAATCGCGCCTCCTCGATGAAACGACTTCTTTCTGCACTCCTGGTCGCCTGTTGCGCGGCCGCGTCCGTCGCCGGCGAGATCCGCGTGTCTGCCGCCGCCAGTCTGACCGACGTCCTCGAGAAGACCGGCAAGGAGTATGGCCGGAAGACCGGCGAGCACATCATCTTCAACTTCGGCGCCTCCAGCACCCTGGCCCGCCAGATCGAAGAGGGAGCACCAGCCGACCTTTTCATCTCCGCCGACGAGTTGAAGATGGACGGCCTCCAGCGGCACGGCAGCATCGTTCCGGCATCCCGCCGCAGCATCGCCGGCAACACCCTGGTGGTCGTCCTGTCGGTCAGGAGCCGGATGCGCATCCGAACGGCGAACGATCTTCTCGATGCGAAGATCCGCCATCTGGCGCTAGCCGAGACCACGGCCGTGCCGGCGGGTATCTACGCACGAAGCTATCTCCAGAGGTTGCATCTCTGGGACCGGCTCAGCCCGAAGGTTGTGCCTACCGAGAATGTTCGCGCCGCCCTCGCGGCCGTGGCCTCGGAGAATGCCGACGCGGCGATCGTCTATCGGACCGACGCCCTCATCTCCCACGACGTACGGATCGCCCTGGAGGTGCCAAAGGCTGACGGACCGCAGATCTCCTATCCAGCCGCGGTCCTGGCCGAATCGCACCGGAAAGAAGCCGCACAGCAGTTTCTCGACTACCTGCGATCGCCTGAAGCATTGGAGATTTTTCGTCAGTACGGCTTTCTGGTGAACTGAGGCGCGATGATCGGGGCAGAGTGGCAGATCGTCGGCTTCACGCTCCGGATGGCGGCGCTGAGCACCCTGCTGATCTGCCCCCTCGGTCTGGCCGTGGCCTGGCTGCTGGCTCGCTTTCAATGGCGCGGCAAGTCTCTCGTCGAGACCCTCGTGACCATGCCGCTGGTCATGCCTCCGGTGGCCACCGGCCTGATGCTGCTG
>JADGNX010000284.1 GCA_017883265.1 Thermoanaerobaculia bacterium
CGATCGCGGCGAGCTCCATGACGTTGCGATCCCCGGTTCGAGCCGCCGATATCTGGCAGTTCCCGCATTCCTGAGGAAGCTACGGATCACTTACGATGATCGCGTACGCATTCTGGGGCCTCTGGATCCGCTTGTATGGGATCGCGATCTGGTCCGCCCGATCTTCAACTTCGACTATGTATGGGAGGTGTACAAACCAGCCTCGCAGCGGCGTTGGGGCTGGTATGTCTGTCCCTTCCTCTATCGCGACAGACTGATGGGCCGTATCGATGCGCGAATCGAAAACGAGAGGCTCGTCGTGAGAAGGCTCTGGCTCGATGCGGACGCTGACATCGCGCTGGTCCGATCGGCTCTCCAGCGACATGCGGAGGCTTGCGGATGTGTCCGGGTCATGATGGCGAAGTCCGCGGTGATTCGACAACCGCAATCGGCTCGATGAGGCTCGGCAGCAGCCGGAGAGGTGCTCTACACTCCCGGACATGACGACGCTGGCACGACGTCTCGGCGCATTCGACGCCACCATGATCGTGATGGGCGGAATCATCGGCTCGGGCATCTTCATCAATCCTCATGTCGTAGCCCGCCAGGTTCATACGCCCGCGCTGATCCTGGGGGCGTGGATCGCCGGTGGCGTCATCGCCATTCTCGGAGCCTTCGTCTATGCCGAGCTCGCCGCGCTGCGGCCCGCGACCGGAGGGCAGTACGCCTATCTGCGCGACGCCTACCATCCATCGCTCGCCTTCCTCTACGGCTGGGCCCTGCTCCTCGTCGTCCAGAGCGGCGGGATGGCGGCTGTCGCCGTGACCTTCGCCCGCTACACGATCGAGATGACGCACGCGCCTGTACCCGACTGGGCCCTGGCGACGATGACCCTTTTCGCACTGACGGCGATCAACTGCCTCGGAGTGCGCAGCGGAAGCAACGTCCAGACCGCGCTGATGCTCCTCAAACTCGTGGCCATCGCAATGCTCCTGGGAGCGGGGACGCTTTTCATCGGTTCCTCGCAGCTCGGTCGAACGCAGTCCGCGATCGCTGGGCACACGACACTCCGTGGCTTCGATCTTCTCGCCTTCGCCGCGGCCATGACGCCGGTGATGTTCGCATACGGCGGCTGGCAGACTGCCAGCTTCATGTCTGCGGAGCTGAAGCGACCGCGGCGCGATCTCGCCGTGGGCCTGCTGACCGGTGTGGCCGGCGTCATCGCCATTTACGTCGCCGTGAACATCGTCTGCCTGCGCGCTCTGGGAACCACTGGTCTGGCCGCTACGACGACACCCGCTTCGGCCGTCATGCGAATGGCTCTGGGAGAGCGAGGTGCGTTTCTCATCGCACTCGGTATCGCCATCTCGACGCTCGGCTTCCTGAGCCAGGGAATGCTGACGGCGCCGCGCGTTTACTACGCCATGGCGGACGACGGCCTCTTCTTTCGCACGGTCGGCCGCGTCCATCCTGTGACCCGAGTTCCGGTTGCTGCCATTGCCCTTCAGGGGGCTGTGGCGATCGTCATCGCCTTGTCTGGAACGTACGAGCAGATTCTCGGCTACGTCGTATCGACCGATTTCATCTTCTTCGGATTGACCGGGCTGGCGTTGTTCGTCTTCCGCCGCCGCGGAGCTTTGGGAGGCGGCTTCCGCACTCCGGGGCATCCTGTGACCACTGCCGTCTTCGTCGCGGCGTGCTGGCTGGTGGTCATCGGGACCGTGATCCGGTCGCCGATGAACAGCGCGATCGGCTTCGCCATTCTCGCCGCGGGCCTGCCGGCGTATGTCTTCTGGAAGCGGCGAAGCAACGCCTGAGACCGCAGTTCAGTGCGGCGAGACGGCGAACAGATCGAGGGTGATCTCGATCTTGTCGTCGATGAACGACTGAGGAACGTGGATTCCGAACTCGCTGAGTTTGATGGGGAACCTTCCGCTTGCATGCAGCCAGTCGCCCGGCCCGCGCTGCGATCGGGTCAACTCGGTCTCGGGGATGAGAACGACTCGGATCGGAACCGTCAAACGGCGCGTCACTCCGTGCAGCTGAAAGTCGCCGGTAATGGTGATGTCAGCCGGTTGGTTTGGCGAGGCGGCGGAACCGGAGACGCTGGCGGACTTGAATGTCGCTCGCGGGAACTTGGCAATCTCAGCGAACTCATCCCGGATGTGATCGTCGCGCAGCTTGACGCCGGTATCGATGGTGGCCAGATCGACGCTGAGCTCGACCGAGGAGGCAGAGACATTGGCCGGATCGGCGACGATCGTGCCGGTTGTCCGTTTCGTGTCGCCGTTCACCTGTTCGAACGGATCGTTCAAAGCAAACGATGCGACATTCTTTCCCTCGGCCCGCAGCGTGTACTTACGTGCCTCGGCATGAAGCGGAGCGGAGAGAAAGGCGATGGCCAGGATTGCCGGGACGATTTTCACGTCCCGTCTGAACCAGAGGAGTCCTTCAGCCATTTCGACGGTACTCACCGTAACCGATTGTTCACGGGCAACCCAGGTCCGTTCCAGGCTGGCGATTTAAGCCTCAAATGCGGTTCGCGCGCAGCGCTGCCAATGGATAGAAGGTATCCCGCCAGCGAATCCCCCCTGCCGATAACGTCATGAGGCTGGAGCGCCAGAGGATGAAGATGAAGAGGAGGGTGGCCAGCGGGAAGGCGATCGCGTACCACGCTTTTCCTCCGCTCTGAGCGCCGAGGGCGCCGACCAGGATGAGAAGGATGGAGACGATGGCGACATTGCACGCCAGGACCCAGCCGTGAGTCAGAGAGAGTGCCATGAACGGCCAGATGTAGAACGCGAACATCGTCAGAGTTCCAACGATCAGCAGACCGAGCCTGTAGTCGACGGCAGAAAAGGAATTCTTCTCCAGTCCCTTGATGACCTCGGTGATTGAGCTGTACCACTCGACCTTGATGAA
Source organism: Thermoanaerobaculia bacterium (assembly GCA_017883265.1). Taxonomy (GTDB): domain Bacteria; phylum Acidobacteriota; class Thermoanaerobaculia; order Gp7-AA8; family Gp7-AA8; genus JADGNX01. The sequence goes on from JADGNX010000284.1 coordinate 2,902, forward strand.
CCCTACGGCTCCGATAAAGGCCTGCCGGGCTCCGGACATCTTCAAGAGCTTGCCGAGTTTCATGTCGTCGTCGGGGCGCATGGCAATCGGCTGGTGGCCGCCGGCCGAACGATACGCGGTGGCCCGTACCAGATTGAACGCGCCGATTCCGACATGATCGGACGAACGCGGATTCCGGGCCCGCCATGGACGGGCGTAGAGGACGAAGAAGAAGGCGAACGCTCCGATAAACATCCGAAGAGGAAGGGTGGGTCCACTCACCTCAGCGCCGGCTGTGAGGTGATCGAGCGCTTCTTCTTTCATATAGACGACAGCGCGGCGGAGCGCCGTGGGCTCGAACACTATGTCGGCGTCGGTGAAGAGAATCAGCTCCCCGTCGGCCCGGCCGGCTCCGACATGCAACGCGTAGTTCTTTCCCAGCCATCCATCCGGTAAGGTCGCGATCGTCTCGAGATGCAGCCGCGGATCGCGGCCGCTGATCCGCTCGACGATCTGCGCGGTGCGGTCAGTCGAACGGTCGTTGACGAAGACGATCTCCAGATCGGGGTAGTCAAGGCTCAGCACCGACTGGAGCGCCTCCTCGATGTTCCGCTCCTCGTTACGGGCGGCGATGACGATGGAGACCCGCGGCCAGGAGTCGGCGACGGCGGGGATATCGGCAAGACGGCGTACGACTCCGGCCGCCTTCAGCAATTCGATTGTCAGAAGAACCAGCAGGAGCAACGTGAGCACCGCGAGAGCGGCCGTGACCAGATGCATACCGGCGCGGATTGTCTCACGCCGTCATTCAGGCTCGCTGGAGGAGGTGTCAACCGGCGTCACGTCAGTTCAACGGGGCCACCCGCAAGGTCGCAAGCGGTCGGGGTGACAGCACGTGGGCCGATCGCATGCCGGCCTACTTGAGTGAAATCGTTCCGACGACTTCGTTGCCGCAACCGCGGTACTCGAGGGTGGAGAAGCTGAGACGATTGGCCATGGCGATGCCGCGGCCGTGGGTGTCGAAGGCGCGTTGTGGATCGACTTCGAGGTACCTTCGCCAGTCGAAACCTCGACCCTCATCGCGAATGGTAAAGCTGATCCGCTCGTCGGTCCTCTCGAAACGCACCTCGACCCGCTTGACCTCGTTTTCGGGCAGCGACATCCGGCGAGCCACCTCGGCGTTCCAGCCGCCGTCGGCATTGAGGGAGGTCTTCTCGTCGTAGGTGATGCCGAGATTGCCATGCTCGACGGCGTTCACCAGCAGCTCGGTCAGACCGACCACGACCCGATACGGATCGGGACAGGTGCTCGAGAGAATGGCGCCGACGTCATGCGCCTGTTCCACGGTCTGCAACACGAGGACGGCCTCGTGCAGCAACCGGAGACTTTTGAGTCCTTTGCGCACCTCCTGCTGCAGATGCTTGTAGTGCGCGTAATCGGCCGCAGCAGTGGCCACGACGGAGAGCAGCATCTCCACGTCGTAGGGTTTCGTCAGATAGTAGTAGGCACCGGCGCGGATGCCTTCGACCATCTCGTCGCGGGTTGCGGACGCGGTCTGCAGAATAGCCGGCACGATGCGTAGATGGGGATGCTCCTTCATTCGGGTCAGAAGCTCGAGGCCCGTCAGCCGCGGCATGACGCGGTCGAGGAGAACGACGTCGAACCGGTCGCTCTGGCGCTCCAGCAGATCCCATGCTTCGAGGCCGTCCGCGGCGGTCTCTACGGTGTAGCCGTCGCGCGACAGGTATTGAGCGAGCAGCTTGCGATCGAGAGCGCTGTCGTCGACAACGAGCACGTGCGGATTCTGGGCTGGCGGCGACACAGGATCAGTCCCTGATTGAAGGATCAGCGGATGATACACGCGGTCCCGGTAACCGCGCTGTTACGCCGGTCGCGTTGTGCGGCTCGGGCTTCCCGATCGAGATGCTGCGATCAGTGATCCGTCTTCGGAGGCGCTGCGAATCTGGCCGGATCGATCGTCGGATCCAGCTGGATCTCCG
>JADGNX010000059.1 GCA_017883265.1 Thermoanaerobaculia bacterium
CCATGACTCCGCGCAGCAGAAAATGTTGTCAGGATAAGAAAGGCCTCCCGGGATTGAGCACATCGCTCCACTACGGACGGCGTGCCGCCACCGCCGCCAGCTGAGGCAGCAGCTCGCAGGCCGCAACGAGGTCGGCGTGCAGATAACGGTCGCTTTCCCACGGCCCCACCCGTGCCCGGATGACCTTGTGCGCTTCTTCGATGATCGCGGACGACTGCAGGGGCCGGTGAAAGTCGATGGCCTGCGCCGCGCAGAGCGCCTCGATGGCGATCACGCCCGCCAGGTTCTCGACCGACCGGGCAAACTTCCACGCCGCTATCGGCCCCATGGAGACGTGATCCTCTTTGTTTGCGGACGTCGGGATGGAATCGACGGACGCCGGGTGTGACAGCGTCTTCGACTCCGACACGAGCGCCGCGGCGGTGACCTGAGCGATCATGAAGCCGCTGTTCAGGCCTCCATCCTCCACCAGGAAGGCAGGGAGACCGGAGAGCTGCGGATTGACCAGGCGCTCGATCCGCCGTTCACTGATCGAAGCCAGCGTAGCCACCGTGATGGCCCCGACATCGCAGGCCAGCGCAACCGGGGCTCCGTGAAAATTGCCGCCGGAGATCACCTCCGCCTCGCCGGCGAAGATCAGCGGATTGTCCGTGGCGGCGTTGATCTCGACTTCGAACTTCGACCGTACGAAGTCCAGCGCGTCACGAGCGGCGCCATGCACCTGAGGCATACAGCGAAGCGAGTAGGCATCCTGGACCCTGCCGCAGTTCCGATGCGATTCCCGGAGGTTGCTGCCGGCGAGGAGCCGGCGCAGGTTCGCCGCCACCGCCACCTGACCGGCATGCGGGCGGGCTGCATGGATCCGCGGATCGAAGGCGGCATCGGTACCGAGCAGGGCATCGAGCGTCATGGCCCCGACCAGATCAGCCACCTCCGAGAGCATCGAAGCCCGGTAGAGAGCGAGGCCACCCACAGCAGTAATGGCCTGCGTTCCATTGATCATGGCCAGCCCCTCTTTCGGCTCGTACACCACCGGCTTCATCTCGATCGCCGAGAGAGCAGAGGCCGCGTCGATGCGCAGCGGGCCGGCCCAGCACTGCCCGACTCCCATCAGGACGGCCGCCAGATGCGCGAGGGGAGCGAGATCGCCGGAAGCTCCGACCGAGCCCTGCGACGGAATCACCGGGATGACGTTGCGCTCGAGCATGGTCAACATCTGCTCGACCACCTCGATCCGGATTCCCGAGAGGCCCCTGGCCAGGGCGTTGGCCCGAAGGAGCATCATCGCCCTCACAACCCTCACCTCGTAGGGCGCGCCGATTCCTGCGCAGTGAGAGAGGATGAGGTTGCGCTGGAGCACTCTGCTGTCGGGCGGCGAGATGGCAACCTCGGAAAAGACGCCGAAGCCGGTGGTGATCCCGTAGACGGTCCTCCCCTCTTCCACGATCGATTCGACCACCGCCCGCGAGGCGGCCATCCGATCGCGCGCCGTGGAGGAAAGAACAAAGCGCACGCCCCCTTCCGCGGCCAGGGCCACGTCCGCCAACGTCAATGAGCTTCCATCGAGCTCGATCGTCCTCATCGCCGCCATCATATCGAACGCTCCAGTGGAGAGGCGGCCCGCCCCTCCACTGATCATCCCTTTGCTGGAAGCGGACACTCCTCTGTGCTAGTCTCCGGCCTCTTTTTCATGCCTGTAAAGAACCAGAATCTCGCGATCATCGGGGCCCAGTGGGGCGACGAGGGCAAAGGGAAGATCGTCGATCTGCTCTGCGGCGACTTCGATGTGGTGGCCCGCTTTCAGGGCGGCCACAACGCCGGCCACACCGTCCGCTTCGGCGAGCATCACTTCTCACTGCACCTGGTGCCGTCCGGAATCCTTCACCCCCACAAGCTCTGCATCCTCGGCAACGGGATGGTCATCGATCCGCAGGCTCTTCTGAACGAGATCGAGAGTCTGCGGTCGCTCGGCGTTCAGATCGACGACAACCTCAGGATCAGCGAGTCGGCGCACTGCATCCTTCCCTTTCACGCCGCACTCGACGTGGCCCGCGAAGAGGCGGCGGGGCCGGCGAAGATCGGAACCACCGGCCGTGGCATCGGCCCGGCCTATGAGACCAAGGTGAGCCGCTACGGCATCCGCATCGGCGACCTCATCAACCCGCCGGCGCTGAAAGAGAAGATCGATCTGGCCTGCGCTGAGAAGAATCCTGTCCTCGAGTCGGTGTACGGCAAACCGAAGTTCGACCCCCGTGAGCTCTACGATCGGTACCTGGCCTTCGGCGAGATCCTTCGAGACCGCATCACCAACACCTGCCTGCTCATCAATGAAAGCATCGCCGCCGGCAGACCGATTCTGTTCGAAGGAGCGCAGGGCACCTTCCTCGACATCGATCACGGAACCTATCCCTTCGTCACTTCATCCAACTGTGTGGTCGGCGGGATCTGCACCGGCCTCGGAGTGGCCCCCAAGCACATTCACTCAGTCACAGCCGTGGTGAAGGCCTACACCACGCGCGTCGGCGGAGGCCCCTTCCCGACTGAGCTCACCGACGCCATGGGCGATCATCTCCGGAAACGCGGAAACGAGTACGGCACGACGACCGGCCGGCCGCGACGCACCGGATGGCTCGATCTTCCTCTGCTTCGCAGCGCCTCGATGCTCAACGGTATCGACCGGATCGCGCTCACCAAGCTCGATGTGCTGGATGACTGCAAGGAGATTCCGGTCTGCACCTCCTACAAGGTCCGCGGATCGACCTGGCAGACCTTCCCGGCGACAACCCTGGCCCACCACGAGTACGAGCCGGTCTACAAGGTGCTCAAGGGGTGGAACCGCTCGACGGTCGGCACTCGGAACTTCGATCAGCTGCCGGATGAAGCCAGAGCCTACGTCCGTTTCATCGAGGACGAGACCCGCTGTCCGATCTCGATCATCTCCACCGGTCCGCGACGCGAAGAGACGATCCTTCGCTGAGGCTACCCAGGGCCTGCTCGAGTGCCGGGCGTCTCAATGGCAGGAGGGCCCGCCCGCTTGCACGCCTTCGCGGGGACTGGCTGCCCACCCAGCGGCTGAAGCGGACGCCGCTCCCCTTCGGCTCTCGCCCGTCGAGCGCTGTTCCGGCTGGCGGAGTTCGTGCTACGCACTGACTACACGCATGTCACAGTCTAGAGTGCTCATCGTCGAGGATGAGGAAGCGATCCGAGAGCTCCTGGTCGACTTCCTCACCAGCTCCCCGCACCTGATCGTCGAGAGCGCTCGCGATGGGGTGGAGGCGCTGCACCAGCTCGCGACGCAGCGATACGACGTGATCGTACTGGACCTGATGATGCCGATGATGAGCGGCGTCGATCTTCTCGATTCGCTGAGCGCAATGACCACGGATCCCTCCCTAACCACTCCCCCCTTCCTTCCGGCCGTCATCGTGATCACCGCGGCTCCCGACGACTTCCTCCAGCGAGAGCAGCTCTGCAACCGCTTTCCCACGCTGGTCCGGGATGTGCTCCGCAAGCCGCTGGACTTCGCCGCGCTGACGTCCGCGATCGAAGCGTGCTGCAGCGACTAGTGGTGTGCCTTCTGCCTTCTGCTTGCGATAGGATGTCGCGGCTATGAACACCCCTCCGACAAGGTCCACCGAGTCTTGAGCGAACGCTTCATCTGCATCCACGGCCACTTCTACCAGCCACCTCGCGAGAACCCATGGCTGGATGCCGTCGAGATGCAGGACTCAGCGGCGCCCTTTCACGACTGGAACGAGCGGATCACGGCCGAGTGCTACGACCCGAACTCCTCGGCGCGAATCCTCGACGACCTCGACCGGATCGTGAAGATCGTCAACAACTACAGCTCCATCAGCTACGACTTCGGACCCACGCTGATGAGCTGGATGGAGACCCGCGTTCCCGAGACTTACCGCGCCATCATCGGTGCGGACTCCCTCTCGTCGGCGCAATTCGGCCACGGCTCGGCCATCGCCCAGGCCTACAACCACATGATCCTGCCGCTGGCCAGCGAACGCGACACGCGGACGCAGGTCCTCTGGGGCATGCGCGATTTCGAGTTCCGATTCGGCCGCAAGGCGGAAGGGATGTGGCTGCCCGAAACGGCGGTCGACATCCCCACTCTGGAAGCGCTGGCTCTCGAAAAGGTCGCATTCACGATTCTCGAGCCGCACCAGGCACGCCGCTATCGCCCTCTCGGCGCGAAGGAATGGACCGAGGCGGACGGTGGCCTCGATCCAACCAGGCCGTACCTTTGCCAGCTGCCATCGGGCCGGTCGATCGCCATCTTCTTCTATGACGGTCCGATCTCACGGGCCATCGCATTCGAGCGCCTTCTGGCTCGCGGCGAGTTCTTTGCTCTCCGCCTCGTGAGCGCCTTCTCCGAGACGCGCGAGCATTCCGAGATCGTCAACGTCGCCACCGATGGAGAGACCTACGGTCACCATCACCGCTTCGGCGACATGGCCCTGGCCTATGCCCTCGACTACATCGAAGGCCACGGACTGGCCCACCTCACCAACTACGGCCAATTCCTCGAGCTCTATCCGCCCACGCACGAGGTTGAGATCGATGAGCTCACGTCGTGGAGCTGCGCGCACGGAGTCGAGAGGTGGCGCAGCGATTGCGGATGCAGCACCGGTGGTTCGGCCGGCTGGAACCAGCTGTGGCGCGGTCCCCTGCGGGCGGCTCTGGACTGGCTCAGAGGGCAGCTCGATCCGCTTTTCGTCGCTCAGGGAAGCGCTCTCTTCCTCGACCCATGGGCCGCGCGCGATGCCTACATCGACGTCGTCCTCGATCGGAGCGATGAGGGAACGGACGCCTTTCTGACACGACTGGCCGGACGGCAGCTGGACGACTCGGAAGCGATGACGGCGCTGGAGCTGCTGGAGATGCAGCGGCACTGCATGCTCATGTATACGAGCTGCGGCTGGTTCTTCAACGACATCTCGGGAATCGAGACCGTTCAAGTACTGCACTACGCCGGACGCGCGTTGCAGCTCGCTGAAAAGAGGTCCGGCTGGCGACTGACCAGCGACTTTCTGGAACGCCTCGAGGAGGCGGTCAGCAATCTCCCCGAGCGCGGGAATGCTCGCCAGATCTACGAGGCCGAGGTCATCCCGGCCATGGTTGATCTGGGCCGGGTATGCGCTCACTACGCGGTCGGCTCGCTCTTCGACCTCTATCGCGACTCGGCACGCGTCTACAGTTACGACGTGGAGCAATTCGACGACCAGTCGCTGCGCGTAGGGCGGGCTCGTCTCGGGATTGGCGCGGTCAGCATTACCTCGAGACTGACGCGCGAATCGGCGCTCTTCGCATACGCCGTACTGCACATCGGGGACATCGATCTGACCGGTGGCTATCGAGAGATCGGCGCCATCGACGAGTACTTCACCCTGCGCGACGAGCTGCGCACAGAGCTGAAGATGACCGATATCCCCGAGAGCATCCGCATTCTCGACCGACACTTCGGCCGGCTCACGATGTCCATCAAGTCGCTTTTCCGCGACGAGCAGCGGAAGGTTCTGGCTCTGGTCTGGGACAGCACGCTGTCGGAGGCCGAGACGGCGTTCCGTCAACTCCACGATCAGTACGACCCCCTCATGCGCCTCCACGCCAGCCTCGGCGTCCCGCTTCCCCCTGTTCTGCAGCTCGCCGCGGAAGTGGATCTCAACTTGCGTTTGCGCCGGCTGCTCGCGCAGAAGGATCTGCCCCTCGGACAGGTCGAAGATCTGCTGGCGGACGCGCGCAACGAGCGGGTCACGCTCGACGCCGCCACACTCATGAGCCTGGAGGACGCCATTGAAGGCACGGCCGACCGCTTCTACCAGGATCCGAAGGACATCGACGCCATCGCGCAGTGCCAGGCTGCCATCGCCCTGTTGCACAAGGCAGCCGTCGATGTCGATCTCCGGAGCCTGCAGAACCAGTACTACCTCATGAAGCAGACCGTCCGTCCGCGATTCGAGGCCTCAGCTCACGACGGGTCGACCGAGGCACGACAATGGTTGCGGTACTTCGACGCTCTCGGCGAAACCCTGTCGTTCAATCCCGCGGCATGAAGAGAGCCCGATGATGCACGCCCCCAGAGTCCGCGTCCGGAGATCCCGATCAGCCGGAGTCCTGCTTCACCCATCATCCCTTCCCGGATGGTTCGGCATCGGAGACATCGGCCCCGCGGCCATGACCTTTCTCGACTGGCTGGCGCGCGGAAGCCAGAAGATCTGGCAGGTACTTCCGCTCAACCCTCCCGGCTACGGAAACTCGCCCTACGGATGTCTGTCGTCATTTGCCGGAAATCCGCTGCTGATCTCCCCGGAGAGCCTGATGGAGGAGGGGCTTCTCCCGCCGGATGCGCTCGAGACCCCTCCGCGATTCGACGCCACGCGCGTCGACTTCGCCGCGGCCGCGGCGTGGAAAGAGTCGCTCCTTCGCCAGTCGCACCGGCACTTCCTCGCGCAGGCGCGGCCGGAGCTCCAGAACGCCCTCGACTCCTTTCTGAATGCGCCGGAGCAGAGCGAATGGCTCGACGACTGGTCGCTTTACGTCGCCTTCAAGCATCGCTTCAATCAGACTGAATGGTCGTCCTGGGAACCCGGCTACGCCCTTCGAAAAGCTGCCGCACTGACTTCAGCGCGGCACGAGCTGTCGAACGAGATCGCTTTGCACAAGTACGTGCAATTCCTCTTTTTCCGGCAATGGCATCAGCTCCGCGATGCGGCGCATGCGCGAGGGATCCGCATTCTGGGCGATGTGCCGATCTATGCGGCGGGCGACAGCGCCGACGTCTGGGCGCATACCGATCTGTTTCAGCTCGACGCGGCGGGCAATCCGACCGTCGTCGCCGGCGTGCCTCCTGATTACTTCAGCGCCACCGGACAGCGGTGGGGGAACCCGTTGTACCGCTGGGACCAGATGGCCCAGGACGGCTTTCGATGGTGGATCGAGCGCGTACGCGCCAACCTGCGGCTCGTGGACATCCTTCGCCTCGATCACTTTCGCGGCTTTTCCGCCTACTGGGAAATTGCGGCGAACGAGCCGACCGCCGTACACGGCCAGTGGATCAACGGCCCGGGCAAGGCGCTATTCGATGCGATTCGGACCGCGCTCGGCTCGCTCCCTCTGGTGGCAGAAGACCTCGGATTCATCACGACCGAGGTCGACGAGTTGCGAGCGGCAGCTGGTCTGCCGGGGATGAAGATCCTGCAGTTCGCCTTCGAGGAGGAAGACTCCCCTCATCTTCCACACAACTACGAACCGGCGTCGGTGGTCTATACCGGCACGCACGACAACGACACGGCAAAAGGATGGTTCGAGAACGCCTCACCAGTCGAGAAAGCTCACGCCCGAACCTACCTGGGCTGCGCCGCCGAAGAGATCCAGTGGGGCATGATCCGAGTGGCCTACACCTCGGTCGCCGACATGGCTATCGTTCCGCTCCAGGACATCCTCGGCATCGGCAACGAAGGGCGGATGAACAGACCTGGCCAGGGGGAGAACAACTGGGCCTGGCGCTACGAGCGCACGCAGCTCACCGACGACACCGCTGACCTGCTGCGCGAGCTGGCCACAGTGGCCGGACGCGCATAAAGCCGGGGGGTCTACCTGACCCTCTGCGTCACGTTTCGTTTGCCGCACGGATAATCGCGATCAGACGTCTGCGACGTTCCTCAAACGATTCGCAGCGGATGGCTCTCGACCCGATGGGTAGGCCCGGAAGGCCGGCTGCTGCGCCGCGTTGCGCAGCACTACTCTGCGGTAGTTGGGTCGATTACCGCGACCACTTCGGAGACCCGGTTCGCGGGAAAGCCACCTTGCTGGGCGTGCTCCCGGACCATCTTCTCGTTCGGCGCGATGTAAACGCAATAAATCTTATCGCCAGTCACATAGCTTTGGAGCCATTGAATCTGCGGTCCCATTTTGCCCAGCACAGCGCACGATTTTTGTGAAATGCCCTTGAGCTCTTGAGGCGACAACTTTCCAGCTCCCGGAATCTCACGCTCGATCACGTACCTTGGCATGGCACTCTCCTTATCGATGACTTCCGAACGAGCACGATACTCGACCGGCCCAATTGTCAGGGCCTCGAAGACGCCCGACCAACGCTTCAGCGGCGTGGCCAAGCGGCGCGAAATGGTAGCGCACTCGGGCCGCGAGCCGCCATCATCGTGGCGCTATCCGCGACCAAGCCTCCTATTTGATGAGCATCCGCACTACTGGCCTCACCGAGCCAGAAACTCGACCAGGGATGCCACCATGAACAGAGGCACGATCAGCGTGTAGATGCGGAGTACGTCGCGCACGCCATCGGCTGGCAGGCCCAGCCATGTAGCCGACTCCGGGTATCCGAACGAGCTCCTGGGACGCAGAAATGCAAGCCCAAGGCGCACGCCGGCGCCGCCGGCCAGCGAGTACGGCAGCAGCTGCAGGAAGAGCACACCAAGGTAGTACCATCGCTCCCGGCCGGGTCGCAGACGACTGTGGTGTTCCCCATCGACGGACACAACTCCGCCAACCCAGCCGCGATAGGCGGCCATAGGGAACGGCAGTAGAACAGCGAGGCCCATGACTGTGGATGGGATTGCCCCGAGGCCCAGGTTCCCCGTGAAGTCGAGGATTGCTGCGCGCAGCGGGAGGCCGTGATTCATGGCCACCATGGCCTGGTCGCTGGCCGCTGCAGTGCCGACAAGCGTGTCGCGGTAGCGCAGCGCGGCGGCGTTCCCGGCATGAACCATACCGGCGCCCACGGTGAGGCTGAGAAGGTAGGTCGCGGCGATCCACGCGATGGGGCCCCTGGCCCGCCCGAGAGCGGCCGGAATCGTCTGGAACCAGTGAAGGGCCACGGACACCTCTCGGCAAGTTGGTGAGGGCGTTCGGTGAGGGTATTTGGGGTCACATCTGCAGTCTGCAGCAATTGATTGGGACCGTTGGATGTGCCGGCTGCTATTTCCGCGATCGTTGGCGCATTGTCCTGGATGTTCTAAACAACAAGAAACTGCAGACCGTCTGCGAAAGTCAAAAAAAAGGGGGGTGGCAGCGGTTGCTGCCACCCCCCTCTCGATAATGCGTGAATGGCTACTGTTTGGCCGGGATCGTAGTCGGGTCGTTGGTCTTCATGTCGATCAGCGATGCCGAGGAGAGAATATTCGTTCCCTTCACCACCGTGACCGTCGCGAAGCCCCAGTCCAGATCGGGTGAATTCGCCCGGTTCTTGAACGGCTCGGGGTCCTGCAGGCCGGTGCCCGCGGGAACCGTGAGGGTATACGCATTCAACGATTTGCCTGAGGAATCGAAGAGATTGACCGTAACCTGCGCCTCACTCGTTCCACCGTTGGTCACGACGAGGTTCGAGCGGTAGGCACCGCTCTTCTGCCGCAGTCCGATGAGGCTGATGGTCTGACCCGCGGAGTAGCCGAGATCGGCCACGCGGCCATCGTAGCTCTGTCCGTAGGTGCCGGCATCCGCCTGGTTGAAGATGCGCGTGGTGACGAGAAGCGGACGGTCGGAGCAGATCTCGAGTGCGCCGATGTTGCTCTCACCTCCCATCGTCGCCGTCAGATCTTCGAAGGCCTTCTGTGAGCCGCCATTGACGGCGCCTGTGGCCTCGAGATTGCCGCCGGCCTGATGCAGAATGAAACGGAGAGACGCGGTGGACGACTCGAGATTGCGCGCCACGAGGTCGGTGCGCCACTGGCTTCCTGCCTGGCCCGGCGTGTGACCGGCCATCTCACTCCAATAGACGTAGGCGGTCTTGCAGGAGACGGCACCGGCACCGTTGCCGATTCCACCGCCGATCGCTGTGCTGTTGCCGGGTGCCGTTGGCGAACCGGCAGCCGAATTGATCGAGGTGACCGCAAAGTTCGAGACGTCGAGCGCCGAATTGACGAATGCCGGGTTGTGGACGCCCTTGCTCTTGTCGTTGATAACCATGAAGTAGTTCCAACCGGCTTTGGCGATCGCCGGATCGGCAACGGCATACAGCTCAACGGCAGAGCCGGCCGGCCGCACGACCTTCACAGTGGCGAGGGAAAGGCTAAGGACTTTGGTGCCATCGGCCAGCGTGACGTTGACACCCTGGCGACCCGAGGCCGAGATGAATTCGATCGCCGTAATGTCCGAGGCGTTCTTGACCGTCTTCTTGCCATTGAGGTCGATCGCGTTGCCTGCGCGGATCTGCGCCTGCATCACATTCCTGATCGCGGTCTCCATCTGCGCCTTGAGTGAATCCAGCTTCGCCTGCACTGGCGCCTGAACGGTCTCTTTGGTGATGTTGCTATGGCACTTGTTGCAGATCGTGTTGCTGGCGAAGAACGTGTGGTTGGTGCCAACGTAGGAGCCGTCGGCATTCTGGAGCGCAAGCGCGGACGGCGGATCGGTCGACTCCATGTGGCAGGAAACGCAGGAGTCCTGGATCATGGAGTGCAAACCGCGCGTGCCGACCTTCGTGAAGAACATATTCTGACCCATGAGGATGTCAGCCTGAGGTCCCTCGTGTGGCGCGCGCGAGGCGTCCGTGGCGACGAAGTGTGAGTCATCGCGGAGGTCGCGGCGGCCGTTGTGGCAGGTCATGCAGATGGCGCCGCTGCCGACGTTGGTTGCGGTGAAGCCGGCCATCAGCGCCGGAGTCGTGCCGCTCACCCGGACCGTGGCGTTGGTGTTCTTATCGCCGGAGGTCGTGCCGGGGTTGTGCGGGTCGTGGCATGTTGCGCAAGTCTGCGGATGGACCTCCTCGGTCGTCCAGTCGACGGTGAGATTCGCCGTGCTGAATCCCTTGTCCTGCCAGGCCACGAATCCCTGTGCGCTGTGGCACTTGGCGCAGGTGGGGTCAGTCCCTTCCGCGATCGCCGTCGTGTAGTTCGCATGTCCCGACAACTGCCACTCCTGGAAACGTCCGTGGCGGAGAGGCTCGCCGTGGCAGGTTCCGCAGGTGTCCGACGAAAGCGACATGCGCGAACCGTCCTTCTTCATGTGGGCCGCGCTGTCCTGCGGTCCGTGGCAGCTCTCGCATTGGATGTTCGCCATCCGTGCGGTGGCAGGGAATTTTGCCAGGATGCTGGTCCAGTTCGAGGCGTCGCCGTGCGTGAGCAGAGTCGTGGCCAGGAATGCGGTCCAGTCACTCGCATCATCGATGCCGTTGTTCTGGACCGCTTTGGCGTTGTAGCCGACGGTGTGGCAGGAAACACAAGCGGCGCTGTAATGGCCGGCAGGCGTGTTGACGTTCTGCGTGAAGATCTCCGCGTGGCCTGACTTCGCCCACGGCGTGAAGAGGTCGAAGTGCGGCGTGTTCTTGACGTGGCACTGAATGCACGCCGAATCTGCGACCGGCCGGCCGGTGGCATCCTGGCCGGTGATGATGCCCTTCCAGGTACCGGCGTAAACTGTCACGTTGACCGGCTTGGCCGTTGCCAGGTCGGTTACCGTCAGTTGATACGTCCCGGCAACGTCGGGCGTGAATTCGGGATTCTGCGTGGTCGGATCGACGAGCGTCGCGGTCGAACCGGTGGGCGCGGTGAGCGTCCAGTTGTACGAGGCCTGCTTCTTGGCGTGGAGCAGGACCGGTAGAAGCATCGGAACATTGCGAATGCCCGTCGCGGTCTCCCACGGCAGGTTGCTGGCGACGGAGGCGGCGGTATGGTACGTGCCGGACGTAGTCGTCACCGCAATGTCGAGCTTGATGCCAGCGGCCTCTTCCAGAGCGGCCGGGATCACGCCAGCGACCACGAATCGATTCTGGAGGCCGCCTACGTAGTCGGGGTTCGCCGGCACGTTGGCAGGCAGCTGCGCGTCGGTGATCGGTTGCTCCGAGAGAGCCGTAATCAGCTCTTCCCGGAAAACCTTCCTGGCCGGAAGCGCAATGGTGGCGGTATCAGCAGTGGTGTTGGTGAGCGTGGCCGCCACGCCGCCAACCTGGCTCCACTTGATGCTCTGCAATGTCGAGCCGTCGTTAATCGTGATGGTGGCCCTGGCTGTGACCGTCGCGCCTGGCGCCGGATCGCCGGTGACGGCCATCGTGACGGTGACTGGCGGACCGGCGCCGAACGCGAAGCCCGCGATCGCTGTGATCAGGATCGCTGAGACCAGCGCGAGCATGAGCTGCTGCTGATGATGTTTTCTCGTCTCCATGACGCTTTCTCCCTTTTTTAGTTACGGAGGACGATCACTGCGGCTCGTACAGGCTCGGGCCGTTCGGATCGATGTGCTCACTTTGCATTCGAATCCGGACGAAAGCTGTCCAGCCGATCACCCTTCCAACGTGCCGGCCATCACCGGTGTTGGTGAGCAGACCTCATCACGTCGGTCAGTGATGGCGGACGAGTTGTTGGGGTTACTGCGCGCGCCACAAGCGGGGGGAAGGAGAACCTTCGCCGCTCAGCGAGCGGCACGTCTTGCTGTGATGAGTAGGCCAGGCCAGCTTCGCTACTGCCCGTCGCTCATCGTTTCCGTGATGACAGCCGACAGCGTGCTCATTTCGTTGCGCGCCGCCGGCGGCAGCAGCAGTCGCAGCAGCGGGGGGGTAATCAACGTCGTGATGATGACCATCAACATCACGGAGCTGTAGAGACCCGGTGAGAGCAGCCCCGCGGCAAGGCCGATCCGCGCGAAGATGAGCCCCACCTCGCCGCGCGGAATCATGCCCACGCCGATCACGATGCGCCGAACCTTTCCGAACGCCGCATAGCCGGCGGCAAGTTTCCCGAGGATGCCGACGACGGTCAAGAGCAGTCCGATCAAGAGGTAGCGCCGTGACGTGGGCTCGAATGGATTCAGTTGCCGCAGATCGACTGCCGCGCCGACGAGAACGAAGAAGATGGGGATGAAGAACTGCGCGATGTCGTGGACTTCGTGCTCGATCTCCACTCCCCGATCGGTCCGCGCAAGCACGAGACCCGCGGCGAAGGCGCCGATGATCATCGCCGAGCCGGCCGCCTGCGCGCACCACGAGAGCGTGAGCGCGAACATGAGGGCGGCGAAGAAGAGCGCTTTCGAGACGCGCAGGCGGGCAACCAGCCGCACCAGGCGCGGCGCGAGCAGCGAGCCCACCATCACCGCGACGATGACGAATCCGAATGCCGTGATCACGACTTTGCCGATTCCGAATACGGTCAGCGGCTGGCCTCCTGCGATCGCCTCGACGATGGTCAGGAGAATCAATCCGAGGATGTCGTCGATGGCTCCTGCACGAAGGCGATCCCACACTCCTGGCCGGGCATCGACGAAACGGCCGCGGCGATGATCAACCCTGGCCGGGATCGAAAAACATGCGGACGCGCGGCGTGCGGAGATAGTAGAGCATGGCGCCTGCAATCGGCAGCCCGATCAGGGTGCGCGGATCGCCCGCCAGCCATCCATTCAGAAGATCGCCCGCGGCGTTGATGACGAGGATGGTCATGGCCAGTCGCCGGCCCCACCTCTTTCCAATCCACAGGCCCACGGCTGCTGCCAGGCAGGTGAGGGACACTGTGGCCATCAGGACTACGGCGGGCATTCCGAGCGCACCGAGTCCCGCCCGTCCGCTGGGGTTGATCCTCCACATCGGCTCCAGCAGACCGCCGGGAAGGGCCAGCGAAACGGCGGCCAATCCGCTCATCGTCGCTCCAAACACGAAGAAGGCGCTGAGCGCAGAAACTCCGAACGGCCGCGATTCGATCATCGTCCCAGTGTCTCACCGGTCGCGTCTGCCACGCGACGCCGTGACGCCTGAGGAGCAGCACCATCGATGGTAAATTGACATCGACGAATGTCGACGTCGCACCCGATTTCGCCACAGCCTGTCACCGTCGATCCGTCCTCTTCGGCGCGCCAGAGCCGCCTCGGCCGCATGCTGGTCGGCGTTCGTTCTCTGGCTCGCCGCTTTCTCCTGGTCACGATCGTCGTAATCGGCGCTCTCTGCGGCGCACTGGCTGTCCTGTTCCATCGATACGTGGAAGCCGCGAGGGGTGTGCTGATCGGACGAGCGTTGGCGCAACCCGAGCCGTGGCGATCGCTTCTGGTCGTGATCACGCCAGCCCTCATGTTCGCATCCCTGGCCTGGTGCATCCGGCGCTTCGCGCCCCGCGCCGTCGGGGCGAATCTGGCCCGTGTGCGTATTGCGTATAACAGCGACCCTGAGGAGGTCGGCACCCGCAGCATGGTGGCGACGTTTCTGGCCACGCCGCTCTCGCTCGGCGCCGGCGCGCCTCTCGGTCCCGAAGGGCCGATCGTCCTCGTCACCAGCGGCGCATCCGCCGCGGTTGCGCGGATGCTGCGCCTTCCGCGCCGCCTTGTCCGGGGCATGATTCCGGTGGGCGTCGCCGCCGGTATCGCCGCGATCTTCAACACGCCGATCACGGGCGTCGTCTTCGCACTGGAAGA
>JADGNX010000060.1 GCA_017883265.1 Thermoanaerobaculia bacterium
CGCCATCGCCGCTCTTCTCGTGGCTGGATCGGCGATGATCCGCACCTGGGCCACCGCCTACCTGCAGACAGCCGTCGTTCACGATCCGAACCTGCATACCGAAGAAATTGTTGCAGACGGTCCCTACCGCCATGTGCGCAATCCGCTGTACTTCGCCAATGTCGTGATGTCGGTCGGAATGGGGCTTCTTGCCAGCCGGCTGGGTTTCGCGGTTCTGGTTCTCGGGATGCTGCTGATCACATATCGACTCATCGGGCGCGAAGAAGAGCAGCTGCTGTCGGCACAGGACGAGGGCTACCGTGCCTATCGCGCTGCCGTTCCCCGGATGATGCCATCTCTCTTCCCGCGGCTTCCTTCCGGCCTGACGGGCCCGCGTTGGGCCCAGGCCTGGGTGGGCGAGGCGTTCTTCTGGGGCTTTGCGGCCGCGGTGTGTGCCTTCGCTCTCACCTTGAAACTCCAATACACCTACATCGTGATGGGAGCGAGCCTCGCCTTCTACGTTGCTCTGTTGCTGGCCCTCAAGGCAAAACGATCACACTGACTGAGGTCGCCGGGGGCCGCCTCAAGCGGCGGACGAAGGTCCGGTTCTTCGGCCTCGATCAGTAGCTTCGGGCGATCGCGATGGGTGGCTCGTTGGCATCGACCTTCGGCTGGACCAGCGGAAGGGAGATGGTGATCGTCGCGCCGAAGCCTTCGCGCGACTCGACGTCGATGCGACCGGCGTGAGCCTGAATGATCCGGTACGAGATAGCCATGCCGAGCCCCGTGCCCGTAGGAAAATTTGTCCGGAACGGCTGAAACAGCCTCCGCTGGTCGGCTTCGGAAAACCCCTGCCCGTTGTCGGTGAAGTGGATCCGGTAGAACCCGCCGGAAAGCGTGGTCGTGACCATGAGGATGCCTCCGTTCGGCATGGCCTGAACACCGTTCCGGGCGATGTTCCAGAAGACCTGTCGAATCTGATCGGGATCCCCGAAAAGGATGAACGAGGGAGGGCGAATCACACGACGGATCTTGTGATTGGCATTCAGCTCCGGTGAATGCGAGAGAAGGTCGAGCGTCTCACCGAGGCTGGCCGCGATGTCGAAATCGGCGGGTCGTTTGTCCTGCGGCTTCACGAACCGAAGAAAGTCCTCGATCGACTTGTTCAGACGATCGGATTCCTTGAGGATGATCGACATCAGGCGCTGCTCCTGCGGCGAGAGAGCCGTCGATTCCTTGAGCACCTGAACCGATCCGGCAATGGCCGCCAGCGGGTTACGGATCTCATGCGCAATGCCGGCCGAGAGCTCTCCGACGACCGCCATCCGGTCTTTGAGCCGCAACTGCGCCTCCATCTTCTTGACCTCCGTGAAGTCCTGAAAGATGAGGCTGAATCCGTACGACCCTCCCTCGATCCGCTTCAACGGGGTGATGGCGTAGCCGAGACTGCGGAATTCCGATCCGATTGGAACACCGTCTTTCTCTCCCCGCACCAGGTTCTCCTGTGCCAGAGTAGGCAGAATCCGATCCCAGTCCGCGGTGGAAAAGAAGCCTACCTCCGAGATATGCACTCCGACGACCTCGGACGGTTTGCGCTGGAGAATCTGAGATCCCGCCGGATTGATGAAGGAGATAATCGCCGTCGGGGTCATGGTGATCACGCCCGAGGGAATCGACTCGACCACGTTCTGATTCAGTGCCTGCAACTGCGCCAGGTTGCGGCGATTGGCGTCGAGCTCTTCGTAGGTCCGCCGCAGCTTCTCCGAGAGGTACGAGGTGAGAAGTGCCGTGGCGTAGAAGCCAGCGAAGTTCGTGGCCATGTTGAGATAGAGACGTGAAAAGCTCCAGTCAGGCGTGGTCGGAATCCATGCCTGCTGCGGAGCGGAGATGACTTTGTACAACAGCAGGTCGCCCAGCCCGCCGTACAGGATCACTGCGCCCGATGCAGCGATGAACCCTCCACGGCGATAGAGCAGCGTCGCTGCGGTGATGATGGATACGAGATAAAGAAACGAGAACGGTGAGTCCAGTCCGCCGGTGAAATAGATGAGCAGAGTCTCGATGACCAGGTCGCCAGCGATCTGAATGGCCAGATTGATGGTCCGGCCCCGGAAGAGCTTTCCAACGGCGACATAGAGAATGGTGAGGCCATACGTCAACCCGGTCGTGAGATACAGGTAGTTGATCGGAAGGAACTCTTTGACCGTGAACTGGATGAGCAGAGCGGCCATCAGAAGCGAGGTTACGACCACCACGCGCACGGCAATGAGCATCCGCGCGTCGGGCTGGATCGACGTTGCCTGAGATCCGTCCGTCAGGGAGGACTCAATCGGAAGGCGCTGCTGAATGGTCGGTGCAGTCATCTTTGTTTCAGCCGGCGGTGCCGGGAGTGAACGGCAAGAGAGAAAAGGCGGCTTGCGCCGCCTCTTCTTTCGTCGGGCCGTAACACGGAACGCGCCGCTAGCCGACCTGACCGATCAGGGCGAACATCGGCATGTACATGGCGATGACGATTCCGCCGATTGCCACACCGAGGAACGCGATGAGCACGGGCTCCAGAAGCTTCATGAGGCCGGCCACGGCGGTATCGACCTCTTCTTCGTAGAAGTCGGCGATCTTGGCCAGCATGGTGTCGAGGGCACCGGTCTGCTCTCCGACGGCGATCATCTGGACGACCATGGAGGGGAAGACGTCGGTGTCGCCGAGCGGCTCGCTGATGGTCTTCCCTTCTTCGACCGACTTGCGTGTGGCCATGATGGCATCTTCCACGATCGAGTTGCCCGCGGTCTTAGCGGTGATCGTCAGCCCGTCGAGAATGGGAACGCCCGATGAAGTCAGGGTGGAGAGCGTGCGGCAGAAGCGGGCCACGGCGATCTTGCGCATCAGCATACCGAGGATCGGCATCTTGAGAACGATACCGTCGAGGACCCGCTTGCCCTTGTAGGTGGCGTGGTAGCGACGGGTGAAGTAGGTCAGTCCGAATCCGGTGAGGATGATCAGCCACCAGAAGTCGCCCAGAAAGTTCGAGATGTTGATGACGACGACAGTCGGCATCGGCAACTCTGCGCCGAGGCCTTTGAAGAGTGCGGCGAAGACCGGGATGACCTTCCAGAGAATGACGGCCACGACGATCACGGCGATGGAGATGACGGCGACCGGATAGATCATGGCCGACTTGACCTGTCCATTCAGCTTGACCGATTTCTCGATGTACTGCGCCAGGCGCTGGAGGATGGTGTCGAGGATACCGCCGGCCTCTCCGGCAGCGACCATGTTGGTAAACAGCTCGTCGAAAATCTTCGGGTGTTTGCGCATGGCATCGGCCAGGTTGGAGCCCGACTCGACGTCCTGCCGGATGGCGATGAGAGCCCGCTTCATGGTCTTGTGATCCTGCTGAGCCGCGAGGATCTCCAGGCACTGCACCAGCGGCAGACCGGCATCGATCATGACTGAGAACTGACGGGTGAAGATGGAGACGAGCTTCGGCGGTACACCGCCGCCGAACTTCGGAAAGGCCAGCTCCTTACCCCGTTCCTTGACCGCGGTTACGATGACCTGCTGCCGCCGAAGCGCGGCGATGACCGCGTCCTTCGAATCGGCCGTCAGAACTCCCGTCTGGTCCTGACCGTTCCGCCCTCTCCCCTTCCACTCGAAACTAGGCATCGCATCCTCCCTGCTTGCGGCGCACCAGCGCCGCCGGTCATGTCATGAGCCCGTGAAACCCGGCACTACGCCGGACGTGGACGGGCTCCCGCCGCTCCCGGAGGCGCTCCGCCCGGCATGACGGCCTGCGGACCGCGCGAGATCATTTCCTGCAGCTCATCGGGATTCGATGAGCGCGCCAATGCTGTCTGAAGAGTGATGGCCTTCTTGAAATAGAGGACGGCCAGCGATTGATTGAACGTCTGCATCCCGTACTTGGACTGTCCGGTCTGCATCATCGAGTAGATCTGATGAACCTTGTCCTCGCGGATGAGGTTGCGGATGGCCGGATTCGGCACGAGGATCTCCATGGCCATGGCCCGTCCTTTCCCCGAAGCCTTCGGCAGGAGAGCCTGACAGATGATCCCCTCCAGCACGAACGAGAGCTGAGCACGGATCTGCGGCTGCTGGTGCGAGGGAAAGACGTCGACGATACGGTTGATGGTCTGCGCCGCAGAGTTGGTATGAAGCGTGCCGAACGTGAGGTGGCCTGTCTCGGCGATCCGCAATGCCGACTCGATGGTCTCGAGGTCGCGCATCTCTCCGATGAGCACCACATCCGGGTCCTGCCGTAGAGCCGACTTCAGAGAGTTCGCGAAGGAGTGCGTGTCGGCATGCAGCTCGCGCTGATTGACGACGCAGTTCTTGTGCTGGTGGAGGAACTCGACCGGATCCTCGATGGTGATGATGTGCTCGTGGCGCTCCCGATTGATCTTATCGATCATCGCTGCGAGCGTGGTCGACTTACCGGAGCCGGTCGGACCGGTGACCAGCACCAGACCTCGCGGCTTGTTGCAGATCTCTTCGATGACCGCCGGAAGACCGAGCTCCTTGAAACCGAGGATCTCGTACGGAATCTGGCGATAGACCGCGGCCGTCGCTCCGCGCTGATTGAATACGTTTCCGCGGAAACGGGCCAGCCCCTTGATGCCGAACGAGAGGTCGAGCTCCAGGTTCTCCTCGAAGCGGTGCTTCTGGGCGTCGGTCAGGACGGAGTAGGCCAGCTGTTTCGTCTCCGGCGCGGTCAGTGGCGGGAAATCCAGCGGCGTGAGCTTGCCGTCGATCCTGATCTGAGGCGGCGAATTCGTAGTGACATGAAGATCCGAGCCGCCACGCTCGACCATCGTCTTCAGAAGCGAATGCAGGGTCAGTGGTGATGCCATTCTTTTCCGCCTTCTTCTCGTGCTGCCGTACTGCTGGTGCGCCAATCCTCCGGAAGTCCCGGGACGTGGAACGGTGCCGATTACAGCACGGTCTCGCGGACGACCTCTTCGATCGTCGTGACGCCATCCATGATTTTAATCAAACCGCTCCGCCGCAGCGAGATCATGCCGGTCTCCTGCGCTCTTTTCTTGATCTCGATGGCCGAGCTGCCGGAGAGGATCATGTCGCGAAGCTCGTCATCTACCTGCATGACTTCGACCAGACCGACGCGACCCTTGTAGCCGGTGTTGTTGCATTTCTCGCAGCCGCGGCCCTTGAAGACGGTGAACTTGCCGATCTCATCGGGCTTGTAGCCGAGATTCGAGAGGGCCTGAGGCGTGACATCGAGCTCTTCCTTGCAGTTCGCGCAGATGCGCCGGACCAGGCGCTGCGCGGCGATCAGCTGCACCGAGGTGGCCACGAGGAAGGGCTCGATCCCCATGTTCATGAGCCGGTTGATCGTCGAGGGAGCGTCGTTGGTATGCAGCGTCGAGAGGACCAGATGCCCTGTGAGAGCGGCCTTGATCGCGATCTCGGCGGTTTCGAAGTCGCGGATCTCGCCGACCAGGATGATGTTCGGGTCCTGCCGGAGGAACGATCGGAGCGTGGCCGCGAAATTCAGACCGATCGACTCCTTCATCTGAACCTGATTGATGCCGGGGAGGTTGAACTCCACAGGATCCTCGGCCGTCATGATGTTCACTTCCGGCGAGTTGACCTTGGCCAGCGCGGAGTAGAGCGTGTTTGTCTTGCCGGAACCGGTCGGACCGGTCACCAGCACCATGCCCCACGGCTTGAAGATGGCCTCTTCGAACTTGACCAGCGACTCCGGCTCGAACCCGAGCTTGGTCATGTCCAGACGGAGATTGTCCTTGTCCAGCAGCCGGAGGACGATCTTCTCGCCGAAGAGGGTGGGCAGAACTGACACCCGGAAGTCGAGCTCTTTGTTCTTGTCATTGAGCTTCATCTTCAGCTTGATGCGGCCATCCTGGGGAAGGCGCTTCTCCGAGATGTCGAGCTTGGCCAGAATCTTCATGCGCGAAGTCATGGCGTCCCGCAGCTTCAGCGGCGGATTCATGATCTCGTAGAGAATGCCGTCCACCCGGAAGCGGACTCGGAACTCCTTCTCGTAAGGCTCGATGTGGATGTCCGAGGCGCCGCGTTTGATGGCGTCGGTCAGAATCAGATTGACCAGTTTCACCACCGGGGCCTCTTCCGATTCCGCGGCCAGTGTGGCCACGTCGAGGTCCTCATCTTCCTCCAGGACCTCGAGGTCGGCTGTTTCGGAGGATTGCAGATCCTCCATGACCCGCTTCAGCTCGAGGGCCGAAGTCGTGCCGTAGTAATTGTCGATGGCCGCCTTGATCCCCAGTTCTGAGGCCACCACCGGCTCGACGTTGTAGCCGGTCATGAACTTGATGTCGTCCATGGCGAAGACGTTGGTGGGATCGGCCATGGCGATGGTGATCGTCGCCCCGGTCTTATTGACAGGCAGAATGTTGTATTTTCGAGCCACGTCGGCGGGGATCAGCTTGATGACGTTCGAGTCGATCTCGAAGTGCGCCAGATTGATCGACGGAACGCCGAACTGCTGCGAGAGGCACTCAGTGATGTCCTCCTCGGACACGAAACCGAGCTTGATCAGAGTCTCGCCGAGCTTGCCGGCGGTCTCCTTCTGAACCTTGAGCGCTTCCTTGAGCTGGTCCTGAGTGATCAGGCTGGCCTTGGTCAGCAACTCTCCTAGACGAACGCTCATCCGATGTCTACGCTCCGCTCACACACGCCGGGTCCAGGGCCAGCCATCAAACCCGGGCCTCGGCAAACCATAAGTTGTACAGGATTATCGATAGAAATACTTTAACACGCGAGCTGTGGGTCACCGCTGCGGCCTAGTTATCTGACTCTCCCTTCAACGCTGACCGGGACGAGGCGATTCCTTCGTGGCGACCGGGACCGCCACGGGGCCGACCTGGACCGAGCGGAGGGTAGCGGTGATGTTTCCGGCCTTGAACTCGGAGCGGATTCTGACCGGCAGGTGCCGCGGGTCGTCGCTATACCAGAGGACGAGGCGGTTGCGCTCATCGAGAAAGATGCCTCCCTCCTGCAGTTTCGGCTCGACCACGACCGTGTCGAATTTCCCCGCATCCGTGTCGATGACCTCGCGACGCGTCACCGACGCTTCCATCACATACACTTTCCCGTCAGCGATGACGCTGAAGCTCAGCGTCTTTCCCGGCGTCAGCTCCAGCGTCCGCAGGTGATACATCAACGAGAGTGGGTCGTACACCGGATGCGGCACCGGGATCTCGACTCCCTTTCGAAGGGCCACCTTCCGATCGGGGTCGATGACCGTCAACTCGTTCTTCGTCCGGCCCCGCTCGTTGAGAACCTTCTGGTAGCTCATGGTCGAGAATGCTTCGCGGTCGACCACCGATTCCACTTCGTCGCGCACACGGAAAATGAGGTTGAAGATCGAGTTCGACTGCATGAGCGAGGTCATCCGGTAGCTGGCTTGTCCGGCCACGGGGGCGATCGTCATCTGAGCAGTGCCGCCGATCACGCGGACCCAGGCCAGGCTGAACGTCAGCGTTTCCCCTCCATCGAAAGCGCTCCTGAGGGTGCTGCTTGATTGAGCATGAGCTTCCCGCGAGGAGGCCAGTAAGGAGACTGTAAGAAGGGCGGCCAGGAATCGACTCATCCGAGCACCGTGAGCGCCATCCGGACCACGTCATCGGGACTGATCGAGGCCATCCAGCGCGTCGAGTCCCACGCCGAGAGACATCGATCGAGCTGGCCCCAGGGACCGTTTCTTGCCGGATTCGTCGGGCCGAACAGCCCGACGACCGGAGTCCCGAGGGCGGCGGCGAGGTGGAGCGGACCGGTATCACCGGCGATCACCAAACGAGCCATCTGCAGAGAGAACGCCAGCTGGCGCAGATTCGTTTCCACGGCCAGTTCCGCGTCGCCGTCACGTGCCACTGCCTCGGCCAGCGGCCGCTCCCCCGGCCCCCACACGACTACCGGCCGGGAGCCGGTTCGTGCTCCGAGCTCGCGCGCTATCGCGGCGAACGACGCCGGAGCCCAGCACTTAACTTCCTGACCGGCGCCGGGAACCAGAAGGATGCGCTGGCGGTATGCGAGAAGAGTGTCGCCGGACAACGCGAACGGGCTGAAGTCGACTCGAGGGGGCTCGCCCGCGACGGCACCAGCTGCGCGCGCCAGCTCCATGTTCCACTGCACGACATGCCCCTTGCGATCGACCGCGACGCGGCGATTGAGAAATAGCCCCGCCGGCTTTTCGCGGATGGCCTGGCGATCGAATCCGAAGCGCTCGCGGGCGCCGGAGCTCCACCCCAGAAAGGCCGACTTGACCAGGCCCTGAAAGTCGACCGAGCGGCCGCCACGGCCAAAGCGCCGCGCCGCTCCAAGTCCTGCCGCGATCCCCGCTCGAGTCTCGGCCGACAACGGCTGCTTTCTCCATCGTTTCGTAGACACGCTAAAGACGGCGTCGGGCCTCGCGACCAACTCGACCAGCTCGCGATACGGCCGTTCCACGATCCAGCCGACAGGAGCGGCGCCGGAGTCCTGCAGCGCCCGAACTGCGGGAATGGTGTGGATGATGTCTCCCAGCGCGGAGAGCCGCAGAACCAGCAGCGGTGCTCGAACGGTCAACGCGATGACCGTCTGACCCTGGAGATCATGTCGGTGGTCGAGTGATCCTTCGGGTCGCCGACAATCACTACCTTGCCGCCGTACGAGCGGACGACATCCCCCTCCGGGACCGAATCGGCGGTGTAGTCGGTCCCTTTGCACTGGAAGTCCGGACGCAGCAGCTCGATCAGAGCGGCGGGCGATCGAGCGTCGAAGATCGTGACGTACCCCACTCCGCGGATGCTGGCGATGATCTCCGCCCGCTCGGTAGCGGTCATCAGCGGACGCCCCTCGCCCTTCAACTGCCGCACCGAATCGTCTCCATTGACTCCGACGATGAGGATGTCAGCGACTTCAGCCGCCCCCTGGATATAGCGCACGTGTCCGACGTGAATCATGTCAAAACAGCCGTTGGCAAGCGCAATGGTCCGTCCGTCACGCCTCTCATGGGCGACGGCGTCGCTGAGCTCATCGGGGTCGAGTACCGGAGCGTTGCGCATCATCGAGAGTGTAACGCCTCGGCCGTTGCCGTTGGTCTTCCAGCCGGCGCAGTCGGCTCATGTCTGGAGCGTCTCGTCCCGCTGGATGGCATGGACCAGCTCTTCGTTCGAGGCGGTGGCCGTTCCCATCTTCATGACCACGATCCCTCCGGCGTAGTTCGCGAGCATCGCCGCCTCGGCGTACGAGGCTCCGGCCGCCAGTGCCAGAGTGAAGGTGGCGATCACCGTGTCCCCGGCGCCCGTCACATCGGCTACCTGGTCGGTTCCGTAGACCGGAATGAGCAGCGGATCCCGCGTGTCGCGCTCGAACAGCGCCATTCCTCGGCTCCCGCGAGTGATGAGCACCGCATCGCAATCGAGGCCCTGTTGGATGGTCTGAGCCACGAACGAGAGGTTCTCTCCGTCGCCGTCCTCGAAGAGCGAGATTCCCGCTGCAGCAGCAGCCTCTTCCTCGTTCGGCGTCGCCGCTGTCACGTCCGGATAACGGAGCACGTCGTATCGCGAGTCGAGAGTCACCGGCTTTCCGCGTCCGAATCCCGTCAGGTTCGCCACGAGCGGCGGAGTAACGGCTCCATATCCGTAGTCGCTGATCAGGGCCGCGCTGCAGATGGCGATCTGATCGCGCAGCAACCAGGCGAAGCGGTTGGCCTCATCCTCATTCAGCTCGACGCGATCCTCGATGTCATAGCGGACGATCTGCTGCCGGGTGGAGTGCGGCATGCCGCCGAGGATGCGGACCTTGGTCGGGGTCTTATAGCGTTTGAGCCGGAGGACGGCGCTGCAGTCGACACCCTGTGAGGTCAGCTGGTCGACCAGGTTGTTCCCTTCCGCATCGTCTCCCACGACCGAGACAGGCATCGGCAAGCCGCCGAGCGAGAGGATGTTGTTGATGGCATTGCCGGCGCCGCCGAGCAGGATGTCGTCGCGGTACTGGCGAAGGATCAGAACGGGCGCCTCGCGCGAGATCCGCTTCGGAGTGCCATAGATGAAGCGGTCGGCGACGATGTCGCCATAGACGATGATCAATTTCCCCCGCATGGCTTCGGTGAGCTGGAGAAGGCGGCTTCGATCGAACACGCGGAATAAGGATAACCGAAGTCGTCGAAGGACTCGGCGATAGGACTGCTGGGCAGAACAGTGAGGGGAGCAGCTTGGTGTCAGCTGTGCTTTCGTCGCCGAAACCATCGTGCGCCTCGCATCCAGACCGCTCTCCGCCCCCATGCCTCGGAGGCCTGTGAGAAATGCGGGCTAACATCGTGTCGTGACACCGCTGGTCGAGGGAGACGACTTCTACTACGAAGGGCCCTACATGGTCTTCACCGAAGCGTACCTGCGGGGGCGCGGCTATTGTTGCGAGTCAGGCTGCAGGCATTGCCCGTGGGGCTACCGGAAGAGCCTCCGCAGCGAGGTACCGACCGACGAGCCGGATCCTCAGACGGAGTAACCATCCGCCAACGCCGCGCTCAGCCTTTGCTGCTCGTCAGGAGAGAGTACGGCCTCGACGTCCAGGAGCAGGATCAGCTCGTCGCGCCAGGGAAGCACTCCGACCAGCAGCTCGCCGCGTACATTTTGAACGAGGGGAGGCGCCGGGAGGAATGCTGCGGTTTCCGCATCGACGATCCGACGCACCTCGTCCGCGCGCAGCCCGACGATGCCGCGGCTGGTGGCGACGATGATCACGCTCGCCGTCTGGTCGACGGGCGCCGCAGGATGCCCGAGCCGTTTTCGCAGATCGACGATGGGGATGACCTCGCCGCGCAGGAGGAGGATCCCTTCGATGAAGTCGGGCGCAGTCGGCACTGCCGTGGGCTGGGACCAGGGAACGATCTGTCGCACCGTCATGATGTCGATGGCGAAATGGTCGCCGCCGATACGGAACGAAACCAGCCGCACGTTGCGGCTCTCCCGGAGCTGCTCGCTCATGTCCGGATCCGGAAGCGTCTGACTTCGCGCTCCAGGGTCTGAATGGCCTCGCGAAGGAGCGAGAGCGACTCGCTCATCTCCGTGGCCGATCCGCGGTTGGCGTCGGCCAGGGTGCGGACCTGCTCCATGGTCTCGACGATCTTCCCGCTCTCCGAGGATTGGTTGGAAGCTACCTCGAAGATCTCGTGGATACGATCGATCATCTGTTCGGCGGCGTGCGAGATCATGGCCGATCCCGTCCGCTGTTCGTCCATGGCGTGACGGACATAGCTCGTGACTTCGCGCATCGACTCGACGGCTTTGAGGATGTGATTCGAGCCGATAGCCTGCTGCGAGGTGGCAGAGTTGATCTGCTTGACCATGTCCTGCAGGCGTACGATCGAACGGGACACCGTATCGCTGCCGGTGGCCTGCTCCCGCGTAGCCCCGGCGATCTCACGCCCCATCTCCGAGGCGTTCATGGCCGAGTCCAGGATCCTGGTCAACTCCTTGCCGGCTTCGTGGGACAACCCGACGCCGCGCTCCACGAGCCGTGTGCCGTCCGACATCGCTCGAAGAGCGTTTCCGACCTCATCCTGAACCGCTCCGATCAGCGTTCCGATCTCCTTGGTCGAGCGTGCCGTCCGCTCGGAGAGATCGCGGATCTCTGAGGCTACGACGGAGAAGCCGCGCCCGTGCTCCCCGGCCGAAGCGGCCAGGATCGCAGCGTTGAGCGCCAGGAGATTGGTCTGCTCGGCGATGTCCTCGATGACGTTGAGAATCCTGCCGATGGCCGTCGATCGCTCGCCGAGGCGCGTAATGACCGCGTTCGACTGGAGCACCGAGTTTCGAATCTGCTCCATACCGTCGATCGTCTCGCGCACGGCCGCCATGCCGGACTGGGCGGCATCGGCGACGGCAACGGCCAGATCGTAGGAGCGGGCGGCGTTCGATTCCACCTGGGCAATCGAGGCGCCCATCTCCACCATCGACGATGAAGTCTCAGTGACAAAATGTTCCAGATAGCCAACGTTCTGATCGACCTCGCTGATGGAGCTGACCATCTCCCGCGTGGCCGACGCCGTCTCCTCGACCGAGGCGAAAAGCGACTCGGTGTGCCGGCTGACCTCCTCGATGGAAGCCACCATCTCCAGCATCGACGACGATGTCTCTTCCGAGCTGGCTGAGAGCGACTCGACGTTCTCGGTGATCTTCTGCACACCTCCATTCAGGGTTTCGATGGCCTGGTATGCATCCTCGAGCACGCCTCGCTGATCATCGCCCCGGGAGATCACGGTCCGCGAGCGCGATTCGACCGTCTCGGCGACCGATTTCAGCTTGCTCTGTGACAGCACGATTTCTGACAGAGTCTGCTCGAGCCGCGAGGCCATGGCGTTGAATCCTGCAGCCAGGTCTCCCAGCTCGTCGTGGGATCTGACATCGGAACGCTGGGTCAGGTCGCCCGTCGCTACCGCTCGTGCCACACCGACGACGCTGAGGATGCGCCGGGTGACGAATCGTGAGACTGCGATCGCCGGGACCAGCGCAACCAGCAGCGAGAGGAGGACAACCGCCAGATTGGTCAGACCGAAAGCTCGCGCCTGCCGGGCGGCCTCGCCGCTGTTGACCTCCAGTCTGAAGTATCCGATCGGCTTCGAGCCGGCTGAGGCTCCGCGGCTGTAGAAAGGACGTATGAGCACTTCGACCTGCTGTCCGGACGCATTCCGCAGCGGTACATCCGGAGTGGCCATCGACAGCGGCCGCCGGGCCAGTTCCTGGGGAGTCGACTCGGGCGCTGTCGTCGCAAGAACCTTTCCCTCCGCGTCGACGAAGTCCGCATACTCGATTGCCCGGCCACTCTTCAATCCGCTGACAATCCGCTGGAGATCGGCCGCGTCCATGTTCTCGAGGTAAGGCCCTGCGGCGGAATGCACCGCGTCGGCGATGGCGCCGGCATGTTCCGCGGTCAGCGCCATGACCGATCTTCGAACGTTGCCCTGCTCGACGAGCATGATCAGCGACGCGATGGTGATCATCGGCACGAGAAAAGCCAGAACGAGCTTGATGCGAAGACCGCTCTGGCCGTGTGACTCGGGAGAAGAGGCCCCGTCGGTCATAAGATCGACGAGTTTAGCGTGAACAGAGCAGCGGTCGAGAGAAATGCGCCGCTATGTGACGTGCCCTGATCCGACACGGCAGAAGAAATGCCGATCATGCGATCGGTCGCTTTGAATCCATGTCGGCAGGAACCTGGCAGGTTAGCACCGGTTGCCGCTCCGAGTGTCGCGGAGGCGGTGCCCGGGTTGGCTGCAATAAAAGGGTAAATCAAATAAAAATCACTAACGGCAGAGTCTGGTAAGTTCTTCTGACAAAGCGTTTGAATATGGTGCGAAAGAAGAGCTAGATTAACGCCGCGTTAACAATTAGGAGAGCTATGAGAAAAAGGGGCGCGATATGAAGATCACTAGGTCCTTGATGTTTGCAACGATGCTTCTCATCCTGGTACCCGCGGCATTCGCGCAGATCACCGATGTAATTCTCGAAGCCGACAACACGCAGCCTTGCGGCGCCAGCGCGACTGTTACTCCGGCCATCGGCGATCCCGCGCCCGGCATCCAGCTCTCCAAGCCGTGTCCGACCGCGACGAACGCAGAAGCTGACGCCCTTATCATCAGCCCACTGACGAACGGCACGACTCCGATCTCGACGGTAGTCAGTGCCGGTTTCGACATTCAGAACAACACGCATTGCGGCGCGGGCGCACCACGGTTTGAATTCGCTCTGGACAACAACACACACTTCGTACTCACCCTTGGGTGTCAGGCCGGACATCCTGTGGATCTTGGAAACGGCTTCTCACGCATATCGTTCACCGCCGCTGACATCGCTGCCGGCGTGCTTGCAGCGGGCGGCACGCCGGCGAGCACGATCACGCAGATCTTCATCCTCTTCGACGAGGGAACGGACACGCCAATGGTCGCGTCATCACCGGGTACCGGAGTACCGGGAATCGGAACACCGGGGACGGCCGTCATCGACAACATCATGCTCAACGGTGCCGTATTTGCTGCAGCGGGCACAGCCGATCTTGCGATCACCAAGACCGGTCCGGCAACGGCGCCGGCCATCAACACCCCCTTTAACTTCATCCTGACCGCCACCAACAACGGGCCCTCGGGCGCGACGAACGTCGTGGTGACCGACGTTCTAGCCGCCGGCCTCACGTTCGTCTCTGCAACACCGAGTCAGGGAGCCTGCACCGGCACCACCACTGTGACGTGCAACGTCGGCGCTCTGGGAAGCGGCGCGTCGGCCACAATCACCCTCACGGTCACTTCATCCAGCGCGACCGTAGTGTCGAACACGGCCACGGTCACCGCGACTGAAGTGGATCCGAAC
>JADGNX010000285.1 GCA_017883265.1 Thermoanaerobaculia bacterium
GGCGAAATGTCGCCGCTCCGCGGCTTGACACTTTTCCGAATGCGACGCGCCTCCCAACGCTCACGCGTTGGGCTACCGAGATGTCGCCGCTCCGCGGCTACGGTGTCGGACGCGGCACGCCCTCGGCGTGCAATCCCAGCGTGTCCGTGCCGGCCCTCACTTGACGGGCGTATGCACGTTCCCTTCTGCGTCGATGATCAGATTGATGGCCCGGCCGGGTGTCGCGATCTCGTCGATCGTCGTCGAGCGTGCGCGCATCCCTCCGGTAGTCATCTGCACTTTGTACTGGAGGCGGAGGGCGCCGGAAGTCGCCGAGAAGTGGATGATGCGGACGTCGCCATCCTCCATCTTCCCCAGAGTCTCGCGTTGCCCACCGAAGAGGACGACTGCGTCGTAGATGGTCGCACCGGAGTCGTTCATGACGTTGACGCTCACGGGAATCTGGCGGACGCTCCAGAGAGTGATTCCGATGCCGGCGAGAGCCATCAGCCCCGGGATGAAGTAACGACGAACGAACCTCTGCGCGCTGTCCGCAGTGTGGTGAAGATCGTCGGATGGGCGGCCGGAGCGCGTGTCCTGTCGCAGCAGGAGTCGGATCTGCTCTGTTGACAGCTCGGGCGGGCCTGGTGTCGCGGGTGGTGGCGGAGGCGGTTCGGGATCCGGCATGCGAAGATCAGCGCGCGCCGAACGCGCGGCCCCTTCCGTCGTCTCGTCGACGATCGACCCTGGGACCGGTGCCGGCGATCACAGGCTGTGGCAGAGCGAGATCGTCGCATCCATCGAACGATTCGTACACGCGGTATTCGCAGTAGGTTGCCTGAGGTGAAAAAGTAACGAGGGAGAGGGCGTCCTCGTCATCCGTACCGCTGTCTTCCAGCAGCAGCGGGTAGGGAAAGTGTGGAACACGGATCAGATTGAGAAGACCGAAATTGTCCTCCAGCGGCTCGTCGTATTGGGGCACCTGGCATCCTTCGCAGACCGTGTCGGTGGAGACGTCCCACGAATGAGAGGCCATGGTCCGGCCTGCTTTGCGATCCGAAAGTACGAGACCGGCAGCGAACATCTCGCCGCTCTCCTCATCATAGAAGCCGGCGAAAGTGAACGTGTAGTCGCCGGCCATGACATTGAAACCCTTTGAGCGCGTGGCTCGATCGATGATGCCGAAGAGCCGTCCTGCGCGCGAGAGCTCTTCGTCGCTGGTATCGGTCATGGTCGCATCGCTGATGATCCGAACCCCGCTCTTGCTCGTGTAGAAGACAGCATCGCCGTGTTGCTCATCGGACGAGTCGCCGCCGGTGTTGACGTCCGCTTTGGACAGCTCGTATCGATCATGTTCCGCTGCTCTGGCGCACGCGATTCCCTCGGTCTGGCGAAACCGGCGGAGCTCGGCCGGTGTCAGCTTGCCTCGATACTCGGCGCGGGTCAGATGCTCCGATTCACTCCAGATCCAGATGGCCGGTGTCTTCTCCGTTGCGATGATCGTCCGCGGCGGGACCAGCCAGGCCAGCTTCGGAAGCTCCATCCGGTAGTGTGCAAACGTCGAGCTGATGAACGAGCCGTAGGGCTCCTCGGCCTTTTGAGCGAAGGCCGGGACGAAGAGCGCCTGCACGAGCATCATGCCGGCGCCCAGGCGAAGGGCAAGACGTGTCTTCAAACAGTGGCGAAGGCTGCGTCGAGAGCGGTGACCAGCTCGTCGATGTGGGACTTCGACGCGATCAGAGGCGGACCGAGACGGATGACATTGCCGAACAGACCGCCTTTCCCGATCAGGACCCCGCGTTTGCGCGTCTCTTCGAAGACTTTGAGCACCGCCTTCGGCGCCGGGACCTTGGTCTTCCGGTCTTCGACGCACTCGATGGCCTGCATCAAACCCATGCCTCGAACATCGCCGATGATCGGGTACTTCTCCTTGAGCCCTTCGAGCTTTTCGCGGAGGTACCCGCCGACTACGGCAGCGTTGTGCGGCAGGTCGTGCTCCTCGATGTAGCGGATGGTGGCGCTGGCCGCCGCTGCTGTGACCGGATTGCCGCCGAACGTGGAGAAGGTGAGGCCGGGGAACGACTTCGCGATCTCCGGCGTGGTGGTGGTGCAGCCGATCGGCGATCCGTTGGCCATTCCCTTGGCGAAGGTCATGACCTCGGGCTCGACTTCCCAATGCTCGATGCCGCACCACTTGTCGCCGGTGCGTCCCCATCCGGTCTGCACCTCGTCGGCGATGAAGATGCCGCCGTAGCGCTCGACGATTCCTTTCACGATGCCGAAGTACTCCTTCGGCGGAACGATGAAGCCGCCGACGCCGAGGATCGGCTCGGCGATGAAGCCGGCGATCTTGCCGCTGGTGGTGGTCTGAATGACGTCTTCGACATCCTGAGCGCACTTGACGCCGCAGTCGGGATAGCTCTGGCCGAACGGGCAGCGGTAGCAGTAGGGAGCGATGGCGTGGTGGATCCCGGCGACGGCCGTACCACCGAGGCGCCAGGTCGAATGGCCTGCTGCGCTCATGGCCAGCATCGTGCGGCCGTGGTAGGCGTGACGGAGGGCGATGATCTCCTGCCGCCCTGTGTAGATTCGGGCGAGCAGCATGGCCGTCTCGTCGGCCTCGCTCCCGCTGTTGGTGAAAAAGGAGGTCGACAGATCTCCCGGCGTAATCTCAGCGATCTTCGCCGCCAGCTCAGCGGCCGGCTTGTTGATGTAGAGAGCCGAGGTGTGGCTGACCTTGCCGACCTGGTCGATGATGGCGCGATTGACATCCCGGTTGGCATGTCCGACGGATACGGTGAGCACGCCGCCAAAGCAATCGAGATAGCGATTCCCCTCGCTGTCCCAGACGTGCATCCCCTCGCCGTGGTCGATGACCAGAGGCTTCTCGTAGTACGTCGCGGCCGCCGGCCAGACGTGCTCTTTGTATTCAGAGACCAGGGACGACGCATCGATGGGCTGAGGTCGAAAGCCGGCCGCCGCGGGTTGAGACTTTCCGGACGCGATCTTTTCGTTAGTGCCTTTCCCGATTACCGGCGTTCCAGGCTGATTCTCGTGCATTGGTTTCTCCTCGAGGAAGGTTTACGTAGCCGCTGAGCGGCGACATCTCCGTAGCCCAGCGCGTGGGGGCGTGTTGCCCAACTCTGGTTTGACTCGTAATCAACAACCGCACGCTCGCACAACGAGCACGCTGGAGGCGTGCCGGAGGGTAGCCGGTGGCAAGCGCCTTTGGCGCGCCGCCACCGGAACTTGATTAGCAGCGACAGTCGACCCCGGCAGGGGTCGCGGAAGGTTCCCGTACGTTTGCGCGGAACGAGTTGGGCAACAGGCCCGTGAGCGTTGTGATCGATCGATTTCAAAACAGTGAGAGCCGCGGAGCGGCGGAAGAAGACGGTTCCGGGATGGAGGCTTCTGTCGCCCCTCCGGGGCTCGACGCATGTTCGTGGTCGTCTCGAGAACCCCGGTCTGACGACCGGGGCTACACTCTTCCGCCGCTCCGCGGCTGAGAAACAGTTCGCATCGATCGATGTGATTTTCGGCTTCAACAGCCCTTCGCCTGTTCGTTGGCTCGGGATGCGGTGATCGGTTTTGCTTTCTTTCACTCTTCACCCTTCAACAGCGTAACCCTCCGCCGCTTCGTCGTCGTAGCCGCCGTGGTACTCGAGTTGTTCCGGACGTTTGATCTGCGAGTGGGATACGACGCGGTCGCGGCGAATGCCGCGGAAGTCTTCCAGCGACTTCCACCCCTTGTCCGCGTTGCGTTCGATGAATTCGGACATTTCATGTTTCAACATTCGGATGACGTTCGGTCCGATGGCGTGATCGAGCATCGCCGCGGTGCAGACCTGTACCGTGCCGCATCCCAGAAGGATGTAGTTCAGTGCGTGGCTGAAGTCGGAGATGCCTCCGATGCCGGAGAATTCCTTGAGCGGGAAGGCTTTTGTCATCTGCGCCATCTTGGCCATCGACTGCGGCAGGATGGCGGGGCCGCCGAGGCCTCCGCTCGATACGTAGCCGTCGACGTTCATCTCGAACTCCAGGGTCTCCGGATCGATGAGAGGAAGGGACGGATAGGTGTTCGACGACGAGATGGCGTCCGCTCCGCCGCGGAACGCCGCCTCAGCTTCGATGACGATGTCCGTCGTCGAAGGAGTCAGCTTGACCCAGACCGGAATCGTGGCCACTTCCTTGACGGCTTTGGTCACCACCGAGCAGAGCACCTTGTCCTTCCCGACGTTCGAGCCCATGTCGACGCGATCCATGTGTGGGCAGGAGAAGTTCAACTCCAGTCCATCGGCTCCAGCCTCCTGACAGGCCATGGCGAGCTTCTGCCAGTTATGAAGCTCTTTGTCGTTGCCCGAGCCGGCCATGATCGAGGCGATGAGAACGCCTCCAGGGTGCTCCGCCTTGATCTTCGCGATCTTCGGGATCCACCAGTCGAGCGGCTTGTCGGAGATCAGCTCCCAGTTCCAGGACGAGTGAAGGGCCGAGCTCGGCCTCTTCTTCATCGAGAGCCTGTACGAGTCGCAGTCGGCTCGCAGGAACTTCGTCTTCGGACCCTTGACGTTCACGACCGGGTGCAGGCCGATGGTCTTGGTGACCACTCCGCCCCATCCGGCATCGAAGGCCCGCATGATGTTGCTGTCGCTTTCGGTCGGCGGCGCCGACGAAAGCAGAAAGGGATTCTCGAATCGAATCCCGGTAAACGTTACCGAGAGATCAGCACCCATGGATGGCTCCGAAAGAAACCAGAAACCAGAAACCAGAAACCAGAAATCAGAAACCAGAAATCAGAAACCAGAAACCAGAAACCAAACCCCTTCTAGTTTTTGGTTTCTGGTTTCGAAATGCGACTCACATACACTTCAC
>JADGNX010000286.1 GCA_017883265.1 Thermoanaerobaculia bacterium
GTTCACGTCGTGATGGTCAGGAAGTGGGTCACCCTGCTTCTTCTTCTGCTGCTCTCGGCGGCCATGGTGGGGTTGATCTCGGCGCTTTCAGGCCGGGCCTATGCCCGCCAGGGCCCCCCGCCGTTTGGGGAGGTCCGTGCGATCGCCGAGCGGATCAGCAGCCCCGAGGGCTCGGTCAGCGATATCGTCGTGTTGATGATGCCGATCGCGCTCAACGCCCTTCTTTTCGTTCCGTGGGGCTTTCTCATGTTCGTCTGGATCGACCGGCCGGGGCGGCCGGCGGGCGTTTCCTACGCCGTGACTTTCGGAGTCGGTACGGCCTTTGCCCTAACCCTGGCGATATGGCAGGGAATGCTTCCAAGCGGGGTGCTCAACGTCCGCGATGCGGCCTGGAATGGCGTGGGCGTTCTGGCAGGAGCTGCGCTGGGGCTGATCCGCAAGCGACTACGGGTAGCATTTCAGTGAGAGGATCCTATTGATCTTAGTTGTCGAGGATGACCCGCAGGTGGCCCGGCTCATCAAGCTCGTGCTCCAGAGAATCAATCAGCCGACGGACACCGTTTCCGATGGTCAGTCTGCGCTGGAGAAGGCGCGAGCGCTCAAGCCAACGATGATTTTCGCCGACCTCACCATCAAGGGCATGAGCGGTGAAGCTCTCTGCAGCGCGCTCAAGGGAGATCCTGCCACGAGTGAGATTCCGTTTATCGTCGTTTCCGGCGACCGTGATATCGCCGAGAAAGCGAAAAACTGCGGGGCCGACGATCATATGGGCAAACCTTTTGAATTCGAGGACTTGATCCGGTTGGTCAAGAAATATGACAAAAACGACGACAATCCCAGTTGAATCTCCTGCCGATTCCGATCCCGTGCTGCGGCTCGTGAACGTCCTTGCTGCGGAGGGTTTCACCACCGATACCGACGACCAGGAGTGGCAGACCTACGGCGAGCGCATCTACCGGCGCGAGGAAAAGATCTCGCTGGCACGAGGCGAGACCATCTTCATCCTCACCGAAGTGCCGGACATCAACGAGAAGATCATCCGCCAGGCCGTCGATGGCGTCAGCAATACCTATCGGGCGAAGAGTCCTTCGCAGAAGGCGCTCTCGGTCCTCCAGTCGACGACTGTCTACCTCTGCCTGATCTCCCGCAGCGAGACGCCCTACGGCGAGACCCTGAACGACTACATCACGAGGCAGGGGGGAGCGACGATCATTCCGATCATCATCCTGCCGGAGATCAATCAGGTCCTCTATCCGAACCTGGAAGAGAAAGTCGGCTCGATCCGTCCGCGCGTCGAATACTTTCAATATCTCCTCGGCGAGAGGCGAACCACCGTCAACATGCACCGGCAGACAGTCCAGGCCTTTTACGTCTCGGCCGCACTGCTTCTCCTGCTGATCGTGGCGGTCGGTTTCTCGCTCTTCGCGCACTGACGTCGGGTGATGACAGGCCCGGAGCACGGGTGCCCGAGGGCGGGCACCCCTCCACTGAAGCGGCCTCGTCTCACGGCTCTTGAAGATCGCGGCGAACCTTCCCCTCATCCTTTCGCGGCTAGAATGCGCCGATGCTTGCCTCCCCATTTCCTTTGCGACCTCGCGACGTTTTCGAAGAGCTGCGCCGCACGGTCGTAGGGCAGGACGATGCTCTGCGCCAGATCGCCGTGGCCGTCGTCAAGCACCTCATGGGACATCCCGCGCCCAACCTTCTACTGATCGGCAATTCGGGGTCGGGCAAGACGACGCTCATGCGAGCGGTCGAGCAGTTTCTGAGCAGCCGGCTGGACCTCGAGCGCTTCGCCAATGTCATTCGGATCAACGCCAACGTTCTGGCGGAAGAACGCCAGGGTTACGGGAAGGTAGTTCTGGGACGTCTCTTCGAGAACGCTGGCCGGCTCGTGCCGGGTGCCACGGTTGCGAAGCGGATCGCTTCGGTGGAGAGAGGAATCGTCTTCATCGACGAGGTCGACAAGATCCGCGGACGGGTGAGCGATACCGCCAATGTCCGCGGAATCGTGGCCCAGGAGGCCCTTCTCACCCTCATGGAGAACGAGAACGTCGAATTCGAGGTCGACGGGCAGCTCTATGGGGTCAACTCATCCGGCATACTCTTCGCCGCCGCCGGAGCATTCGAGGAGCTGTACGACGATGTTCTTCGCCGCGCCACCATCGGCGCGGATGTCGTGGCCCTCAAGCCGGTGGTGGTCGTCTCATCCACCGGCGAGGTGCGCGAAGAGCTGCCGTTTCATCTTCGCGACTACGTCCGGTATGACGATCTTTTCCGCTACGGCATGACGCCGCAATTCGTCTCTCGCTTCGAATCGATCGTGGTGCTCAACGATCTGGTGGAAGCCGACCTGGCGCGTATCTTCGTCGAGCCGGAACGCTCGATCTTCCGCACCTCGCGGGAGTATTTCGCGCAGTTCGGTGTTGACCTGCAGATCACGCGCGGGGCACTGGTGGCCATCGCCTGGGACGCTGCGCGTCAGAACCGGCTGGGCGCGCGGGCATTGCGCGAAGGCTTCCGCCGCGTGATCGGCGAGCTGGAGTTCGATCCGGCCGGCGGGGCAGAGCTCACGGATTCGCCGCGCGTGGTGATGATCGACGAAGCCATGGTCCGCCGAGCAATCGCCGGGCGCGAGCAAGGCTCCCCCCGAGGCAAATGACACTATTCGACAAGCTCAAACGCGGCCTCTTCATGACTCACACCGAGATCATCGAGAAGGTCAAAGAAGCGGTGACTCCCGATCTGCCGATCGACCAGGCGGCGATCGATGGACTGGAGGAGGCCCTGCTCGGTGCCGACGTCGGCGCCGAGCTGACCACGAGGATCATCGAGCGCATCGAGCAGCGCGTCCGTAGCGAAAAGATCCGCGACATCGCCGCGCTCACCGCTGCGGTCCGGGAAGAGACGCGCGCTCTCATTCCCTATCGTAAAGCGGGGATCATCGACATCGGCAGCGCAAAACCGTTCGTGGTGCTGGTCGTGGGAGTCAACGGCACGGGGAAGACGACCACCATCGCCAAGCTGGCCAGCCGCTGGAAGGCGGAAGGGAAGAGCGTCCTCATCGGCGCCGCAGACACCTTTCGCGCCGCGGCCATCGAGCAGCTCGAGATGTGGGCCGACCGCGTCGGCGTACCTCTGGTGAAACATAAGGCCGGCTCCGATCCGGGAGCGGTGGCGCACGATGCGGTCAGCGCGGCCAAGGCTCGCGGAGCCGACGTCCTGCTGATCGATACCGCTGGACGTCTTCACAACAAGGCGTACCTGATGCAGGAACTGGCCAAGATCCGCAGGGTCATCGCCAAGGAGTTGCCTGGCGCGCCTCACGAGACGCTTCTGGTCCTCGACGGCACGACCGGACAGAACGGCGTCAGTCAGGCCGCGGCATTTCTCGAGGCGGCGAAACTGACCGGCCTGGTCGTCACCAAGCTCGATGGAACTGCCAAGGGAGGGGTGATCCTCTCGATCATGCGCCAGTTCGAGATCCCGGTGAAATTCATCGGCGTCGGCGAGTCGGCCGACGATCTGATCCCCTTCGATCCGGAAGCGTACGTAGAGACCCTGTTCGAGTAGGGGGACTCTGCCCCCGCCCGAAGGCCGGGCGCGGGCGCGGGCTCGGGAAGATCTCGACAGGACCCGCGACGCTGGCTCTGGCGCCAGGTCCGGCCCAACGAATCCTCCACGTCGTGCCCGAGCCCCGGGCCAGAGCCCGGTCTCTTCGCTAACCCCGGACGGATCCCGGCTTCGAATCCAGCTCTCTTGCGCAGGGCCGGGCGGCGCGATACCGTCGCGCGCCGTGGCCGCCGCCTCTCACGATCCGCTTCATGTCGCTTCGCTCGCTGCCGGCCTGGCCGCAGCTTCGGTCAGCGCTGTCCTCATCAAGTTGTGCATCAGCGAGCCCACGGTCATCGCCTTCTACCGGCTGCTCGGCGCAGGCGCCGTGTTCCTCATCTTCGAACTGCTGACCAGCGGCTCGATTCGCGTGAGCGGCCGCGACGTGGTGATCGCGACGATCTCGGCCTTCTTCCTCGCGCTGCATTTCTACTTCTGGATCCGGTCGCTGTTCATGACATCGATCAACTCATCGATGATGCTGCTGTCGGCGCAACCGCTGTTCGCCCTCATCCTGCAGCCGCTCGTACTTCGTGCCCCGATCCGGTCGCGCAATCTCCTCTCCCTTCTCATCGGCATGATGGGCGTGGCCGTGATCACCGGAGGCGACCTGCACGTCTCGGCCCAGGCCGGACGCGGCGACTTCTTTGCCCTTTTCAGCGCGGCCATGGCTGCCTGCTACCTGATCAGCGGCTCGTTCCGCCGCGCCCCGCTCATCCCGTACCTCGGCGTCATGTACTCGATCTCCGGTCTGATGCTGCTCCTGTTCGCCATCGTCACGCGGGGCGCGCTATCGCCGGCGCGCTCGATCGACTGGCTGTGGATTCTGCTGGTGCTGATCTTTCCGACGCTCATCGGTCACACCCTGCTCAATCGAGCCATGGCGCACTTTCCGTCATACCTGGTGAACCTTTCGGTCCTGAGCGAGCCGGTGTTGACGGCGATCCTGGCCTGGTTCGTCTTCCGGGCCGTCGTAACGCCGCCGGTCTGGCTCGGCGGCGCGCTCATCGTGGCCGCAGTCATCGTCGAATTTTCGAACCGGGATCGCGGGTCCGTGATGGCGCAAGGGGACGACGTACTGCCTGCTGGATAGAATTTGAATCCTGTTACAGGATGGTTCGGACGGCCCAGAGCGAGGTCGCCGAGATCGCCACCCAGAGGATGATTCCAAGAAGAAGAGGGCGTATGCCGACTTGCTTGAGGCTGTCGAGCGAAAGCCCTGCTCCGATGA
>JADGNX010000287.1 GCA_017883265.1 Thermoanaerobaculia bacterium
CGCGCCGATCCGCGCCATCGGTCTCTTCGGCAGTCTCGAAGACTTTCTCGATGGCGTCTATCAGTATCCGGGCGGCTGGCTCGGCGACCGGCTGGGGCGGCGCAGCGCTCTCATTCTCTTCGTCGGCATCGCCACCGCCGGCTACGCCGTCTATCTCGTGGCGCCTACCTGGCCGTGGGTATTCGCAGGGATCTTCCTGGTCTCCGGCTGGTTCAGCATGGCCAGCCCGGCGCTTTTCGCGGTGGTCGGCGACGCCCTGCCAAAGGAACGCCACGCTATCGGCTTTACCGTTCAGTCGATCCTCAAACGCCTCCCGATCCTGGTCGCTCCGATCATCGGAGGGCTGCTCATCGCGCGCCACGGCCTGGTGCCCGGCATGCGGATCCTGTTCGGCGTGACCATCGTCCTGGGCATCGTCACGATGGTCGTCCTCAGGGCGGTCCGCATCGCGCGCATCCATGGGGAGGCTACCGACATCCGTGGCGTATGGCGTCTCTTCCCTTCGCCTCTCCGCTGGCTTCTGTTCTCCGATGTCTTCATCCGAACGTGCGACGCCCTGGTCGATATCTTCCTGGTCATCTACGCAACGACGATCATCGGCATCTCGGCGCCGCGGTACGGGGTGCTGGTAGCCGTACAGACCGCGACCACCATCCTCATCTCGATCCCCGCCGCCAAGATCGCCGACCGGATCGGCCGCAAACCGTTCGTCATCGCCACATTCATCGCCTTCTCCCTCTTTCCACTGGCGGTCGTCGCGGCGTACAGCTTCGCCGGGCTGCTCCTCGCTTTCGTGATCGGAGGGTTGCGCGAGATCGGCGAGCCGTCGCGCAAGGCGCTCATCGTCGACTTCGCCCAACCGGCGCTGCGCGCGCGCACGGTCGGCCTCTACTACCTGATCCGCAGCGTGGCCATCGCGCCAGCAGCCTTTGTCGGCGGCCTGCTGTGGGAGCAGCGCCCTTCGCTCCCCTTCATCGCTGCCGTACTCATCGGCGCGGCTGGGACCGTCGTCTTCACGCTCACCGTGCGCGAAGAGCATGCCGGGTGACGCACCGCGTTCGTGCGGTTCGAGTCAACACGGGAACTCGTCTCATGCGCCGGTAGATAGGCGCGCGAACGCGGCCAGCCGCCCACCCCCGGCGGCCGAAGCGGCCGCCGCTCCACTGAAGCGCCTCTGACGGCAGTGGTGTCTCTATGCGCCGTAGAAGGTAGTCCGCGTCTCTACGATTCGGGTATCACGGCCGACAGGGGACGTTGCTGGCGCAGGTCACCGGCCGGGGCGGGCGCGGCTCTTTGTTTCCCTCGAAAACGTGGTTGATGAAATCCGCTCCATAGCGCTGCACGACGCTGACGGGGATGTCGCTTCGGTTGATCTCTTTGAAATCGAACGAGACGTTTCCTGCGGCGTCGACGCTTCCCAGCAGATAGCCGTACACGTCGGTTTTCGCAAATGGCGACAGGCCGGCCGTCTCCGGCAGCCGGTAACGGATGGCTCCGGACGTACCGACGATCCAGCCGGGGAGAATGCCGCCGTTGGCCTTCCAGTACTCGGAGTTGTAAACCTCGCTCATGACGAAATGAGAGTGGCTGGCAATCACGGTCACCGGCTTATGAGTGCTGTCGCGGAACTTGAGCAGATCCCTGTAAACGCGATTGCCGCTCTCGTCCTGCTGAGGGCTATCACTCATGCTGTGATCGCAGGCCAGGCTATGAGGGAGGGCGGCGTGCATTCCGA
Organism: Thermoanaerobaculia bacterium; assembly: GCA_017883265.1. Lineage (GTDB taxonomy): Bacteria > Acidobacteriota > Thermoanaerobaculia > Gp7-AA8 > Gp7-AA8 > JADGNX01. The sequence continues at coordinate 1,736 of JADGNX010000287.1, forward strand.
CGACGACCGAAAGGATCGCGGCGTCGCCGGCGTCGTGTGCCAGGACCTTCTCGAGCCACTTGACCTGGGCGTCGTCGAACATGTCAGGCGTAGCGTTGTCCAGGGTGATGAAGTCGACTCCGCTCACGATCCAGTGAAAATACGTCTTGAGCTGGTGATCGGCGGGGTCGTCTATGAGGCGCTGCTTCTGAATGGCCGGCTGATTGAGCCAGTCAGCAAACTGCACGAGGAAGTCGCTGCGCGTTCGGGGCGGGACTGTCTCATGGTTGCCGATGGCCAGGTAGACCGGGACAGGATCAAAGGGAGCAAACTGATTCCTGATCACATCGGGCCAGGCGGTCCGTAGGTATGTCAGAACCTCGAGGTCGTTCCCCTTCTGTTTCGCCTCCTGAACCATGTCCTGATCGAAGTTGTATCCGGCGCGCAGGTCGCCGAGATGCCAGTAGAACCTCGCATGATTGGCATCCGCTCCCGTGGCGATCGCCGGCATGATGACGTCGCCCATGTTGCGCGAATCGCCGGCCACGACGAAATGCCACACGGAATCCGGCGTTGCCGGCACAGCGGCAGCGAAGAGTGGTGGTACGAGGAGGGTCGCAACGAAGAGAAGCAGGGTCTGTTTGATGAGGCCATCGTGCCGTAATCTCATTCCATAGACTCTACGTCACCGGGCACTCGTCCCGCCATAGGCGAACGCGGTAGCATGAAAGCAATGACGACCACCGCGACGACACCGATGCCCGCCATCTTCTTCGGGCACGGCAATCCGATGAACGCGCTGCAGGAGAACTCCTTCACTCAGGCATGGGCCGGCATCGGCCGAGCCCTTCCCCGGCCGAAGGCCATCGTGGCCATCTCCGCCCACTGGTATCGGCCGGGAACGCTGGTCACGACCATGAAGAAGCCCCGCACGATCCATGATTTCGGCGGCTTTCCCCGGCCGCTGTACGAAGTGACCTATCCGGCGCCGGGAGATCCGGCGCTCGCCGCACGCGTGCAGAAGCTCCTGGCGCCGGTCGTCGTCGAGCAGGACGAACTGTGGGGTCTCGATCACGGGACATGGTCCGTGCTGGTCCATGTCTATCCCGAGGCCGATATTCCGGTCATCCAGCTCAGTATCGACGAGACGCAGCCAGCGGCATTCCACTTCGAGATGGGGCAGAGACTGGCGCCGCTGCGCGACGAGGGCATCCTCATCATGGGCAGCGGAAACATGGTCCACAACCTCCACGCCTTCGCCTGGGGACGTCATCCGGTCGAGCCCTTCGACTGGCTCATTCGCTTCGAGAAGCAGGCCCGGGCCCTGATGCTGGAGAACGATCCCGAGCCTCTCATCGAGTACGAGGCCCTCGGCCGCGATGCCATGCTCTCAGCGCCGACGCCCGACCACTACCTGCCGCTGCTCTACGTTCTCGGTGCCCGACGGGAAGGCGACGAGGTGACCTTCCCCGTCGAAGGAGTGGACGGAGGGTCGATCTCCATGCTCACGGTTCGCATCGGTTAGAGCTACTTTCACTCTTCACCCTTCTTTATGGCGCGACCTCCACGATCTCGAACGTCCCCGGCATGATCGTCGGACGCGGGTGCGGGCGTTCGGTTGTGGCGGGGGGCGGCGGTCCGAACTGCGCGGTCGGCAGGAAGATGTGATGGGTCGATTCGTCGAGCGCCATCGTCCTCGCTCCCCTTTGCGTTGGTACGGTCGCCACGACCTCGTAGTGATCGGGCGATGAGGCACGCACCACGGTCAGGGTTCCGTCGGCACCGTTCGAGCTGAACGCCAGTCCGCTCGCAGCGTCGAAGGCGTTGGCGTCGACACCCTCTCCAATTGGCACCGTGGTCACGACGCGGCCGCCGTCTGGATCGCTGACGGCCATGACCTTGTTGCCGCAACCGCTGAACAGGCGGCGCGAGGCGCGATCCATGGCCAGACCGGAGGGCCCTTCACACGGCGCCAGCTTCCATCGACTCAACACGGTGAGGGCCTTCGAATCGATCGTGGCGATCTCGCTGGTGTCTTCGATGTTCACATAGACGTGGCCCTGACCGTCGGCCACGGCGAACTCCGGCTTGCCTCCGAGGGCCACGGTACCGGCGATGGAACCGGTTGCCGCATCGATCGCTGTGGCGTTCTCTCCGCCGGCATTGAAGGTGAAGACTCGCGAGGAAGCAGGATCGAAGATGATGGCGTCGGGCCGCTGCCCACTGGTCTTCACCTCATCGAGAACTTTGAGCGAGTCGAGGTCGAAGATCGTTACCGTGGAGGTCCGGCCATTGCTGACGAAGCCTCGATGGAGATCGCGGGCGATGGCGATGCCGTGAACCCCTTCCGTCTTCGGGATATCTCCGACCAGCGCGCCGCTGCTGCTGTCGACGACAACGACATGATTTCCGTGCGAGAGGAACAGGCGATGCGACGGACCGTCCGCCGTCGCGTAGTCCCACCCTCCCTCGCCGCCGACGGGGATGTGGCGGACGACATGGTAAGCCGGCGAACTCGGTCCAGCCGATACTGCCGACGGCGCCGGCGACGAGCTCACGGTGGTGTTCCCTGACGCGGGAACCGGGTTCGATGAACAACCTGCGATGAGTACGGAGGAGACGAGTGATGCGACGAACAGGAAATTCTTCATGATGCGGTGTTCTCCTTGTGGATCATGGCGTAGACGGTCGGAGTGACGACGAGTGAAAGAAGCAGAGCGAAGGCCAGGCCGCCGATGACACCGATGGCCAGAGGTTGCAGGAGCTCAGCGCCTGAGCCGAGCGCCAGAGCCAGAGGGAGCATGCCGAGCATGGCTGCCAGCGACGTCATCAGCACCGGCCGGAAGCGGCGGCGTCCGGAACGGATCAGCGCCGTATTGAGATCATCGCCGTCGCTCAGATGATCTTCCACCGTATCGAGCATGAGGATGCCGTTCTTGGCGACGATGCCGACGATCATGACCATTCCCATGAGCGATACGACGTTCAGCGTCGTCCGTGTAATCAGCAGCGCAGCAAGAGTACCGGTGAGCGCCAGAACGGCGCCAGCAACGATGGCGATCGGGTGGGCGAATGAGCGGAACTCGATCAGAAGCACCAGGAAGACCAGAGCGACGGCCATGGCCAG
>JADGNX010000288.1 GCA_017883265.1 Thermoanaerobaculia bacterium
TGTGGGGAAGGGCTCGATCGCTCTTCTGAGGATGTCGCGTGAAAGCTCGGCCATGGCCAGCGACTCGACCATCTGGCGTGCAGCCTCGCCGTGAGACTTCCCTTGCTAAGTTCTCATGGTTCATTGACAATTCTTCCTTTGATGACGGCGCCGGTCCTCGCGAGTCCTGCCGCTCGCGTTGCCAGGCGGCGGCTTTCTTTCCGCCCTTCGGAGACTCCGACTCCATGCCAGTACGGTTCGGCGATTTCACCTTCGACGACGATCGACGTCAGTTGGAGAAGAATGCCGAGGACATCCACCTCTCGCCGAAGGAATTCGAGCTGCTGAAACTGCTGATCGACAACCGGCCGAACGCGTTGTCGAAAGCCATGCTGCACCGCGATCTCTGGCCGGACACGTTCGTGTCGGAGGTGAGTCTGGCAGCCCTGGTGGCGCGGTTGCGATCCGCTCTGGGAGAGCCGGCGCGGGGGGGCGGGATCATCCGCACGATCCATGGCTTCGGCTACGCGTTCGTTCCCGACACCGGCGAGGCCGCCGCCGTTTCCGTGGCGGCATGCTGGCTCACATGGAACAATCAGCGAATCCCGATCGGCGAAGGGACGAACGTGATCGGACGCAGCTCCGACGTTCAAATCCCCATCGAATCCGACCTGGTGTCACGCCGGCATGCCGTCCTCCAGGTCAGCCAGACGGAGGTCACAATCGAGGACCTCGGCAGCAAAAACGGCACGTGGGTACGAGGGGAGCGCGTGAGGGGACCGGTCAGCCTCGAGGACGGCGACAACATCCTGATCGGCACAGAGTGCCTGACGTTTCACAACCTCCTGATGCCCGGCCGGACGCATTCTTTACCGGGGTTTGCTCCTGTCACCGCTCGCAGAAAGAGCTCCTGACGCGTCCCCGCCCTCTCAGCTCATAACTGCCCTTCGATTACCGGCAGAATGAAACGGACGGCCCGGATGCGGAGGGATGTCGAGGTCGACGCTCTCGGAGTCGGACCTTTGAACTCCCGCACTTCGATGCCGGACCGAACGAGCCGCCGGCGGTACTTGAGAAAGGCGGCGTAAGGAAGAATGCCGTCGCTCGAATGGAGCGAATTGGTCAGCATGCGGACCTGGACGCCCTGCCGGAGTTCCTTGTCCAGCAATTCCAATAGAGACTTCGAAGGGACGAGATACGGCGACTCGATCGCTCTGTTCTGCATGCCTCGAACCATGTTTTCAACGGGCTCCGGGTGCGGAAAGGCGGGGCCGGCCGTTTCACAGGTGGAGAAGGCGGGGCGTCGGGAGGGAAGGGAGGCAGGCGGGGCAGAGATAGCCGGAGTACCAGAGCGATCCGCCGATCGCCGCGAGCCAGAGAAGGAGCAGTCCTGCCCGGGCCGCCCAATGACCGGGTACGACGACCACAACCGTCTTTGCCATGTGATCGCCGAGGCGCTGCCTTCTCGGTGAAAAGAAGGCGACGAGGAAGCCGATCAGGTAGAGGAGGAGGGAGTCGATGACGCGCGCCGCGTTCCGGATTGCCGCGGTGGCGAGCCGGCTCCGCCCGCCCTCGTTCCGGATACGGAGCCCGAAGATCGCCTTCCCCAGCGTGCTTCCGAAGGCGGCCTCGAACCCGAGGTGGTAGACGAAGATCGCGATCACCAGGACCGCCGACACGCTGATCGAGCGCCACAGGATCGACGAGATCCGCGGTGAGACCTGATTCCAGTAGCTGGCGATGAGCGACGCTGGTATGGCCAGCAGTGAGACGAGGAGGATGCGGTCGAAGAAGAGCGCCAGCATCCGGTCGCCGATGGAGCCGGGCACGTCTGCCGCGACGGCTACCGTGGCGGGGCGCGGTCGAGGCGGAAGCCGCTCGGCGTCCGGCGAGGGGAGGCTTTTCTTACAGACGAAGCACTGCGGCTCCCCCGGATCATTCTTCACGCCACACCAAGGACAGAACACGGCGGCCTCTCAGACGGGATTGTAGTCCTCAGCCACGCATTGTTGATCTACACCCAGTAGATCGGCGGCGTGATTCGGCCGGCGGCGTCAGGCCAGGATCCAGTGCGCGCCCTGGGGAAGCGGCCCTCTCCGACCGGACACGATTCGTGAACACCGCCCCTCGTCGCATCTGCGACAGCGTCTCAGGTATGCTTACGCCATCCAGGAAGTCGGCTACAGGCCAGCGGTCTACGGTCCTGTCTCATGAGGTTGGATTCATGAAGAAGCGCATGATCCTTATGCTCGCCGTGGTCCTTGTGTTCGTTGCGGCCATCGGCGGAGTGAAGTTTCTCCAGATCCGTTCGGCCATGGCCCAGCAGGGGTCGTTTCAACCACCGCCGGAAACGGTGACGACGGTCATCGCCAGGGCCGAGCCGTGGGAGGCCACGATGAACGCGGTCGGATCGGTGGTCGCGGTCAACGGGGTGACCGTAAGCGCCGATCTGCCGGGCCTGGTGGAAGAGATCGCCTTCCAGTCGGGACAAAAGGTGCGCAAGGGAGATGTGCTGATCCGTCTTGCCACTCGGGAGGAGCGCGCGCAGCTGGCTTCGGCCGAGGCCCAGCGCGAGCTCTCGCGGGTGGCGCTGCGGAGAGCGCAGGATCTGCTGCCGAACGGCGTGATCCCGCAGTCGGCGCACGATCAGGCCGCTGCGGAATTCAAGCAGGCGGAGGCGCGGGTCAGCGAGATCCAGGCCTCGATCGAGCGCAAGACGATCCGCGCTCCCTTCTCCGGTACGCTCGGCATCCGTCAGGTGAACCTTGGGCAGTACCTTGCTGGCGGAGCCCCCATCGTTTCGCTCCAGGCGCTGCAGCCGGTGTACGTCGACTTCAGCGTGCCCCAGCAGCAGGTCGGCCTGCTGACGGCAGGGGCGCCGGTACACCTGAAGTCCGATGCGTCGGGTGCCGCTGCAGTCGGGAAGATCGCCGCTGTCGATGCGGTAATCGACGAGGCCACGCGGAACGCCCGGGTCCGGGCCATCTTCGAGAACGGCGATCTTCGCCTGCGGCCCGGAATGTTCGTCGAGGCCCAGCTGGCGAGCGGAGCGCAGAGCTCCGCGATCACCCTTCCGGCCTCGTCGATCAGCTATGCGCCCTTCGGGGACTCGGTCTTCATCGTGGAAGAGGTGAAGGGGCCCGGCGGCAAGCCGTATCGCGGAGTGCGCCAGCAGTTCGTCAAGCTGGGCGGTTCGCGCGGCGACCAGGTGGCCGTGCTGACCGGTGTCAAACCGGGCGAGGAGATCGTCTCTTCAGGCGCATTCAAGTTGCGGCCGGGAGCGGCGGTGCAGGTCAATAACGCGATCCGGCCGGCGAACAGCGCGGTGTCGAAGCCTGAGGACAGCTAGCCGAGCGCAGGACTATGAAACTCACGGACCTTTTCGTTCGCCGTCCCGTCCTGGCCATGGTGGTCAACCTGGTGATCATCATCGCCGGGCTGCAGTCGATCCGATCGCTCAGCGTGCGGCAGTTTCCGCGAAGCGATCTGGCCAACGTCAAGGTGACCACCGCCTACGTCGGCGCGAACGCCCAACTGGTGCGCGGGTTCATCACCTCACCGCTGGAGCGGGTCATCGCCAGCGCCGATGGCATCGACTACCTGGAGTCGTCGAGCAGCCAGGGCCTCTCGACGATCACCGTCCACCTCAAGCTGAACTACGACACCAACGCCGCTCTCACGCAGATCCAGGCGAAAGTGGCGCAGGTGCGGAACCAGCTGCCGCCCGAGGCGGAAGCGCCGATCATCGACCTGGAGACGTCCGACAGCCAGTTCGCCTCCGCCTACATGGCATTCGCCTCCCGCGACCTCGATCAGAATCAGATCACCGACTACCTGACGCGGGTCGTGCAGCCGAAGCTCAGCTCCATCAGCGGAGTGCAACGCGCCGAGATCTTCGGCGACCGCACCTTCGCCATGCGTGTCTGGCTCAAGCCGGAACGGATGGTGGCACTCGGTGTCTCCCCCTCGCAGGCGCGCGACGCGCTGGCCCAGAACAACGCTCTGTCAGCCATCGGGAGCACGAAGGGCTCGATGACCTCGGTCAACCTCGTGGCCAACACCGACCTCAAGACGGTCGAGGAGTTCAAGCAACTCGTCGTTCGGGAACAGAACGGCCAGGTCGTCCGCCTCGGCGACATCGCCGACATCGTTCTCGGCGCGGAGACCTACGACCAGGAGGTCAGCTTCGACGGAAAGACCGCCGTCTTCATGGCCATCTTTCCCCTGCCGACGGCCAACACCCTCGACGTGATGAAGCGGGTGCGCGAAGCATTGCCGGAGATCAGGGCTCAACTGCCGTCGGGGATGACCCTCGGAATGCCGTACGACTCGACCGAGTACATCCAGCAGTCGATCGACGAGGTGCTCAAGACGCTGACCGAGACGCTGCTCATCGTCATCGCCGTCATCTTCCTTTTCCTCGGCTCCGTGCGCGGCGTGATCATCCCGGTCCTCGCCATTCCCATCTCGCTCATCGGCGCCGTCTTCCTCATGCTGGCCTTCGGCTTCACCATCAACCTGCTCACCCTCCTGGCCATCGTGCTCTCGGTCGGTCTGGTCGTGGACGACGCCATCGTCATGGTGGAGAACATCGAGCGCCATCTGCACATGGGGAAGACGCCCTTTCAGGCCTCGATCGATGCCGCGCGCGAGCTGGTCGCACCGATCATCGCCATGACCATCACCCTGGCTACGGTCTACACGCCGATCGCCATTCAGGGCGGCCTCACCGGATCGCTGTTCCGCGAGTTCGCATTCACCCTGGCCGGCGCGGTTCTGGTGTCCGGGGTGGTGGCCCTGACGCTCTCGCCGATGATGGGCTCGAAGCTGCTGCGGGCCGGCGATACCGAGCGCG
>JADGNX010000289.1 GCA_017883265.1 Thermoanaerobaculia bacterium
TTTCTGGTTTCTGGTTTCTGGTTTCTGGTTTTTTACTTCTTGCTCGGCGGCGGCGATACCTCGTTGCGGATCGGTGGCAGGCTTCGCAGGTAGCGGTAGATCGCGCGGAGGTCATCGTCCGACATCCTTTGCAGCTGGTGCCACGGCATGAAGGGATTCATCGTCTCCGCGTCGGGCGTCACGCCGGTGTGAATCGCCTTCAGAAAGTCGGCCTCGCTCCATGCGCCGATCCCGGTGTCCGGATCCGGGGTGAGATTCGGCGGTTTCGCCGGGAAATCCTTCGGAGGCTTCGTCATGCCGGCGAAAAGGCGGCTCTTATCGGGTTCCGCTCGAAGGCCGGTGCGCGGCGTATGGCATTCGCCGCAGAATGCGACGTGTTGTGCCAGGTAGCCGCCATACGCGGCCGTCGCGCCGGACGGAGGTCCGGCAGCGGTAGTGCCCGGCCTGGGAGCGAGGAAGAACAGTTTGCCGAGCTTGAACACGAAATTGGGATCCTGCCTCACTGCATTGCGCACCGGCGGAAGGCTCTTGAGGTAGCGGGCGACGGAGAAGGCATCAGCGTCGGACATCTCGTGGAGCCACTGGTACGGCATGACCGGCGCGAGGAGACGCCCATCCTTTCTCTGGCCGTTTCGCAGCGCCCGCACGATCTCCGCCTCGCTCCAGTTTCCCAGTCCTGTCTCCGTATCCGACGTCAGATTCGAGCCTCGGGCGACGCCGAGGCGCCAGTCGCGGAACGCATGTCCCCCGCTGAGTGGTCCATCGGGATTCTTCTCGTCAGCGCCATGACAGCCGCCGCAAACCCCCACGGTGCGCACGATGTACTCGCCACGAGCCGACGAGACATTCGCGTCGCCCGGCACCGTCGCCAGCGAGGGAAGGGGAACCTGCGAGTGACCACATCCCGGTAGCAGCAACGCGGTCAGAAGGAGAGCGCATGGGGTCACCAATCGCCGTAATTTCATGCGGGAACGGGGTGCAGAATCAGCGCCAGCCCTGGAAGGCAGAAGGCAGAAGGCAGAAGGCAGAAATAATCTGTCGGATTGCGGCCTCCGCGCTCGGAGCCGCACGGTGGCATGTGGTCTTTCTTGCGACATTTCTGCCTTCTGCCTTCCAGGGCCCGTTCACTTCAAGGGCAGCATCACCTGATCGTTGCCGGGTTCGAGACGCCGGCTCGAGATGATCGCGAAGTCGCGGAGAGCGTCCGCACCGGGCAGGAACGATGTCGGACCGCGGAGAATATCGATCGCCCCAGTCTCGGCGAGGGCAGCGATCTCGAGCGGACCGCCGCCTCGGACCAGCGGCGCCGTCCCGCGGAGCGCAAGGTGCTGCTGCAGCGCCGGCGTTGGAACGCGAAGCCCTCCGACCGCAACGCCGATGAGCGTATTGAAACGAACCGGCATGCTCGGCAATGAGACCACGGCATTGCGCACCGGAGCCCCGTCGGGGAAGCGGACCTCGAGCGACTTACCGCGCTCGACGGCGGGCGCCCGCAAGATCCACAGCGGATGCGACGACGAGGCGACCGTCATCGTCTCGTCTCGAAGATGCGTTCCCTCAAAAGTAAACGTCCCGTCGGCTTCGAGATCGGCATGTTCCGTTTCCACTCCGCCAGCCGCGAACCAGAAAACCATCGCCTTCTCGAAGGGGTGCGACGAGACGATCTTCCCCTGCGATCCTTTGAGTGGAACGAGCTCTATCTCGATCTCCTTCTTCTCGCTCTTCGTTATCGAGAAGGGATCGAGGTCCTGCTTCTTGTAGCCCGCATTCGTTGCCTGAATGCGAAGCTCGCGCTGCGGCACGGCCTTGATCACGAATTGCCCCGCGGTATGGTCCTCATTACCGGAGGACGCCTCGTTCTTCGCGCTCTCGCCCTGCCTGAGGGTTCGCATAAACAGGGGAAAGCGCGGCATGCTCGCCGACATGACGGTATAGCGCAGAGTCGCTGAACCGAGCGGCGCGTGGGTGAAGGTATCGATGACTCTCAGCGTCAGGAGGTTGTCCGGGATGTCGATGTCGAAGCGGTCGGTGCGCATCATCGGCTTGTCGCTGAGCACGAGCGTCCGTTCGCCGCGACAGGTCACGATCTCGATCTTCGCATCGGAGCCGATGTTTCCGGTCAGGACGGCGTGATATTCGTCGCTGTCGTGCGCCAGGAATCCGACGCCTCCGCGAGGGAACTCGATCCGCGCGTCTTCGCCCAGGGGCTGCCCGCCGCGCGTGAGGCTGCCGTACGCCTGAAGGTAGGAGGCCTGCAGGCGGATGGGCTGTTGCTGAAGTGGCTCGATAGGAGTGGTTACCGTCACCGGAGGAAGCTTGCCGAAGCGGAGCTCGGCGCGATAGAGGCCGGGAGGTATTTCATCGATGGTGACCGAACCAAAGGACGCCTGCGGCACGAGCGGCTCGGTGCGAACTGTCTGGCATGAGGCTGCATCGACCGCTTCGCCGCTCTTCCCCGGCGAGCACGAGGAGATCCTCAGCTCGAATGGCGGCGGCTGCTGAGGAGGCTCGCAGGATCCGAAAGAGCGGTCGAGCGCGACCAGATCGCCCGCCGTGCTCCAGTTCACGACGAGCGTGGCCGAGGCGCGCGCCGCGATCGGCTGACGAAGAAGCGTGACTTGTTGAGGACCGACTGTGATCTTGTTTCGCAGCGGGAGCCAGCCACGTCCTGTGAGCCGCAGCTCAGAGTCGCCGGCATCCACGCCGCCCCATAGGACCAGAGCGCCGTCCAGGCGATCCGGCGATGGCAGCGACGCCGCATCGGTCTCCTTTCCGGCTGAAGCAATGCGCAGGTGCGGCAAGGAGACGTTGTGTGCGGTTTTCAGCGCTGCACGATCTGCGTCGGGAAGCTGGAGCCATCCGAGAACCGACCTCGCCAGGCCCGGGTTGCGTGTGTCGACGATGCGCTCAGTTCCTGCTTCGGTTGGAGGAATCACGACCACGTCGACCGGAGCGGACTTAACGAGAACGAACAGCCAGACCTCTTCTCCCGCCGGTACCGGAGTGGTGTCGGCAGCCGGAAATGCGAGGGCGTGCCTGGGCGCATAGAGCACGCCCGTCTGGCCGGCCGCCAGTCGGATCGCCAGCCTCGCTGCCGGGACGAGCGAAATGTTCAGACTCTGGGGCGCGGAAGCGCCGTCGACGATGATCGGATCCGTCGACACAACAGCTTCGGATCGCGCGAAGACGTTCCACCGGCCGGCTGGAAACTCGATGCTCGAACCGGAGGCGACGCAGGTAACAGCCTGCGAGCTGAGCCAGCGCTGAAACGGATCCCCGCCGGCTCCCGCCGCGAAACGACAAAGCTCGCCGTGCCCGTCATCGCCCTGCAGCGTGACGGTCGTCCCCGCCGCGGCGCTCGCCGTATCTGGGACCAGCACGGCCATGAACAAGAGCCAGAATGTGAGATTGCCACGCATCTGCAATTAGACGATAACCTGCCTGAGATCGTTCCCCTCGGCACTGCTGGCGCCGATCCCGTCGGATCGTGAACCCAATATACTGAAGATGGACCGGTCAACCGCGATCGGCTCTGACCATACGACGCGATGATTCGATGGAACAGTCCATTCTTCTGGCCACCTGCGACGACCACCCTGGGCTCTCATCCTCGGATTCCGTGCTCGCGCGTGCCCTGCACGAGGAAGGAATCGAGGCTGCAGCAGCGATCTGGAGCCGCGACGACATCGCGTGGGCCAGCGTTTCCGCCGTCATCCTCCGTTCCTGCTGGGACTACCACCGCCGGCCGGCCGAATTCGTGCGATGGCTCGAAGGTCTCGAGCGCCAGCGTATCGTCGTCTGGAATGCGATCGCCTGGGTGAAGGCGACGATGACCAAGACGTATCTGCTCGATATGGCGCAATGCGGCTGGCCCATCGTACCCACTACGGTCGCACGCGCCGGCACGGTGGTCGATCCACGAGACTATGAAGGATCACCCGCGGCAGTTGTCGTCAAGCCGCTCATCGGCGCGTCGGCGTATCGGAATTCGGTCGTGCACGCCGATGCCCCGCGGCGCATCGACGAGGAGATGCTCGTGCAGCCATTTCTGTCGGAGATCACGGAAGGGGAGTGGTCCGTGATCGCCATCGATGGGCGGATCACCCACGCCGTACTGAAGACCCCGGCGGCCGGCGACTATCGTGTACAGAGAGACCACGGCGGAAGCGCCATGGTCGGATCCCCTCCGGCAGCCGTCGCTGATCTGGCAGATCAAATCCTGCGAAGCTATCTCACGCCGGACCTTCTTTACGCACGCATCGACATCGTGATGACGCGCTCCGGCCCGCTGCTCATGGAGGTCGAGCTGATCGAGCCCGAGCTCTTCTTCGAGCTCGAGCCGGCCGCCGCGCAATCGATGGCCCGCGCAGCGGCCAGCCGGCTTCACGCAAACGAGATCGCTCGTCGGCGAATGCGCTAGTCGCGCTGATCGTTCCTCGAGCCGTTTCAATCCGCCGCGGTCCAGGCTCGCCCGGTTGGCAAACTCCGGCCTGAAAACTCGGGCCGGTAACGTCGAGTGTGCAGGTCGCTCGTGGGCAAGTGCGAACAAACGGAACTGAAAACTACTCAAAACTAACTGTGTTCGATTCAGTAAACCGGTGTAGCAAATTCGATTTATTGGATTCGCGTTGCTGCTCCGATTGCCGGTTCGGCTCTAAATCATTAATATGTCACGCGCTTAGGGGTTCCGGACGCGAGGTCATCTTTGTGCAATGGAGCGGTCGGTCAGTTCCGACAAAATCCGCTTGTTACTTTTTCGTGCATATCGGTTCGAAGTTTCGTAAGCTGCGGTACCTACTCTACGGAGGCTATGCGTATGA
>JADGNX010000290.1 GCA_017883265.1 Thermoanaerobaculia bacterium
AGACGAGGAGATACGCTCCGGGCGCGGGGAAATCGGGACCATTGATAATGTACGCCGGGTCGAAGGACGGCAGCGGAGTAATGAAGCCGCCGGTCGCGGTCCGGTATCCCCACTGATGATTCGCCAGGAGGTTGCCCGTGTCGGTGACGGTGGCCGTCCCGCCGGTCGCTCCGGCGCAGACCGCCGTGCTGCCCGTCGTCGCGATGCTCACAGAGGTCAGCGCCGCGCACGAGATCTCGGGGAACGTCACGTCGAAGAACCCGGTCGAGATGCTCCCGGCGATCAGGGTATTTCCCTGTTTCGCTCCCACCTGGAGATCGAGGTGGCGGTCGACGTCGAACGTCGAGGCGTTGGTGGTCAGAGTGAACGTGTCACTGGGAGCGGGGCAGCCCGCGCCGATGAAACCCGACCCGACGATACAGTTGTTCAGAGCAACCGTCGTGGCCGTAGCGGGCGGAATCCCGGTAACACTGAGCATCCTCGAGAAGCCGGTGGCCAGCGAGGTCGGGTCGATGGACTGAGTGACCTGGTGAATCACGAACGAGGGATCGGTGACGGTGACGGTGAAGTCGACCTCGATCACCAGCTCCCGGGCATTGGCACCTCCGGCGGCCCCGCCAGTGGCCTGAGCGAACTGGGTAGCGACCGGCAGAGACGTAAACCGCAGGCCCGAAGCGCCTGCCGCCGTGGTAAAGGCGGCAACGTCGATCGCCGTTGGAGCAGCGTTCACGCCGCCGAGCGTAGTGTTGAAGTTGCTGAAGACGAGATTGCCCTGGGTAATGGTGCCGGCCGGAGGGCCGATCAGGGTAGCGAGCGATGTGGCATGGACCGAAGGAGCAATTATCCCTGCGATCAGCATCAATCCGATCGTCAGTCCGTTCAGCTTATTCTTCAACATGTCTGCTCCCTCTTGCCGCCGAACGTCGTTGTGGTCGGGGCCGCGTCTCTCATCGCGGCGTGCCACAGGCTGGATCATCACTGACCCAGATGCTGCAGCCCTCGGCCACCTCGACTTGTTGTCGAGAACCGGGAGCATTGGTAGTCATAAACCTGGTCGCGGAGGCGCGCACGAGAAGCCTCGGCACTAAGCCCGACACCTCACGGACTAGGTTCTAACCAATAAAATATGAGGATATCGGTGTGTTGTGTGAGACAACGAGGAAGGGAACCGTAGAACACAATATTTCGGTCGATTCTGTAATGTTCAGATGACAGATCGCTGACGGGCAATGTACTCGACAAAGCATGAACAAGCGTCGCTAGTAGTCGCGATTTAAGCCAGGACCGGAATCAATATAGGTCCTACCGCCGGCTCCGGGAGCCGGGGGGGCCGGCGCCATCTGCTTTCGGAGGGCGGGGGCGCGCGACCCGTTGCTGTTCGCTCTCGGCGGGGACGACTTCGACCCCCTGCTCACCGCGGCGCCCTGCTCCCCCGCGGCGGGCCTTTTCCATCGTCATCAGGAAGCCGAACGCGGGATCCTTGAACTGACAGTGGCGAAGCATTCCCCAGTGCCGTCGAACATAGTCCTGCAGGAAACGGACAACATGGCCGAGACTGATGATCCGGCACGGCGGGACCTTCTCCCCGGGTGGAAAGGCGCCGAAGGCGATGAAGCGGACCTGATACCCGGACGGCATGATGACCGTTCCGGTCTCGAGGAGCTCGCGGACCAGACGCTCCTTGTCGAGCGAGTGTCCGAAACGGTCGATGACGGCCTTGAGCACATCGGGCTCGCGAGCGCCGGAGTTGATCCCGACCCTTCCCTCCTTGACCTCTCCGATGATGAGGTCGATCCGGTCGGCGGGCACCCCGAGACCGGGATCGAGGCCGGCCAGATCGAGTCCCTGCGGCAATGACCGCGACGGCGGAGCCGCCGGGATCTCGCTCACGGGCTGGTCAACCATCGGCTCTTCACGCGTGAGGGAGATCGGCACACCGGCAGGAAAACGAAAGGCCAGGATATCGATATCGGTCAGGGTTCGAAAACCGTTCCGTCCCGCCGCCGCCACGATCGGATACTCGGCCGAAGTGAAATAGCCATTGAGCTGCAGATACGCCTGAACGAGCGAGACCGCGTGGTCCATGCCGGCGATGATCGCATGGCCCGTACCAGAAGGCAGAGGGCAGAGGGCAGAGGGCAGAAGGCAGAAGGAGGCAACGACGTAAACTTCTGCCTTCTGCCCTCTGCCTTCTGCTTTTTCTAGCGCTGTGCTTTCGGGATGACCAGCTTCTCCGCGGCGTGTGATTCCGAGAAGCGGGCGACTTTCACATCGACGAGACCTGCCCGGCGGGCTGCCTGCATGACGTCGCTCTCGGTGATGGCACTCCCTCCTTTGGGCCGGAGAATCCAGATCGCGCCGGCCGAGGTCAGCGTCGACTTCAACTCGTCGAGACGATCGAGATCGGAGCGGCGGTCGGCCGCGAAGAAGAGCAGATCGGTCGCCGTGCGGGTGTGCCGCGAGAGGTCGGCTCCGAGCGCCTGGATCGATGTCAGAAAGCCTTCATCGACCTTCCCGAGAACCGTGATCCGCTGTCCGCTTCGGATTCCCAGCTTGGCCGTGAGCGGCTTCGGATTGCGGATCTTGTCGGCCCATGCCGCAGCGCCGGAGCCGACCGAGAGATGAGCTTCGCGACCGCCCCACCGTATGGTGAGGGCATTTGGCTCGACGTCGATCGAGCTGACGTCGCGGAAGGGAATCTTCACCCGCGGCGTGCCGGCGACCAGTACCTCCTCGGTCTCCAGCAACACTTTTCGCTCCGACCTCTCGCCGTCAATGACGACGCGGCAGCGTACTTCGATTCCCATGTGTGACCTCCAGGAGGCGAACATGGTACTCGTTTGTCGATCGCGAGTTTTGCGTTTGTCGATGGCATATTTTCGCATGCGAGAAACAGTGCCCGTTCCAGCGGCAGACGTCGAGCCGCACAGCGAGTCTTGTGCGCAACCGGCAACCGCCCGTATATGATTTGCCCATGAAACGGCTCACTTTGATCCTCCTCCTGTCCGCCCTCGCTCTGGCCCTCGCGGCAGCGCCAGCGAGAACGACCCCCGCTCTGAGCAGCTCCATTCCAGCCACGGTCCAGAGCTCCCTGAACCGCTTCGATCCGGCACGGCTCAAGGCTCATGACCGCTTTCTTTCAGACGATCTGCTCGAGGGACGAGGGCCCGGCACGCGCGGCGACGACATCGCCATGGCGTACATGGCCAGCGAATTCGAGCAATACGGTCTTCTGCCGGCCGGCGATGACGGCACGTACTACCAGAAGGTGCCGCTCCTAGGCGTCACCACGCAGGCGGAGAAGAGCAGCATCGCATTCACGAAGCCTGATGGGTCGGCCGCTCTCGGACCGCTGACCTATCTCGATCAGTGGGTGGGCACCGATGAATCGCAGAACACGAGCAGCAGTCTCGACTCCGACGTCGTCTTCGTCGGCCACGGAGTAATCGCGCCCGAGTACCGTTGGGATGACTACAAGGGCCTCGATACCCGCGGCAAGACGTTGATCATGCTGGTCGACGATCCACCAGCCAGCTCCAGCGAGCCCGATCTCTTCAAGGGAAGGACCCGAACGTATTACGGCCGCTGGACCTACAAGTACGAGATCGGTGGTGCCAGGGGAGCGGCGGCAGTCATCCTCATTCATACAAACGAAGCTGCCGGCTATCCGTGGGAAGTGGTCCGAAATTCGTGGGGCCGGGAGAAGGACTACGTGAAACTCCAGCCGGGCCAGCCGGCGATCCACATGGCGGCATGGATCACCGAGGCAGTTGCCCGGTCGCTCATGCAGTCGGCAGGACAGGATCTGGATACGCTCACGCGCCAGGCCGCCTCGCGCGACTTCCGTCCCGTGCCTCTCAATCTCAAGCTTCACGGAAATCTGGTCAGCAGCATCCGCACCTTCGACTCGGCCAACGTGATGGCGAAGATTCCTGGCAGCGACCCGAAGCTTCGCGACGAGGCGGTCCTCTACACCGCACACCACGACCACCTCGGAATCGGGAAACCGAAGAATGGGGATTCGATCTACAACGGCGCCATCGACAACGCCAGCGGCTGCGCCGTCCTCCTCGAAATGGCTCGCGTCTGGTCACTGGCCAACCCGAAACCGAAACGATCGATCCTCTTCTCCGCAGTTGCGGCCGAGGAGCAGGGCCTGCTGGGCTCGGCTTATCTCGGACAGAATCCGCCGATCCCGACCGGACGGATCGCCGTCGACATCAATTACGACAGCGTCTTCGAGATGGGCAAAGTGCGCAACGTCATCATGACCGGGGTGGAGCGGACCACGTTCTATCCGACAGCCCAGCAGGTGACAAAAGGCCTCGGATTGCGCATCGACCCCGATGAGGAGCCCGAGCAGGGTCACTACTACCGCTCGGACCACTTCAGCCTTGGCAAGGTCGGCATCCCGGCGTTCTCGATCGAGGCAGGAGCGGACGTCATTGGACAACCGGTGGGATTTGGCAAGAAGCAGCGCGACTTCTACCGGGAAAACAACTACCACCAGCCGACCGACGAATTCGATCCGAAGTGGGACTGGTCGGAAGGGGTCCAGATGTCCAGGCTCGGGTTCTGGCTCGGATGGGAGGCCGCACAAGCGCCGGCGGTCCCGAACTGGCGGCCTGGAGACGAGTTCCGCGCCGCCCGCGACAAATCTTTGAAGGGTGAGAAGTGAAAAGAGAAGGGTGAAGGGTATGTGAGTCGCATTTCGAAACCAGAAACCAGAAACTAGAAGGGGTTTGGTTTCTGGTTTCTGATTTCTGGTTTCTGATTTCTGGTTTCTGATTTCTGGTTTCTGATTTCTGGTTTC
>JADGNX010000061.1 GCA_017883265.1 Thermoanaerobaculia bacterium
CGCCCGCGCTGGCGCGGTCATTCCCTGTGAATGTCCCTGCACGGCGCTTGCCTCTTAGGCAACGATTGCTGCAGCGATTGCCTTTTGGAGACTTACACACCACTCTAGCCCCGCCCGCTCATCGCCGCCGGGCCGACAATCGAAGCACCATCGACGCCAGAGCCCCGGGGTCGACCGGCTTTTTCAGGTACTCGTCGAAACCTGCGGCGAGTGCGTGCTTACGGTCCTCGGGCCGGCCGAATGCGGTGAGCGCGATGATCGGTGTCTCATTTCCCGGAGCGGGAAGGGCCCGGACCGCCTGCACGAACGCGAAGCCATCCTGTTCGGGCATGGCGAGATCGCACACCACGACGTCCTGGGATCGGGCCTGGAACTGTTCGAGCCCTTGACGCACCGAGCCGGCTGCAGATACCTCGGCGCCGGCGCGGTCGAAGATCGCTGCGAGGAGGTCGCGCGTAAGCTCCTGGTCGTCGACGATGAGAACACAAAGACCGTTGAGGCTCGGCAGTTCGACCGTGCTCGATAGCGGAGGAGTCGAAGGGCCTGGCTTTAGCGCGATGCGATCGACAGCCGGTGCCGACTCGATGGCCGGGAGCTCGACCGTGAACGTCGCACCTCGTCCTGCTCCTTCGCTTGCTACCCGGATCCTGCCCCCGTGCAGCTCGACGAGCGACCGGACGATCGACAGACCGAGGCCGATCCCCTCATGGGAGCGCGTCATCGATCCGTCTTCCTGACTGAATGGCTCGAACACGTGAGGGAGATAATCGGCCTCGATTCCCTTGCCTGTGTCCTCCACCGTAAGACGGAGGATGGAGCCGGCGTGTGTCAGGCGGATCGTGATCGCGCCGCCGCGAGGCGTGAATTTCACCGCGTTCGAGAGGAGGTTCCAGATGACCTGCTGCAGACGACCCTCGTCGCCCAGGATGCGGGGGAGTAGCGGCGGGACGCTGGCCAGGATCTCGATGCCCTTTGCGGCGGCGGCCGGATGGACCGTAGTCATCGCCGCCTGCAGCACCGGTCCGACATCGAGGGGAATGGCGTTGAACGTCATCTTGCCGGCGGCGATCCGGGAGACGTCCAGCACATCGTCGATGAGCTGCGCCTGGATCTCGGCGCCTTTCTCGATGGCGTCGATCGCTTCGCGGGTCTCAGTTGCCGAAAGGCCTAGCTTGAGCATTCGCGCCCATCCGAGGACCGACGTCATCGGCGTACGCAGCTCGTGAGAGAGGGTGGCCAGGAATTGGTCCTTCCGTCGATTCGCGTCTTCCAGCGTCTTCTGCGCCAGCTGCTCGTCGGTAATGTCGCGGAATTCGAGTACGGCGCCGGCGGCCTGCCCGTCTCGCTGCAATGGCGAGAGCGAACAGGAGACAGGAAATGTCGAGCCATCCTTTCTCACGAAGAGGTCACTCTGATTCTTGAGCAGCCGCATACGCTCGCGCGCGTTCCTGATCGGGCAGGCATCTGCGGAATGGCCTCCGCGTTCCACCGGCGCATGGAGAACATCATGGAACGGCGCCCTGGCCAGCTCTTCCAGCGTATAGCCCGTCTGCTCGATCGCCGCCGGGTTCATGTAGGTTGCCATGCCCCGATCGTCAAGCATCAGCAGACACGAAGCAGCGTTCTCGGCAATCGTGAGGATGAGCTCATTCGCTCGCTCCAGCTCCACCGTCCGCAACTCCAGGGCTTCCTTCGCCGCGACGAGCTCCTGCTCGGCCCGCTGCCGGGCCAGAAGGATGCTCTGCGCGTTTTGTATCGCCACGGAGCGAAGCAGTTCGTCCTCGTTGTCCTGGGGCATCACCGTCAGCGGCCTCCGAGCCTCTCCGCCGCCAGAGCGGTGCCGCGAACGCGTGCAGTGATCTTCGCGAACGCAGTGTCGCGCGTCGTCGTGGTGTCGTCGCTGAAGGGCGAGAAGCCGCAGTCGTCGGTCGTGCCGAGCTGCTCGACCGGAATGTATTCGGCCGCCTCCAGCACGCGGTCCCGCACTTCTTCCGGCGTTTCAACATGGGGGTCTATGGGTGACACGACGCCGACGAAGACGCGCTGATCGGGCTTCAGGAACCGGCGAATGATCTTCAGCACATAAGGCCGATCCTTCTCACCAGCAAGCGCGATATAGAAGTTTCCGGCTTTCAGCTGGAACAGGCTGGGAAGCAGATCGGCGTAGTCGACTTCGCCGCTGTGCGTTGAATCGCGGTCGCTTCCCGCACAGGTATGGACGCCGATCCGCGCGCGCTCTTCGGCAGAGAAGCGGGACAGTGCCAGGTTGTTGAGGTCGATGAAGCTGTTGAGCAGATCGCCCGACGGATCGATCTTGACAGCCAGCCGTCCCTCGGTGAAATCGACCTGCACTTTGTGTGCGCCCTTGGCCAGACACCGCCGGATCTCCGTTTCGTGCTCGCGCACCAGGTCGTCGATGAACTGCTCCCGGGTATACCCTTCGATTCCTTCGGCCGGATACATGAGGCTCAGTGCCGAGGGGGAGATGACCGCCTGCTTGACCGGCCGGTGCGCGTATCGGAGTGCCACGTCCAGATAGCTGTCCGCCAGGCGTCGGTAACGGAAGGGACCGGCGGTCAGTCGCGGCATCCGTCGCGTATGCCCGGCCGAGAAGGGGATCTTGAAGCCGTCGGGGGCGGTGTTCGGCAGACCGTGGACCGAGTAGGTCCAGAAGTTGTGATACTTCCGCTGCTCGCCGTCGGTGATGACGGGAGAGCCGGTCGCTTCGAATCGCTCGATAGTGTCTCGGACGGCTGCGTCGTATAGCATTTCCAGAGCAGGGTCCTCGGCGCTCCCTCTGGCCACCGCCTCGATCAGGTCCAGCGGCCGCGGGATGCTCCCAATTGGTTCTGTTGGAATCGTGATCATGCGGCCCCTCTTTTCCGGCGACTCTCCTCCCTCGACTGCGGGACCCTTGGTTGTGCCACCGCGTGCCTGGGAACCGTGGCCCGCGGCCGATCGCATGGAAACCCGCAAGGAGTGATGCAAGAGAGCTACCCGAGGCCGCCGTGACCATCAAAAGGTCCTGGAGACGAATTCGTCTCCGATGCCTAACGCCTTTTCGCAGCGGCTGCCGTCGCTATCCGGCGACTCGAATCAAGCCACCGTTCTCCTCGTTGTGCAGTGCTACACGCTGAGAAAGTCGAGCGCCAGGTCGAAGTCATTGTCGCGGTAGCGTGGCGATGCGGCGGTTGTGGAAGAAGCGAGCAGTCGTCGTTGCCGCGGATTCCGCACGGGCCAACCAGCTCACGATCCCGGTATCCACCTTCATGCTGCGCACAGGGTTCGACGTCCTTCGAAAACCGAAGCATCCTGCGCCTGGAAACACCGCTCGTGAGTATCGAGCTGGTCGATCTGAAAGTCTCTACTTCGCGACTGGAACACGCTTCCAGAACCCGTTCTTCTCTTTCCATCCGTACCGCGCTCTTCCGTCGATCTTGTGGATGGTCATGTCGGACATTTCGAGCTTCTCATCCTTCTCCTTTTCGAAGAAGTCGACGTCCACCAGATGACCATCCTTCGACTTGAAGTCGCTACAGGCGAAATACGTATGGGGATCGAGCTGAGATAGCCGTTCGCGGTGAACGTGATCGAGCTTCAGAAGCCAGGTCTTCTTCGTGGCCTTGTCCTTGAGCTGGAGGTAGCCGCCGCCGGCCTCTTCCTTGCTCGCTACGTCCCGCTTGATGGCACTTTCGAGCTCATCGATCGAGAACTTCTTGGCGCCCTTGGCCTCGCTCTTTCCCTTGTCGCCCATGGGATGTTCCGGGTGCTCGCTGGAGGCAGTCGTCGTTGCCGTAGACGTCTTCGAAGGGTCGCTCTTCGTTGCCGTGGGATGTTCCTGAGCGAACAGCGCTCCCGCCGACGCAATGGTGAGCGTGGCCAGGACCGTATTGAGCAGCTTCATGATCTCGTTCTCCTTTTCAAACCTCGTCCTGGAAAGCACTGGCAGAAAGAATACTGCATCGAAGGGAAAGACGCCGCTGGGGGAGTCCCTCTGCCCCCTCGATCGTAAGCCCGATCATCGAGTCATCCGACGACTCGATGATTGAGGCCAGAAGGGTACGCTCTTCTCCCAGGTGGTAGAAGGGGCGGCCATGGCTTGGGGACTATTGCTCACGCCGCTCGGCCGTAGAAGGCACTTGGCGGAGGAGACAATCGAGCTCTGTTTGTCCGATACTCGGCGCTCGATTCGAGTGAAACGGAGGCAGCGAATGGCGCGAAAGAACGCCGAGCTCATGAAGCAGTGGATCGACGGAACCGCTTCTCCCGATCAGAAGACATCGATCCTCTTTCCTCCACCGATCGCCAGGACGCTCCCGTTCAGCGTGAGCCGGATCGAGCCGGGCTTCTGCACGGTGGAGATGACCACGGACCTCGAAACGCAGGCCAATCCGATGGGGACGATCCATGGCGGGGTCCTCTGTACGATCGCCGACGCCGCGATGGGGGTGGCGCACTGGGGCGGACTGGAGGAGGGGGAATCGTTCACCAGTATCGACTTCAAGATCAACTTCTTCCGTCCGGTCTGGCGGGACGTGCTCCGCGCCACGGCGAGAGCAATCCACGGCGGCCGCTCGGTGACCTACTACGGATGTGACATCGTCCGAGCCGACGGCAAGCTCGTGGCCCACGCCACCAGCACGATCATGACGCTGCGGGGCGAGGCGGCTGTGGGCCGCTGAGAGGAGACAGAAGCGACTCCCCACCGAGCGCGGCCGATCAGGCCTCGCGGTGGAACCCCTCGTCTATCCGCCGTTTAACGTGTATTGTTGGCAGCATCCATTAGCAGTGTATTGATGACTTCCCCCCTAAAGGCAGGCGATCACCTGGTCAGCGCCGAACGCACGCGATGCGTGGCAGGAGAGGTCTACCTTGCCATGGCGCAAGGGATCGATGCAGAGGAGGTCGACGCTTGACTGCGAGCGAATCTCGCGCGAATCGCTCGACGATCCAACTCTTTTTCCTCGGGCTGGCCGGGCTGACTCTCCTCGTGTTGGGGCTGAGCTACGGGCTCTTTCACCATCTGGCCTTGCGGTACGAGGATGGCGTGGTTCTGAATCGCGAGAATGCCGAGGATCTCAGTCGGGTCGACCGCCTCGAAAACCTCGAGGCCGAGTTGGACGCTCCAGGGAACGACATCTTCCTGAGCAGAAACGTTCCGGGGGAGCGAAAACGGGTTACCGATGCGGGAGCCGCGTTCCGCAAGGAGGCGCAGTCCCTCCGAGAACAGCTGCTTGCTTCTCGCGATACCAAGGCGCTGGAGAAACTGGACTCGGCGGTGGCCTCCGCCGCGGTCGTGGAGAGGTATGCCTACCTGACGATCGACGCGTTTTCGCGCTCAGATCTCGCCGCGGCGTCGCAGGCAATGGCCGCGATGGACCAGGCCCATACGCGGGTCTTTGACCCCCTTCAGAAAGTTGCAAATGCGCTGCGAGCGAAAGAATCGCTGGCGTTCAGGAAGCAGGAGAGTGAGTTCACCAGCATCGGGCAACAGGAGAAGATCATTGCATTCGCTCTTCTTCTGCTGACAGCGGCGATCGTGATTTACGGACGCCGCGCAGCCAGGGAAATGATCATGGCTGCGCGGGAGCGCGAGACGTACGTGGAACGGCTCGAGGAGCGCGAGCAGGCCCTTAGTACCGCAATTCAGCAGCGAGACCATCAGACCCGGAACTTCGAGGAGGCGCAATTGATTGCCGGTCTCGGAAGCTGGGAATGGGATGTGGCCCGGAATAGGGTCCTCTGGACTCAGGAGCTTCACAGGATCTTCGGCACCTCGCCGGAGTCATTCGGGGCTTCCTACGAGAGCTATTTGAGCCGGGTTCATCCTGGTGATCGCGAGCGAGTGGACCGCACGATTCGCGCATCGATGGAAAACCGTGTGCCTTTCGAGCTGGAGCACCGCGCCATCCGTCCGGACGGGTCGGTGATCATCCTGGCCTTCCGGGGAAACGTGGAGTGCGACGCCTCCGGTAGCGTGGTCCGGATGTACGGCATCGCCCACGACATCTCCGCAGCGACGCTATTTCGTGAAGCGCAGAGCGCCAACCGATACAAGGACTCCTTCCTCGGAACGGTAGCTCATGAGCTGCGCACTCCGCTGACGTCGATCACCGGCTGGATCGAATTGGCGAAGATGAATCCGGACATGTCCGCGGAAGCTGTCTTTCACGTCGATGAGAGCGTGAGGCTGCTGAAAGTGTTCACCGAGGATCTGCTCGACATTACCCGCATTCGAGAACAGAAGCTGAACGTCGAGATGACTGAGATCGATCTGGCGGCTGTCGTCAGGTCGGCCCTCGAGGTGACCGCCCTCAGTGCCAGCGGGCACGGGATTCAGATCCGTCAGCACCTGGAGCTCGATCCGGCACCATTGCGCGGAGATCACGTGCGACTCCTGCAGGTGGTCTGGAACCTGCTGAGCAACGCCATCAAGTTCACACCACCGGGTGGCGAAATCGACGTCCGGCTGGAGGCCGATGGCAGCAACGCCCGATTGTCGGTCATCGATACGGGCGCCGGCATCAGCGCCGACTTCCTGCCCCACGTCTTCGAGCTGTATCGTCAGGCGGAGGCCACGGCCACTCACCTGCCGGGACTGGGAATCGGTTTGTCGATCGTGGCAAACATCGTGAAGCTCCACGGCGGGACAGTGCGGGTCGAGAGCCCGGGTGTCGGCTTCGGATCGACGTTCATCGTCACCCTGCCCCTCTCCGAGCCCAGGCCGGCCATTGCCCCGAGCTCAACCAGATCCGAGCCCGTATCGGGCAGGTCCAGCCGAACCGACCCGGCCATCGTGCCGGCAGCCAGCTCCAAAGAGCCTTCGTAAACGTCAGCTACTCGTACCTGAGGGCCTCAATCGGATTCAAAGCCGCGGCCTTCCGCGCCGGGTAGTAGCCGAAGAACACTCCCACCGCGCCGGAAAACCCGATGGAGACGACCATGATGAGAGGCGAGATGGCCGTCTCCCAACCGGTGAAGTGACCGAGCACTTTCGCACCGATCACTCCGGTGAGGAGGCCGATCGCTCCGCCGATGACTCCCATGACGATGCTTTCGACGAGAAACTGGGTGAGGACATCCGAGCCGCGCGCGCCGATGGCCAGGCGGATGCCAATCTCGCGCGTCCGCTCGGTCACCGACACCAGCATGATGTTCATGATGCCGATGCCGCCGACGAGCAGCGAGATCGAGGCGATGGCGGCCATCAGCAACGTCATCACGTTGGTCGAGCTGGCAGCGGCGTCAGCGAGCTCGTTCTGGTTCTTGACGGTGAAGTCGTCGTCGTCGTTTTGAGTCAGATGATGCGCCTCGCGCACCAGAGCGCGCACTTCGTCCTGCGCTGCAGGAATGTCCTGCGCCGATCCGGCGCTGGCGATGATCTGAGGGATGCGAGGCTTTCCCGACAGACGCGTCGAGGCGGTCGTATACGGAACGAGAATCACGTCGTCGGAATCGGTGCCGGAGGCGGTCTGACCCTTCGGCGCGAGGACTCCGACGATCGTGAACGGCACGTTCCCGATCTGCACTTCCTGCCCCACCGGCTCATTGTCGGCGAAGAGACGTTGCGCCACGGTGCGGCCAAGGACTGCTACCGTGCGCGAGCTGCGGACATCGTCGGGGCCGAAGAAGGCCCCGTCCGCCGCCGCCCAGTTGCGGATGGTCTGGTAGTCGGTGTCGACGCCGTTGATCGCAGTCCGCCAATTTCCCTGCGGTGTAACGACCTGCATCCTGCTGACGACGACCGGCGAGATCGCGGTGACGTATTGTGCTTCGGCACGCACCTTGGTCACGTCGTCGATGGTCAGGGTGGCGAAGGCCTGCGCTCCCTGGCTGACTCCTCCCTGAGTCGAGGCACCGGGGGTGATCACGATCATGTTGGTGCCGAGGTTGTTGATCTGCTCCTTGATGCGGGAGCGGGCGCCGTAGCCGACCGCCACCATGACGATCACGGCAGCCACGCCGATGATGATGCCCAGCATGGTCAGGGTGGCCCGCATCTTGTTCTTGCGGATGGCCTGCAGTGCCAGCTTTACGAGAGTCATGAGTTTCATGCCACGCTCCTTTCACCGCTGCTGACCGCCGCGGCTTTCTCCGTCGAAGCGCCGCCACCGGCCGCGGCGTCGGCTGCCGAAGGCCCGGCTACCAGATCATCGTCAGGCAACAGTTCCGCCGCGGCGAGATCCTCTGCAGCGTTGTGGCGATTCTTTACCGGCGCGTCGCGGCGTATTCGGCCGTCGCGCACTTCCACGATCCGTTTGGCGTAGACCGCGACATCCGGCTCGTGGGTGACCAGCACGACCGTGATGCCCTGTTCGTTCAAGGCTTGAAACAGCGCCATGACCTCGATCGAGGTCCGGCTGTCGAGGTTTCCTGTCGGCTCGTCAGCCAGCACCAGAGCAGGCTCGGTGACCAGTGCCCGCGCGATGGCCACCCTCTGTTGCTGCCCGCCGGAGAGCTCGCTCGGCTGATGATTGAGCCGATCCCCCAGGCCGACGCGGCCGAGGGCAGCGATGGCCATGGCCTTCGTATCGCGTTTGCGGCCGCTACGGTCGTAGAGCAGCGGCAGCTCCACGTTCTCCAGGGCGCTGGTTCGGGCCAGAAGGTTGAAGCCTTGAAAGACGAAGCCGATCTTCTCGTTGCGGATTGCTGCGAGCTGATTCTTGTCGAGCGTTTCGATGTGCACGCCGTCGAGCAGATAGTTGCCAGAGGTCGGCGTGTCGAGGCAGCCCAGGACGTTCATCAGGGTCGACTTGCCGGAGCCCGAGGTGCCCATCACGGCGATGAACTCGCCGCGATGGACTGTGAGGTCGATGCCTCGAAGAGCGTGCACGGAGTTCGAGCCGCTCTCGTACGTCTTCGTCAGCGCGTTGGTCTGGATGACGACGTCGTCCATCAGAAACCTCCCGGACGCCTGCCACCCTGCTGCTGGCTATTGCCGCTGAACGGACTGCTGGTCGTCTTCGCGGTCGAGGTCTGCGCAACCTGGGTGCCGGTCGTGATCCCGGCGATGACTTTCATGCCCGCCTGAATGGTGTGTCCGTCGATCTGGGTGTTTGTGCCGTCGCTGATTCCGGTGCGGACGTTCGTCGTGGCCACATGACCGTCTTTGTCCAGGTAGTAGAGCGTAGCTACGGTTGGCCGTGTGCCGCTTGCCGCCCGTGCTGCGCGACGTGCTGCGCGATCGGCAGCGGACATGGTCGAGGTCGAGCCTCCGCTGGTTCCGGTGGTGCTACTGCTCGCGGTCTTCGCCGGCGTCGCTGCTTTCTGCACGCCCATCTGCGTCAGCTGATCGTCGGTCGGCTTGAAGCGGAGCGCTGCATTGGAGATCTTGAGGACATTGGTTGCCGACTGCGTCAGGAAATCGACGCGGGCGGTCATACCCGGCAGTAGCTTGTTCTGCGCGTTCTCGACGGAGATGACCACCGTGTAGTCCACGACGTTATCCGCTGTAGTCGACTGAAGGCGGACCTGGTCGACCGCTCCGCTGAAGGTCTGGTTCGGCAACGCCTGTACCGAGAACTTCACGCTCTGTCCCTCCTTGATCTGCGCCACGTCGCCTTCGCCTACCTGCGCCAGGATCTGCATGTGGGCCAGGTCGTTGGCGATGAGGAAGAGCTGCGGCGCCGAGAGGCTGGCAGCGACCGTCTGTCCCTGCTGCACGTTGCGATCGACCACGACGCCGTCGATCGGCGCATAAATCGAGGTGTAGGACAGATTCTGTTTGGCGCGATCCATCGCCACCTCTGCGGACCGCACGTCAGCCTGGGCCACCGACACGGACGAATGGCTCTGCTCGTCGGCGCTGCGAGCGAGGAGGCCGGCCTTGGTCAGATCGCGATTGCGGTTGTCGTCACGCTGCAGCTGCAGCAGTTGGGCCCGGGCCTTGTCGAGGTTTGCCTGGGCGTCGACGACCGCCGACTGCGCCAGGGTCGGATCGATCCGCGCCAGAAGCTGCCCCTTCTTCACCACGTCGTTATAGTCGACCAGGAGCTCGGATACCTGTCCGGAGACCTGAGTCCCGACACTGACTGTCTTCACCGCTCCGAGCGTTCCGGTGGCCGATACTTTCGATTGCATGTTCCCCTTTTCGATCGCCACGAAGCGGAACGACATGGCGTTTTTCGCCTGTTTGTCGCGGTATACAAACAGCCCGACCGCGGCCACGACCACGATCACCACGGCTGCGATCATTGATTTCTTCTTCATGAGTGCTCCTTTCCTCGTTCGATGAGGATTACTGCATGGCATGGGCCGCCATCCGTTGTCATTACTTGCTTCTGTTGGCCGAAACGAGGGAGAACGATCGTATGTTTCGCGTTTACAACGAGATGCACCGAGATGTCATGAAGTGCATCACAGCGGTATGAATGGAAGGGGGAAGAGTGAAGGGTGCAGGGTGAAAGAGTGAGGGGTGAAAGATGGTGAACGAAAGGGGGAGAAGAATGAAGGGGGTCAACGGCGTGAAGGAGCGGAAAGGTTCGAAGCAGAAGACGTGGAGGTGAAAGGCGGTGGAGGGGAAGGTGTCAGGCGACGAAAAGGACCCGCGAAGATTGAAGGTAGCCTCCCGTCGTTTTCATCCTTTGATTCTCTTTCACCCTTCACCCTTCACCCTTCTTATGTTCACTCCACTCGCACCACTTTCAGGGTGTGCGACGTCTCGTGCTGGCCGAGTCCGTCGGTCTTATTGTTCTCCTCCGAACGGGTCACGATCAGCCGGTCGCCGTTGCGAGCATACGTCCAGGTATGTTTCTGATCGACCTCGACGCTGATCAGCAGGAAACTGGCCTTGGCGGACGTCGACTCCTCTGCGGCAAGCGGCGTTCCATCGTCGCCGACCCAGACCGACAGCGCGCAGTCGAACTTCTTCATATGTTTGCTTTCTGATTTCGAGACCTTTGGAACGACCTTGAACAACAAGAGGTGCGCCGGCCGGCCGCCGAGGCTTGCGGGTTTCGTCTGAACGAGCTGCGCGGACTCGAGGAGTACGCCGAGCGCAGCGGCGCCATCGAGAAGGGCGGCGACATCGAGCGGCCGGACGTGACCGGCCCCGACCTGCACCGGCGTCGATCGCTCCGGGTCGCGGGCTTCTGCGCGAGCTTCCTGCGTCGCCTCTGTCAGCATCGCACGGGGGCAAATGATGTGAAGGCCGCCCTCGCCGATCTCGAATCCGACAGAAACCTTTCCTTCATTGGTCTTGTCTTCCTCGTTCGAGCGGGATGTCGACGTGAGGTCGAGCGTGCCGTGCACCGGCGTCGTCGCTGTGAGCCGACCGAGCGCCGTGCGCAAGTCAGCCAGCCCGTCGGCTGCGGCGACCGCCGGAAGAAGCAAGACGAACAACGAGATGGGGAGCCGCATGCGATCAATCCTCCCTGCTGATCCTGACCAACGAATCCGTGGATGTTCGACGGGAACGGCGGAGCAATAGTTCCGAAGCCACCTCGGCCAACGCGACAAGAAGAGCAGCATTAGACCTTCAGAATCCCGTTGAAGCCACGGCCATGACACTGGCGCACACGAAGGTGGCAAGCGTTGCGCAAGGCCAAGAACATCCACGTAACTGGGTCACCAAGGGAGAGTATAGCTATGGTGAAATCGAGGGAAACGAAGTCCACCGGAACAAAGTCGAAGAAATCGACGACGCCGCGTTCAGCCGAAGCGGTCCATCGGGTCGCCGGCAGTCGATCGAGGTCACCAGGGTTGCCGTCGCGCGCCCGCGGGACCGTCAAGAATACCAGCGCCAAGATCGCGGAGCTCGAGCCGGAGAGGGAAAACTCCGATCAACAATTTCTCACGTCGAATCACGGCGTCAGGATCGAGGACGACCAGAACTCGCTCCGCGCCGGCGAGCGCGGGCCCTCTCTGCTGGAGGACTTTCACCTCCGCGAAAAGATCACGCATTTCGATCACGAGCGAATCCCGGAACGGATCGTCCACGCCCGCGGCTCAGGGGCCCACGGCGTGTTCCGGGTCTACGACCGGTCGATGACGAAGTACACGAAGGCGGGCTTTCTCACCGATCCGTCGCGGGAGACTGCCGTTTTCGTCCGCTTCTCGACAGTAGCCGGCTCCCGCGGGTCAACCGATCTCGCTCGCGATGTACGCGGCTTTGCCACGAAGTTCTATACCGAAGAGGGGAACTTCGATCTGGTCGGGAACAACATGCCGGTGTTCTTCATCCAGGACGCCATGAAGTTCCCCGACTTCGTCCATGCGGTGAAGCCTGAGCCGCACAACGAGATGCCCCAGGCCGCCTCCGCGCACGACACCTTCTGGGACTTCATCTCGCTGATGCCGGAGTCCACGCACATGATCATGTGGGTCATGTCCGACCGGGCCATCCCGCGCAGCCTGCGGATGATGGAAGGGTTCGGCGTGCACACCTTCCGGTTGGTGAACAGCAAAGGGCAGTCGCACTTCGTCAAGTTTCATTGGAAGCCGCTTCTGGGGATGCATTCCGTCCTCTGGGACGAGGCTCTGAAGATCTCCGGCAAGGATCCGGACTTTCACCGACGCGATCTGTGGGACGCCATCGCCGGCGGCGACTTTCCGGAGTGGGAGCTCGGCGTGCAGATCGTCCCGGATGCCGATGAGGACAAGTTCGACTTCGATCTGCTCGATGCGACCAAACTCATTCCGGAGGAGCTGGTGCCGGTGCAGCGCATCGGCCGGCTCACTCTCAACCGCAATCCCGATAACTTCTTCGCCGAGACCGAGCAGGTGGCGTTTCATGTCGGCAACATCGTTCCGGGCATCGATTTCACCGACGATCCGCTGATGCAGGGGCGGCTTTTCTCCTATCTCGACACGCAGCTCATCCGCCTTGGCGGTCCGAACTTCCACGAGATCCCGATCAATCGCCCGATCTCGCCCGTGCACAACCTCCAGCGAGATGGCCACATGCGCCAGACCATCAATGAGGGGCGCATCGCCTACGAGCCGAACACGCTCGGAGGAGGCTGTCCTTTCCAGGCGGGGTCGGAGGACGGCGGCTTCGTGACGTTCCCGAGGCAGTTGAACGGCGTGAAGCTGCGCGGGAAACGCAGCAGGAAGTTCTTCGATCATTTCAGCCAGGCCCTGCTTTTCTGGCAGAGCCAGTCGCCCCCGGAGCAGGAGCACATCGTCCAGGCTCTGCAATTCGAGCTCGGCAAGTGCGAAGTCGTGGCCATTCGCGAGCGGATGGTGGGGATGCTCGGAAACGTCGACGCCGGCCTGGCCAGGCGGGTGGCGCGAGGCCTCGGCATGAAGAAGGTTCCGAAGGTGGAGGGGCCGCTGAACCACGGATACCCGGCCGATGCGAATCCGGCCGAGTGGCAGCCGAAGCGTGTGAACAGGAATGTTGGTGAGTCTGCGGCCTTGCGGATGCTGGACAATCCGAACGCGCCGAAGAGACCGTCGATCGCCACGCGAAAAGTGGCCATTCTGGTCTCCGATGGAAGCGATGGGCAGGCCATCAACGCCATGAAGAAAGCGCTGTCGGCCGGAGGGGCGGTGGCGCGACTGGTCGGCCGCCATGTCGGTGCTTTCAAGACGGCAGGCGCAGGGGAGATGGTGGCGGAAGAGAGCATCTTCACCGCCAGCTCGGTCCTGTTTGACGCGGTCTACGTGCCGGGAGGCAAGGCAGCGATCGAAGCCCTGAAGCGCGAGGGGCAGGCCATCGAATTTCTGGTGGATGCCTTCAAGCACTACAAGACGATCGCCGCGACCGGCGCCGGAGCCGATCTGCTGGCAAGGGCGGGAATCACCGGTGCAGAGCTCCATCCCGAGGCCGGACCGGGTGCCGATCCGGCAGCGGGGGTGATCGTTGGAAGCGATCAAGAGACTTCGCGCGTCGCGAAGCAATTCATCGCTGCGATTGCGAAGCACCGGCACTGGAATCGCGGGCTCAAGCCGCCGGTACTGGGATGAGCCGAAAGCAGAAGGCAGAAGGCAGAAGTACGGACGAGCCCCGGATTACCCGCGTGCTCTGTTAGTGGCATTCACTTCACTCTTTAGTCATCGCAACTCTTAAGCCGCGGAGCGGCGGTATCACCGTAGCCCAGTGCGTGAGGGCCTGTTGCCCAACGCTGGTTTGATTGGTATCACGACTACACGCCCGCACAACGAGCACGCTGAAGGCGTGCCGGAAATTAGCCGGTGGCAAGCGCCTTTGGCGCGCCGCCACCGGAACCGAAC
>JADGNX010000062.1 GCA_017883265.1 Thermoanaerobaculia bacterium
AGGCCGTTCTGGTTTCTTGGACTCTTGACAGCCCAAGTCTGAGGATTCCTCTCTCAGAGTGTGACAAAAGCTGGGCGCGGGCTCGGGAGCGGGCTCGGGTGGTTCATTGGGCGCCGTCGGGATTTGATGAGTTTCGTGAGCATCTGTGCGATGCGAAGGTAGTCTGCGAGTCTTTCCCGGGCCCGAGCCCGCGCCCGAGCCCGGTTTTTGACTCTCAAGACTCAAACATGTTCAGGTAGTTCTTTTCTACATCTCGCTCTTGAGGTGAGCCTCGGGTGGAGTGGCTATCATGTCGGCTCATGCGCGATCTCGACCTTGGAAACGGCCTGGTGGTGCCCGCGCCGCTGCTGCGCGCCGTGACGTCGCGTAGCGGAGGGCCGGGCGGGCAGAATGTGAACAAGGTGGAGACGCGCGTCACGATCGAGGTCGAGGTCGGCGCGCTGCCGATCCCGGAGGACCGCAAGGCTCGCGTGCGCGAACGGCTGGCGGGCAGGATCAACCGCTCGGATGTCCTGCGCGTCACCTCGCAGGCCGGCAGGAGCCAGCTGGCGAACCGCGATCGCGCTCTCGACCGGCTGGAGGAGCTCCTGCGCGGCGCCATCGCGGAAGAGAGACCGCGACGGCCAACCCGGACGCCGAAAGGGGAGAAGCGGAAGCGCCTCGAGCAGAAGAATCGCCGCGCCGACCAGAAGAAGCTGCGGGGAAGAGTCGGGGATCGTGAATCGTGAGGCCCCCTGAACCTTGACGACCGATTCAGGGTCGGCTTCACAGAGATCGTGAGCCGAAGAGTCGGGCGATCGGGATCCGGGAGAGGTCACCCGAAATAGAAAGCCACGACATCAACGCCCGACCAGACCAACATCGCGATCGTGCCAACGGCCTCGATCCTTCTCCATGGCCACAGTCGCGGAAAGATCATCTCCGCAGCTCCTGACAGCGCCATCGCACATAGATAGAGGTAGAGGACAGGTCCCAGCGGATTCCACTGGACCCCGGCCGAGAGCTCGCCGCCCGCTATGGCCACGAAGCTGCGGGTCAGGCCGCATCCGGCGCAATCGCGATGAAGGAGGAGCCTGCTCCAGCATACGGGCGGAACAGCGAGGAAGCGCTGATGGAGAGCTGGGATCCACGCCAGGGCCACGGACGCCAGCAGCGGGAACCCCGCCCCGACGAGAAGCGTCGAGGCCTGGAAAGGGATCTTGATTCGCGAACCGTGCATGCGAACGAACAGCGGGCGGCCAACAACGTATCGTGAGTTCGCTCTCGGATCAATGGAGCCGGATGACTCCCTACGTGATGGCAAGCCTGCCTTTCGCCGGGGTAAACTCAGGCATGCGCCTCTCGCTGCTCCTCTTTTTCATCACCGGTATGGCGTTCGCCCGTGTCGATCGGGTCGAGATCACCTCTCGCTCCGATTACCTCGGTGCCAGGTCGTTCGGCCTCGCCGGCTCCTACGAGCGCATTCAGGGACGCATTCATTACGTGCTCGACCCGGCGAATCCGCACGATGCAGCGATCGTCGATCTCGATAAGGCGCCGCGGAACGAACGGGGCCTCGTGGAGTTTACGGCCGACCTGGACCTCATTCGTCCGAAGGATCCGGCACGGGCCAACGGTGTTCTTTTCGTCAATGTTCCGAACCGGGGCGGCCGCTTCTTCATCCGCGAACAGAACACGGACGAGTATTACCTGCGGCAGGGTTACACCCTGGCCGAAGTCGGGTGGCAGTTCGACATCAGGCCCGATCCGAAGCTGCTGCGGCTCGAGGCGCCCATCGTCCGTGGGCTGACCGGCCGCGTGCGCGCTGATTTCGTCGTCACGGAGAAAACACTCGACCATCCTGTGGGTCATGTCATCTCAGGCACGATCGGCGGAACCGGATACCGGGTGGCCGATGTACACGCGACCGATGCCATCCTCACCGAACGGGACGCTCCGCTGGCGCAGCGAAAGGCGATCTCGCGAAAGCAGTGGCGTTTCGGCGACGACAAGACGATCCACTTCGACGGCGGCTTCGTTCCAGGGCGAATCTACGAGGTCCTCTACACTGCGAAAGATCCGGCCGTCGTCGGTTGTGGCCTGGCCGCGGTGCGCGATTTCGCGGCGTACGCGAAGCGCGATCCCGACGCCATCGTGCACGCGCGTTACGCCTATGCCATGGGTATTTCCCAGACGGGCCGCTTCCTCCGCCATCTGGTCTGGCAGGGCTTCAACGCGGACGAGGAGGGGCGGCAGGTCTTCGATGCCCTGCTCGTTTATGTGGCCGGCGCGGGGCGCGGGTCTTTCAATCACCGCTTCGCGCAGCCCTCACGCGACGCTCAGCCACTCTCGCCGCTCTTCTACCCCACCGACGTCTTCCCGTTCACCGACAACCCGGAGACCGATCCGCGAACCGGAGCGACCTCGGGGCTTCTCGATCGCGCGCGCGCCGAGGGTGTAGTGCCGAAGATCTTCTACGTGAACACGGCGTACGAATACTGGTCGCGCGGCGGCTCGCTCATTCACACCACGCCGGATGGTAAGTCCGACTTCGACGTGCCGCCTGAGGTGCGTATCTATTTCGTGGCGGGACTCGCTCACATCGGAGGTCCCTTCCCACCCGCGCTGAGCGCCGAACGCTCGCTCCTGGGGCAGCAGCTCGATAATCCCCTTCGCATCGAGCAACTGCGCCACGGCTTCACCGCTGCGCTCGATCAATGGACGCGCGAGAATGTGGCGCCGCCCGACAGCCGCCATCCACACGTCAGCGATGCGACGCTCGTCCCGGTGAGCGCACTGGCGGTGAAGGCGATCCATGGAGTCGGCCTGCCAGGGTTCAACTACGAAGTCTATCGAACCGGGTTCGGAGCCGGCTGGAGCCGAGGCGTGGTCACTGAGCCGCCGCAGGTCGACGGCGTTTATCCGTCGCTCGTGCCGCAAGTCACCGCGGACGGTCTGGACATCGCCGGTGTGCATCTCCCGGAGATCGACGTCCCGGTGGCCACGTACACCGGCTGGAACCAGCGCGATCCGAAGATCGGATTTCCGGAGTCGCGGGCCAGCTTTGTCGGATCGTACATTCCATGGCCCAAAGCGGATCTCGCCCGGCGCTACCACAACCGCGACGAATACCTCGGCCGGTTCGCGCGGACGGCTCTCGACCGATACCGCGACCGCTTTCTGGTGGTCGACGATCTTCCGGCGATCATTGAGCGCGGCGGGGAGGAGTGGGATTACGCGACGAAGTGAGATTCCTTTCACCGTGATGACGCGGCAGCCGCCGGCCCGGATAAAATGACCGCTGCATCCCGGAGGTCTCCTTGATCAAGCCTCTTCGTAAGCCGTTCGTCGCTCTCCTTGTCACAACCTCCTGCTTTGCCGGGCCGGGGAGCGAGCCGGTGAATACTCATGACGCGGCGGCGCTCCAACACTACGACATCCGGTCGACGAATCTTCCACCACCCTATGCCACGCCGAGCAATGCAACCATCGCCAACATCGTCTCGCCGCCGGCCGGAGCACGGCTCAACCTTCCGGCCGGTTTCGAGATCCGGACGTTTGCTTCGGGCGGATTCGAGAATCCCCGCTTCATGGCTCAGGCGCCGAACGGCGACATCTTCGTGGCCGACACAGGCGGTTCGAAGATCGTCATCCTGCGCGATGCCAACGGCGACGGAGTCCCGGAGCAGAGCTTCGTCTTCGCCGACGGCCTCAATGAGCCGTTCGGGCTGGCATTCCGCGACGGCTACATCTATATCGGCAATACCGACGCCATCATCCGCTACCCCTACAAGCCGGGTCAGACGCGGGTCACCGGGCACTACGACCTCATCGCCAAAGTGCCGACCGGAGGGCACTCCACTCGCAACATCGTCTTCGGCCCGGACGGCAGGCTTTACATCGCCATCGGCTCGCATTCCAACGACTCGACCAACGAGCTGCCGGAACGAGCGGCCATCAGCGTCTGCGATGCCAACGGAGCGAACAGGCGGATCTTCGCCTCCGGCCTTCGCAATCCAACCGGCATGGCCTTCCGTCCCGGAAGCTCCGAGCTTTTCACCACGGTCAACGAGCGCGACGAACGAGGGGACAATCTCCCTCCTGACTACGTGACGAGAGTGCAGGCCGGCGAGTTCTTCGGATGGCCGTTTGCCTATAGCGGAGCGCATCCCGACCCGAAGAACGGGAAGCTGCGCCCCGATCTGGTCGCGAAGACGCGCGTTCCAGACGTCCTCATCCAGGCGCACTCCGCGGCCCTCGGCCTGGCCTTCTACGATGGCTCCATGTTCCCGGCTGACTATCGCGGCGACGCCTTCGTCGCTCTGCACGGATCCTGGAACCGGGCGCAGGTCACCGGCTACAAGATCGTCCGCATTCGCTTCCGCAACGGCAAGCCCGCCGGTGGCTACGACGACTTCGTGACCGGCTGGATCCTCGACGAGTCGACCGGGCGGGTGTGGGGACGGCCGGTAGGATTGCTGGCCCTCAAGGATGGATCGCTGCTGATCTCGGACGACGGCGCGCGAAAGATCTGGCGGGTGACGTACAAGGGAAAGTAGGGCGCCGTGAGCCTGGTCGAGCGGCGGCCGCTTCGGCCGCCGCTCCACTTTCCCTATATTCTTGTCCTCATGCAGATCGTCGTCGGGACCAGCGGCTACAGCTACAAGGAATGGAAGGGGACGTTCTATCCGGAGGATCTCCCCGCCGCGAAGATGTTGCCCTACTATGCGGAACGGTTCGGAGCTGTGGAAATCAATAACACGTTTTACCGGATGCCGGAGGTGACGACCCTATCCAGGTGGGCGACCCAGGTGCCCGACAATTTCACCTTCGCGTTGAAAGCACCGCAGCGGATCACGCACCAGAAGAAGCTGGTCGACGCGTCGGCCGACGTTTCCTTTCTCTTCGAGGCCGCCGCTGTGCTGGGGTCGAAGCTCGGTCCTGTCCTTTTTCAGCTTCCGCCCTACGCGAAAAAAGATGCTGCGAAGCTCGGCGCCTTCATCGCCGCCCTCCCGGCCGGACCGGCCGTGGCCTTCGAGTTCCGCCATGATTCCTGGTACGACGACGAGATCTTTGGCCTCCTGGGCGCGCGTGACATCGCGCTCTGCGCCGCCGACACCGACGAGGTCCAGGATCGCGACGCCCTGGTCCGGCCGACCGCATCGTGGGGCTATCTCCGGCTCCGGCGAACCGAATATGCCGAAGGGGAGATTGGCCAGTGGGCGGCACGGGTGGAGCGCCAGGCCTGGAGCCGAGCCTACGTCTTCTTCAAACACGAGGACGAAGGGAAAGGTCCCCGCTTCGCCAGCGAGTTCCTGGCAGCGCTCGGGTAACTACGACTGCTTGCCGGAAAGCCGAGAGAGCATCCAGGCGCTGCCGCTCGATCCTTCGGCAATGCCGGCGCGCCCTCATCAGCCTTTGTCGGGCACCAGCATTACAGGGACCGGGATGGCGCTCCAGATCTCGCTGGCATACTGGCGCATGGTCCTGTCGGCGGAGAAGAGACCCATTCGGGCGGTGTTTATGATGGAGATCCTGGTCCAGGCATCGCGGTCGAGATAGGCCCGTTCGGCGAGACGATGTGACGCGAGGTAGGAGCTGAAATCGGCGCAGAGGAAGTAGGGATCCTGTCCCAGGAGCCCATCGACGATGGGGCGAAACAGCCCCGGATGACTCCTCTCGATCTCCCCCTCGGAAATTGTGGCGATGACCTCCTGGAGCTGTGGGTCGCGGTCGATCCACTCCCTGGCGTTATAGCCGGATGAACGCAACACGGCGATGTCCTCAGCGGTGTGGCCGCAGATGAAGATGTTCTCCGGGCCGACCTCGCGAAGGATCTCCACGTTGGCTCCGTCCAGCGTTCCGATGGTGGCCGCGCCGTTCAGGCATGCCTTCATATTGCCCGTCCCCGACGCCTCCATGCCGGCCGTAGAGATCTGCTCGGAAAGCTCCGTGGCGGGGAAGATCTTCTCGGCGCAGGAGACACCGTAGTTCGGAATGAAGACGATATTCAGGAGTTTCCTCGCCTCCGGATGACTGCGGACCATGGCCGCGACTTCGTGGATCAGCCGGATGATCAGCTTGGCCATCTGGTAACTCGGAGCGGCTTTGCCGGCGAAGATGACGGTGCGCGGCAGCTCGTCGTACCGGCCGTTGACGATGCGGTTGTAGAGCGCGATCACGTGCAGCACGTTGAGGAGCTGCCGCTTGTATTCGTGGATGCGCTTGACCTGGCAATCGAACAGCGTGTCGGGATCGATCGGAATCCCCTGGAGGGCTGCCCAGTGGGCGAAGTCGGTCTTGTTGGCCGCCTTGATGGCGCGCCACTCGCCGCGGAAGCTTTCATCATCGACCAGCACCTCGAGCCGGCGCAGCTCATCGAGATCGGTGATCCATCCTTCGCCGATGGATGAGGTGATGAGACTGGCCAGCCGCGGGTTGCACTGGAGCAGCCAGCGCCTCGGCGTGATGCCGTTCGTCTTGTTGTTGAAGCGCCCTGGAAAGAACTCGTGGAGGTCTCGAAAGATGGTCGTCTTCAGAATCTGGGTGTGCAGCTCCGCGACGCCGTTGACCGAGTGGCTGCCAACGATGGCCAGATTGGTCATCCTGATCGAGCGTCCGCTGTCGTCGATGACGGCCATACGGCGTACCCGCTCGTAATCGCCCGGGTTGCGCTCGCTGACGGCTAGCCGGAAGCGGCGGTCGATCTCCTGGATGATCTGCAGATGACGGGGAAGGAGACGCTGGAAAATCTCCGTCGGCCAGACTTCCAGCGCCTCCGGAAGGACGGTGTGGTTGGTATAGGCGAAGACCCTCTGGGTGATGGCCCAGGCATCCTCCCACTCCACCCGCTGGTCGTCGACCAGGACGCGCATCAGCTCGGGGATGGCCACGGCGGGATGGGTGTCGTTGAGCTGGATGGCGACCTTGTCGGGCAGATCCTCCCATCGATGATGAAGCCGCTTCATGAAGCGCCGGATGACGTCCTGGATGGTTGCCGAGACGAAGAAGTACTGCTGTTTCAGACGGAGCTCACGGCCGGCGTAGCGGTCGTCGGGCGGGTAGAGAACCTTGGAGATGTTTTCGGTCTTGGTCTTGTCCTCGACCGCCGCCACGTACTCACCAGCGTTGAACTGCGCGAGGTCGAATTCGCGGCTCGATTTCGCGCCCCACAGCCGGAGCGAGTTGACCGTGTCGTTCCGGAACCCGGTGATTGGCATGTCGTAGGCCATGGCGTAGACGTCCTGCGTGTCGACCCAGGTCAACCGGTCGCGCCCGGTCTCGTCCTTGAGGTAATCGACCCGGCCGTAAAACTTCACCGGGTAGAAGACATCGGGGCGGGCCACCTCCCATGGATTGCCGTAGCGCAGCCAGTTATCGGGCCCCTCGATCTGCCGGCCCTCTTCGATCTGCTGCCGAAAGATGCCGTACTCGTATCGAATGCCGTAGCCGTAGAAGGGGAGAGCGAGGGTGGACGCAGAATCGAGGAAGCAGGCCGCGAGACGCCCCAGGCCGCCGTTGCCGAGACCGGCGTCGGGCTCTTCCCCTTCGAGCTGCGCGAGGTCAAAGCCCATGCTCTTGAGAGCCTCTGTGTACTCCGCCGTGACGCCGAGGTTGAGCAGGTTGCTGCGGAACGAACGGCCGAGGAGGAACTCCAGCGAGAGGTAGTAGACCCGTTTGGCGTCGTGTCGATAGTAGGCGTCCTGAGTCAGGAACCATCGATCGATGATGCGGTCGCGGAGGGAGAGCTCCACCGCATGGAAGGTGTCGAGAGACGTCGCCGTGTACTCGTTGCGGGCGATCGAGTACATCATCTTGAGCGCGAACGACTCGGCGATCGAGGCGGCGTCCATTCCGCGCGGCCGGGGATCCCGCATCGTAGGAGACAGCGGGATTCGTGGATCGGCGTCGCGCTCTATATCTGCAGTCGACGGGCCTGAGTGCTCCGGCTTCTTGTCTGTCATGGAGAAGGCGAGGTCGATCATGCACTGTTCGCAGGCGGCAGGCAACGGTAAGGGGGGCGCGGTCGCGCTGTCGGGCAGGTTTCGCGTTTCGGAACTCGCTCTACGTACGGCGCAGGATCACGATGGTCTTATCGTCGGTAGCGTGAGCGCCGCGCTCGAAGCGGATGATGGCGTCGAGGATCCGTGCCGGCATGGCGGCCACCTCGTCGCGGGCCACGGTCTGCCGGACCAGAGACTCCAGCCGCTCCATGCCGAACTCCTCCTCCTCCGGATCGCCAGCCTCGTTCAGACCGTCGGTGTAGAGGACGAGGCTCGAGCCGTGCTCGAGGCGGACCATGGCCTCCTCGAAGGGAGAGTCGGGAAGAATGCCGACCGGCCTGCCGGTCGAAAGAAGCTGGCGCACCCCGCCCGCGTCGACCAGGAATGGCGGGTTGTGACCGGCGTTGACGTACCGCAGCTCACCCGTCGACGGTGTGAAGCGGCCGAAGAAGAACGTGGCGTACTTGCGCCCGCGGGCCGAACGGAAAAGAAGGGCGTTGAGGCGGGCCATGAGCATGGCGATGTCCGGCTCGATGGGCGCCGCGACGCGGAGGGCCGCCTGTACGCTCGACATGATGAGCGCTGCGGCCACGCCCTTCCCCGAGACGTCTCCGATGGCCAGCCCGAGATCGCCCTGGGGCAGCTCGATGAAGTCGTAGTAGTCGCCACCGACCTCATAGCAGGGAAGGCTCATGGCCGCGATCTCGATTCCGGCGATGTCGCTGGGTGGTGAGGGGAACAGACCGCTCTGAATCTCGCGGCCGAGCTGCAGCTCCCGCTCCATCCGCTGCTTCTCGAGGAGCTGCAGATGGAGAGTGGCGTTCTCCATGGCGATGGCCATGTGGTCGGAGATGGAATCGAGGAACTGCAGGTCGCGCTCTCCGAACGACCCTCTGGTCTTGTTCAGGAGCTGCAGCACTCCGACGACTTTGCCCTCGCGGTTCTTGATCGGCACGCAGAGCATCGAGCGGGTGCGAAAGCCGGAGCTGCTGTCGAGCGAGCGATCAAAGCGGTCGTCGGCGTATGCATCGTGAAGAATGATGTGCTCGCCGGTGGCGGCGACCGTTCCGGCGATCCCCTTCCCCATCGGCAGGCGGATCTCCCTCCCGGCCAGGCCTCCCGCGATCTTGGCCCAGATCTCTCTGCTCGCCTCGTCAACGAAGTAAAGCGTGCCCCGCTCGACGCCCAGCTCGTTGCGGGCGACGGAGAGGATCGACTCGAAAAGGGCATCGGGCTCGATCGACGAGTTGATGAGCTTCGAGGCTTCCACCAGGGTCTTGAGGCGCTCGATCTCTTCCCGCTCTTCGAGCGACGACAGCATCCTCCGGAACTGCGACGGGCGGCCATCCACCGGAGGCCGGAACTCCAGCCCGCTGTTGAAAATGCTCACTCCATCCGGGCTTCTATGCGGCTCCGCATCGCTCCTGGCCACCAGACAATCGAGAGAGATCTCATCGCCCAGCCAGAAGAAGCTGAGGCGAGCGGGATCGGAGGCGTGCAGGGGCTCGTCGTGCTCCAGTCGAGTTCCGCGCGGACCGATGTCGACGATCCGGACATCCTGATCGTGCAGCCTCCCGGCGAGCGGAGGCGTGAGCATGATTCTCTCGGCCTGACGGCGTTCCTGACTTCCCATGAAGGTGCGCAATTCTAGCCCAGTGGCGACGGCAGAGCCTCGCTGGAGGCGTGCGGCCCCAACGCCCTCACGCGCCGGGCGCACGATATGCCGCCGCTCCGTCCTGGGCCGGGAGACCCTGATCGCCACACCAACTTCTGTTCGATCCTGCTGACCCTGAAATGGAAAAGGCCGCGCTGTGCGACGAGGGTCACCCGGAGTTGGGGACGCAGCCTCTGTTCTCGGCAGGGAGCGGCGTGCCGTCCTGGCAGCATGAAAATGGAAAGTTTCACTCGACTGTGAGATGAATTAACACGTGTCTTGCGTGGCTCGAAAGGTTACTCTCTGCCAGACAGTGGGGATCCAGTGGCCGGACTCGGCCGGAAGGGCCTGCGGTCTCATCCTCGCAACGATCCGGAGATAAGGAAATTACGCTCCCTCTAGAACTTGCCACGCAGCTAAGCGACTCACGCGCCTTATTCGAGGCGATTGCTGAACGAGCGCTCATCGGCCTGTTCGTGGTCGATGGTGGCGGACGTTTTCAATTCGTCAGCGGGAGGGCTGCGTCCTTGACCGGATATTCGGTTGAGGAGCTCATGGCGCTGGATTCGTGCCTGCTGCTGCTGTCCCCTGCCGACCGGCCACCCATCGAGAGAGTGTTGAAAGGCCAGATGCGCGAAGGGCGCTGTTTGAGCACGTTCCGCCGCAGCGATGGCAGGCTCCTGTCGCTGGAGATCGAAATGGCATGTGTGAATCTGGCGGACGGTCCACGCATCGTCGGCGTGGTACGTCTGGATAAAGAGGATACGGAGGATCTCGGTGAGCGGCGTTTTGTCCGTCGTCGCGGGAAGGATCAAGAGCAGTATTTCCGGGCGCTGACCGAGAAACTCTCGGACATCATCACGATCGTCGACCCCGACGGCGTGGTTCAGTACGTGAGTCCTTCGCTGAAGGCCATTCTGAACTACGAGCCGGCGGAGCTCGTGGGAACGTCGATTTTCGACCGGGTGCATGTCGAGGACATTCCCCACGTCCGAGCGGCCTTTGAGCGCTGCCTCTCCGCCGGCGCTATTCAGTCCGCCGAGCTTCGTGTGCGCCATAAGGATGGCTCGTGGCTCATGATGGAAGCGATTGCCACGAACCTTCTCGACGATCCTCAGGTCCGCGGCATCGTCCTCAATACGCGGGAGATCAGCGAGCGCAAACAGCTCGAGCAGAAACTGGAGCAGGCCAGCCGCCTGAGCAGCATCGGCCGGCTGGCCGCGCAGATGGCTCACGAGTTCAACAACGTGCTGATGGGCATTCAGCCATTCATCGGCGTGATCCGCAAGAAAATGGCTCACGATCCCCAGATCCTCCGCTTCGCCGATCTGATGAACGGCTCGATTGATCGAGGACGGCGAATCACCCACGACATTCTCCGCTTCACTCGCCCCTCCCCTCCGGCTTTGATGGTGTTCGAAGTCTCCGAGCTTCTGACAACCATCGGACAGGAGCTTCGCCCGCTGCTGGACGACCGGATCAGCCTGGAGATCGAGAAACCCTCGGATCCCATGTACATTGAGGCCGATCGCCTGCAACTGGCTCAAGCCATAGTCAATCTCGGACTCCATGCCCGCGACTCCATGGCCGCCCATGGCGGGATCCTGCGCATTCGGGCCACGACTGGAAAGAGTCACGCCATCTACCGCTTCGGCTCGGTGCCGACGGCCGACCGCTTCGTTCATATCGAGCTGATCGATACCGGAGAGGGAATCGACGCCGAGAATCTCAAACACATCTTCGAGCCGCTCTTTACCAGCAAGAAAGCCGACAACGGGCTCGGGCTGGCCATCGCTCACCAGATCGTCATGCGCCACGGTGGACACATCTTTGTGGACAGCGAGATCGGCAGAGGGACGTCGTTCCACGTGTTCGTTCCGGGAGCGGTGGTCGATCCGCACGTCGGGGTGATCACAGCGGGACCGAAAGCAGCACGGCATCCGGGTCACGGTCTGCGCGTTCTGCTGGTCGAAGATGAGCCGGCCATCGCCGCCGGCATCGGCTCCAGCCTGGAGAGCGAGGGAATGACGGTCCGTATCCTCGACCGGGGAGAGCACGTGGTGGATTCGGTTGACGAATTCAAGCCTGACATCATTATCCTCGACGTCGCTCTTCCCGATATTGACGGCCGCCAGGTATTCGAGAGCGTTCGGGCTCGCTGGCCGTCGATGCCCATCGTCTTCTCTACCGGGCACGCCACAGAAAGGGATCTCGAGGATCATCTCCGCAATCCGCACGTCGGCTTCCTGCTCAAGCCGTACTCCACGGCCGATCTGCTGACCACGATGGCCGGTCTCATCGTCGGCGCCAGCTGAGCCGGGAGGGCGCGATCGCGCGCCCCGCTGCACCTGGCGCTATCACTTGAACTCTGAGAGACGAATCCTCAGACTTCGACTACAGGCATCGGCGCCGTCCGTTCTAACCGAAGAGGACCAGTCGCTTCGCCTGCGTGACCGCGAGACGCTCGAGGAACGCTGCGCGCGAGATTTCCCGCGCTCCCAGCCGGGCCATATGCGGTGTCAGTTGCTGGATGTCGATCCACTCGGCGCCGCGCGCCGCCAGATGACGAACCAGGTGGAGA
Source organism: Thermoanaerobaculia bacterium (assembly GCA_017883265.1). Lineage (GTDB taxonomy): Bacteria > Acidobacteriota > Thermoanaerobaculia > Gp7-AA8 > Gp7-AA8 > JADGNX01. The sequence goes on from JADGNX010000062.1 coordinate 12,218, forward strand.
AGAGCGAGCTTCGAGGCGTCGGCCTGGAGATGGAACATGCTCTCGCCGGTGAAGAGACCAGCGGCATCGACACCGTACACCCCGGCAACGAGGCGGCCGCCATCCCAGGCCTCGGCGCTGTGTGCCTCTCCCTGAAGGTTGAGACGGAGGTAGGCCTCGATGATCTCCGGAAGAATCCAGGTTCCCTCCTGTTCAGGGCGCGATGCGGAGGCGCAGCCTTCGATGACGCGGTTGAACGCTGTATCGATGGTGAAGGAGAGAGTGGTCCGGCGCAGGCTCCGCCGCAATGTACGGTCGACCCGCAGATCGCTGAAGTCGAGAATGGCCCGACGACGTGGCGAGAACCAGGGGAGTGGCAGACCCTCGACCGGCCAGGGGAAGATGCCGTGGAAGTAAGCATCGCGCAGAGTGTCCGTGGTCAGATCGGCGCCCAGGGCCACGATGTCGCCGCGGACGAGGCGAGGATCGGGGAACTGCGATGGCTGGCCGGGACTCCATCGGTCTTCCGCTTTCAAGAGCCAGTCCTCTGAAGAGCCGGCCTCACCCGGCAGGGTTCGGCTTGGCTTGCTCTCGGCTGCCGGCTATGTCGAGGAAGAGCTCGCCGGCGGCAGCGTCGACCGTCACTCTTCCCCCCTCCTGCAGCGAGCCGAAGAGGATCTGGTCGACGAGGGGCTCTTTGATCTTCGATTGAATGAGACGCCCCATCGGGCGAGCGCCGAAGGCCTTGTCGTAGCCATGCTGCGCCAGCCAGGCGCGCCCGGCCGGCATGATGTCGATCGATACGTTCTTGGCAACGAGCTGCGCGCGAAGCTCGCCCACGAACTTGTCGACGACCAGCTCGGTCGTGGCGAATGAGAGCGGGTCGAATGCGATCCAGGCGTCCAGCCTGTTGCGGAACTCTGGCGAGAACGTTCTCTCGATGGCCCCTCGTCCCTTTCCGCTGCCGGCGTTGTTCTGGAAGCCGACGCCGGCCTCGCTCATCTCGCGCGCCCCGGCGTTCGTGGTCATGATGAGCACGACGTTGCGGAAGTCCGCTTTCTTACCGTTGTTGTCGGTCAACGTGGCATGGTCCATCACCTGGAGGAGGATGCTGAACAGATTGGGGTGAGCCTTCTCGATCTCGTCAAGGACCAGCACGGCGTAAGGAGTACGCGTGATGGCATCGGTGAGGAGTCCGCCCTGGTCGAAACCGACGTACCCGGGGGGTGCGCCGATGAGACGGGAAACCGTGTGTGGCTCCATATACTCGCTCATGTCGAAGCGGATGAACTCCACGCCTAGGGCTACGGCCAGCTGCCTGGCCAGCTCGGTCTTGCCGACCCCGGTCGGACCGGAGAAGAGAAACGAGCCCACCGGCTTCTCCGGGTTGCCCAATCCCGAACGGGAGAGCTTGATGGCGCTCACCAGCTGTGCGATGGCGTGATCCTGCCCGAAAATCACAGCACGAAGATCGGCGTCGAGCTTCTGCAGACGTTCCTTCTCGTTCGAGGCGATCGTCTGCGGCGGGATCTTGGCCATGCGCGCGATGATCGCTTCGATCTCCGGAGTATCGATGACCGTCGGAGTTGCAGAGAGCGCCACGCTGCCAGCGGACTGGCCGGCGGCCGGTTCGGTCACCGCAGCGGGAGAGGCGGAGGGCCCTACGAGGGTCTCTCTCCCGCGAAACATCCGTGCCCGGGCCCCCGCTTCGTCGAGAACGTCGATGGCCTTGTCGGGAAGGTGACGATCGTGAAGATATTTTGCAGACAGCTCGGCTGCAAGGCGCACGGCCTCCGGGGTGAAGACGACGCCGTGATGCTCTTCGTAGTAGCTCTTCAGGCCGGTCAGGATCTCGATGGTCTCGGCCACCGTGGGCTCTCCCACTTCGATTTTCTGGAAACGCCTCGCCAGTGCCCGGTCGCGCTCGAATGAGCCTTTGTATTCCACGTAGGTGGTCGAGCCGATGCA
>JADGNX010000291.1 GCA_017883265.1 Thermoanaerobaculia bacterium
CCGGGACGAAGTGGGTCTCGACCGTACTTTGAACCTGGCGCTCGATCGCTTCGATCTGCCGCAGGGTGCCGTATGCGTCGTCCGCTCCCTGCAGCAGAAGCGTCGGGACCTTGATGGACGGGAGAAATTCCTCGATGTTCCACCGGCGGAATTCGGGATGGAGCCAGACATCGTTCCAGCCGCGGAACGCGACGTCGACATTCGCTCCGTGATGTCGGGCCAGACGCTCCCGGAGGTTCGTCGTCTCATACTGCTGCGCCATCGCCGCGATGCTTTCCAGGCCGACCGGCTCGGCAAAAACGTGAGGCGCTTCGAGGACGAGAGCGCGCAACGCCGGGCGTGGAGCGCTCCCGGCGTAGATGAGGGCGATCGACCCGCCGTCGCTATGGCCGATGAGGATGGCGTCGCGAACAGCGGTACGGTCGAGCAGCTCGCCGAGAACCGTCGCCTCATCGTGCATGTAGCGGATCGGCCGGGGAAGTGTGACCGGCTCCGAACCTCCATACCCGGCTCGCGAATAGACGAGGGCTCCACAACCGGTCATGTCGGCCAGTTGGCGCGGAAAATCGCGCCACATGGCTGCGCAGCCCAGACCCTCGTGCAGGAAGACCAGCGTCGGGGCCAGGTCGGGGGGAGGCCCGAGGCGAAGACATTCCAGAAGGTGGCCACCCGCCGGGATCAAACTTGATCCGGCCCACGCCTCATGCCGATTCGTGCTCACGTTGAGGAGGCGCATCATATAGTTGTACTCATCGAGCGAACGGCATGGAGAGTTACCTCAGGGCTGCCGATCACCTTCCCGTTCGATACAACGCCGCGGAGTGGTTCATCGGCCGTCATGTGCGCGAAGGGCGGGCGGCCTTTCTCGCCATCATCGACGGAGAGGGGGCCCTCACCTACGGCGACCTCGACGACGCGGTGCGCCGTTTCGCCGCGGTCCTCAGGGCGGCAGGCGTGCGCCGGGACGAACGCGTCGCACTCATCGCCCCCGACTCGCGCTGGCTCTCGATCGGCTTCTGGGGAGCCATCGCGGCCGGCGCCGTCGCGGTTCCGGTCAACACGCTCCTCAAGCCGGCCGATTACCGCTACGTCGTCGACGACTGTGGCGCCCGGATCGTCGTGGTGGATCCAGCGATCGTCTCTCCGTCGGAGCTCTCCTCGCTCGATACAGAGATCTGGGCCATGGACGGGATGCGCGAGCGCTGCGCCGCCGCCACGCCGCGAGATGGATATGCGGAGACACACCGCGATGGGATGGCCTTCTTCCTCTACTCCAGCGGCACGACCGGCGAGCCGAAGGCTGTCGTCCACCTGCAGCACGACGCCTGGGTCTGCTGCCAGACCTACGGCAGGTCGGTCCTCGAGATCCGCCCCGACGACCGCTGCTTCAGCGTCGCCAAGCTCTTCTTCGCCTACGGCCTCGGCAACGCCCAGTACTTCCCGTTCCACGTCGGCGCGTCGGCCGTGCTCTTCGCCGGACGCCCCACTCCCGACGCGGTGTTCGAGCAGGTGCGGCGGCACCGGCCGACCCTCTTCTTCGGCGTGCCGACGGCGTACGCCAACATGCTGGCAGCGATGGAGAGCGGCGCCGCTGCCGACTTCAGCTCGGTCCGGCTCTGCGCCAGCGCCGGCGAATCGCTCCCCGGAGCAATCTTCGATCGCTGGCGGCAACGCACCGGGCTCGAGATTCTCGACGGCATCGGCACGACGGAGATCACCCACATCTTCGTGACCAACCGCCGCGGCGAAGTCCGTCCCGGCTCCACCGGCAAGGCGGTCGACGGCTACGAGGTCCGCCTGGTCGACGAGAACGGCGACGACGTGCCTCCAAACGAGCTGGGCGACCTTCTGGTGCGGGGCGACTCCACTATGGCTCTCTACTGGAACAAACATGAAGCCACGAAGTCCGCCGTGAAAGGAGAGTGGATCCGCACCGGCGACAAATACTTCCGGGACGACCAGGGGTTTTTCTTTCACGGCGGCCGCACCGACGACATGATCAAGGCCGGCGGCATCTGGGTCTCCCCTGTCGAGGTGGAGGGCGTCATCATCCGCCATCCGGCGGTGCTCGAGTGCGCCGTGATCGGCGTGAGCGACGAGGATGGCCTGGTCAAACCGCGCGCAGTCGTCGTCCTTCGCCAGGGCATCCAGCCGACTCACACCGTGGCCGAGGAATTACGCACGCTCGTGAAGGAGACACTCGCTCCCTACAAGTGTCCGAAGACGATCACATTCGCGCCGGAACTGCCCAAGACGGCCACCGGCAAGGTGAAGCGCTTCATGCTGCGCGAAGCTGAATAAGACAGAGGAGAAGGCAGAAGGAAAGGCGAAAGCCGCTCCATTCCTCCTTCCTTCTGCCCTCTCGCCTTCTGCCTTCTGCCTTCCTCTTGGCGCGAATTCAGTGCAGCAGCCAATCGGGCCGGACGACTTGATACGCGATGAGGCCGGTGACGCCGCCAGCGAGGATGACCACCGGCTCCGGGAGTCTCTTCCAGAGCGTGATCGCCAGGAGGCTGGCCACGCTGATGGCGAGCGTCAACCGGTCGCCGATCGCTTGCCTTCCGACGAGGTACGTCGTGCCGGCGAGAACTCCGACCACCGTCACACCCACGCCGCGGATGAAGCCGGCGACCCGCGGGTGCTTGTGATAGCGGAGCAGAATCGGCGTGGCCACGACCGTGAAGAGTACGGGCGCCGAGAAGATGCCGACCGTCGCCGCCAGGGCACCCGGGAAGCCGGCCAGGAGATAGCCGACGAACGTCGCGGTGATCACCACCGGGCCCGGCGAGATCATCCCGATGGCGACGGAATCGAGAAACTGCCGGTTGTTCAGCCAGTGATACTGATCGACGACCTGGGTCTTGAGAAACGGAACGATGACCAGACCGCTGCCGAAGACGAGAAGGCCGGTCTTGAAGAAGAAGAGGAAGAGCTTTCCAGTCGTTCCGGAGAATCCGGCTCCGGCCATGGTCCCGAGGAGCATCGCATTCCCCGCGGTCCCGGAAGGGCCTGCTGAGGGTCGCTTCGCTCCGCGTGCGCGTCCGAAAACGAGCGTACCGATCACTCCGGCGGAGAGGAACATGAGGGCCAGCTCCTTCTGCAGGATCACCGTGATGGCGCAGGCCACGACAGCGAACGACCAGGCCACCGAATCGCGACGCAGCGTTCGTTTGCCGAGATTCCAGCAACCCTTCACGATCAGCGCCACGACGACCGGAGCGATGCCGTAGAACAGAGCGCGCAACTGCCAGTTCCCTGTGAAGCGAAGGTAAAGGTATGCCGCGAGGGTTACGATCAGAAAGGGCGGCAGGCCGAATGCCACCGCCACGGCGAGGCCGCCCATGACGCCGAAGCGGACGTATCCGCAATAGACACCGAGCTGATAGGCCAGCGGTCCGGGGCAGGCCGCCGCGAGGGCCAGACCGTTCTCGTACTCCTCAGCGGTGATCCAGCTGCGCGACTCCACCAGGTCGCGGCGGATGGAGTTGGCCAGTGCCACCGGCCCACCGAATCCCAGAGCGCCGAGACGCAGGAAGTAGAGAACGAAATCCCACAGGCTGGCATGGGCCAGCGGGCCCGTCCGATCACCGGCCTGAATAGCGCCCATTCCCTGGTCGATCTTCCCGGTCATGGCAGGCCTCTTCATCATCGGTACATTCTCGGATGAAGCAAGTGTATCATCGCGTTTCTGCCTCTGATACGGTACGTGCGTTCGCCTCGGCCTTGGTGATAAAGTGCCGCTGTGATACCGGAGGATTCGACGGCAGCGGCAGCCTCTCGCTGGCTCCTGCTCATCCATCAGCTTCCGCCGAGTCCGAGCTATCTGCGGGTGAAGATCGCCAGACGGATGCAGCGCATCGGGGCCGTTGCCATCAAGAACACCGTGTACGTTCTGCCGGCCACGGAGATCTCGCTGGAGGACTTTCAATGGGCTCTCCGCGAGATCGACACCGGTGGAGGCGAAGCGAATCTTTTTGAGGCCCGCGTGATCGAGGGCCTGAGCGACAGCGAGGTGCAGCAACTCTTCAATACCGCTCGCAATGAGGACTACGCGAGCCTGGCTGTCGAAGCGAGAGATCTTCTCAAGGCCGCCTCCCGCAAGCGGCGAAACGTCGGGCAGATCAGTATCTCCCTGCAGCGCCTCCGGAAGCGAACGAGCGAGATCGGCGCGATCGATTTCTTCGGCGCGCCGAAGGGAAATCTCGCTTCGGCACTTCTCAGCCAGATCGCGGAGCGGATTGCGGAAGCGCCCCCTGCCCCGCCGGCGCTGGCACCGGAAGTGTTTCGCGGTCGAACCTGGGTCACCCGCGCCGGAGTTCACGTCGATCGGATGGCCAGCGCGTGGCTCATCAAACGCTTCATCGACCCCGACGCCTCGTTCAAGTTCGTTCCGGCCAGGCAATACACAACCGAGAATGGCGAGATCCGCTTCGACATGTTCGACGCCGAGTTCACGCACGACGGTGATCGCTGCACGTTCGAGGTCCTGGCCGATCGCACCGGGCTTGACGGCCGCGCGCTCCGCGCGATCGCCGAGATCGTGCACGACATCGATCTCAAAGATGCCAGGTTCGACCGGCCCGACACCGCGGGCGTCGCTGCGCTCATCGCCGGCATCGCCATGGCCCATCGTGACGACGCAGTGCGCATCGCGCGCGCCACACAGGCATTCGACGAGCTCTACGTCTACTACGCCAGGAAAGCATGATCGTGCTGGCTCATGTCGGGCAGACCGCTGCCCTGTC
>JADGNX010000292.1 GCA_017883265.1 Thermoanaerobaculia bacterium
GAAGATCGAACAGCGCCAGTTGATACGCATAACACCTCCGCAACGTCCAAAAGCAACCCATCGAGCGCAGACCGCGAGTGGAGCGCAGACCGCCTCGAGTGGAGCGGCGGCCGCCTCGGCCGCCGGGGCGGGCGGCGCGGCCCCGCTCCCCGCGCGGGCGCCGTGCGCCCCTCCACTCCACCGCCCATCACTCCCCCCTCAGGCCTTTTTTCACCCTTCACCCCTCACCCTTCACTCTTCAATCACCCTCCGCTCACATCGGATAAACTCCCCCTCCCATGGCCATCCCTCTACTCGATCTGAAAGCGCAATACGCCACCATCAAAGATGAAATCCTTCAGGTCACCGAGGCGGTCTTCGAATCGCAGGCCTTCATCCTCGGAAAGCGGGTCGAGGAGTTCGAGGGCCACTTCGCCGCCTACTGTTCGTCCGGCTACGCCGTCGGCGTCTCCTCAGGCACCGACGCCCTCCTCGTCGCCCTCATGGCTCTGCAGATCGGGCCCGGGGACGAAGTCATCGTGCCGGCCTATTCATTCTTCGCCACGGCCGGTGTGGTCGATCGCGTTGGAGCCACTCCCGTCTTCGTCGACATCAAACTCGACGACTACAACATCGATCCCGCCGCCATCGCGGCCGCCATGACGCCACGCACGCGCGCCATCATGCCGGTGCATCTGTACGGGCAGACCGCCGACATGGATGCCATCGACGCCCTCGCCAGACGGCGCGAGATCGCGGTGATCGAAGACGCCGCCCAGGCCGTCGGCGCCGAGCTCGGCGGCCGCCGCGCCGGCTCCCTCAGCGAGCTCGGATGCTTCTCCTTCTTCCCCTCGAAAAACCTCGGCGCCTTCGGTGACGCCGGCGCCGTCACTACCAGCGATGAAGCGCTGGCGGGAAAGCTATTCGACTACCGCGTCCACGGAATGCGTCCGAAGTATTTTCACCGCTACGTCGGCGGCAATTTCCGCATCGACGCGCTGCAGGCGGCCATCCTCGACATCAAGCTGCGCCATCTGGAAGAGTGGAGCGAGGGACGGCGGCGAAACGCCGCGCACTATCGCACCCTCTTCGGGGAAGCGGGGCTGCGCGACCGGATCGTCCTTCCCAGCGAGCTGCGAGGCCGCCGGCATGTCTTCAACCAGTACGTCGTCCGCTTCCCGGAAGGACGCGTCGTTCGCGACCGCGTGCTGGAGCACCTTCGAAACGACGGCATCGGCTGCGAGGTTTACTACCCGCTCACGCTGCCGCGGCAGGAATGCTTCGCCAACGTTCCGAGCGCGCGCGGTACCTTCCCGCAGTCCGACGCCGCTGCCGATCAGACTCTGGCCATCCCGGTCTATCCGGAGCTGACCGAGGGGCAGATGGCCGAGGTGGTTGAGAGCATCGGCAAGGCACTGCGGGGATCGGCGGGCGCTGAGACCGCCAGGGTTTCGAACGCCGCGAGATGATCCGACCCACGTTGCAACGTATCACATGATTCCCATTCGCAATACGCTGGAGCGGACCCTCACCCCGGTCGTGAACCGGTCGCTGGTGATCGCCAACATCGCGGTCTTTGTCGGCCAGCTTCTCATCGGTCAGCGCGCCGAGTCGCTCATCCAGGCCTTCGGATTCATCCCGGCCCGCCTCACTGATCCCGGACGCTTCCACTACACGATGATCGAGGCGGCGGTCACGCTCGTGACCTCGCTCTTTCTGCATGGAGGCATCGTCCACCTCGCGGGCAACATGGTCTATCTGCACGTTTTCGGCAGCAGCGTCGAGCAGTCGTTCGGCCACGTGCGGTATCTGCTGTTCTACCTCGCCGGCGGCGCCATCGGCAGCCTGACGCACACGGTGATCTTCCCCCACTCTCTCGTCCCGTCGATCGGCGCCTCTGGAAGCATCGCCGCAGTCCTCGGCGCCTTCCTCGTCCTGCACCCCGGCGCCCCCATCGTGACGCTCTTCCCCCTGGTCATCTACTGGGCCATGGCCGAAGTGCGCGCGGCGTACCTTCTGCCGGTCTGGTTCGGGATGCAATTCCTCAACGGCTTTCTGACGCTCCACGCCGCCCGCGGAACCCAGGAAGTCGCCGGCATCGCCTGGTGGGCCCACATAGGAGGCTTCGTCTTCGGCTGCCTGCTGGCCATCCCCAGAAGAAAGATGAAGGGTGAAGAGGGTGAAAAAAGGGTGAAGTCTGAAGGGTGAAGAGTGAAAGGAGAAAGCCGTTGCGAAGCAAAGGCCTGTAGCACAGACACTTCTGTCTGTGCGGATGCTGAACCCCACATCATCACTAATATCCTGCAAGTTCTGTCATTCCGAGCGTCAGCGAGGAATCTGGCGGGCGGGCGGCGCGACGACTGTTCGTGAAGGGCCTCGTGAAATCGACAACCCTCGCTTTACTCACGGGTATCCAACCCCACATCCCCACCCGCGATGGGTCCCACGCGCGCTTCACTCCACCTCGCAGGCGATCCGGAAACCATAGTCCGCATATTGATAGCCAGGCGGGATGCTCGAGCGCGCGGCACAGCGGCTCATCTTGACGTGATGGCGCCACGAGCCACCGCGTGAGACCCGGCGCGAGCCGCTCTCCGGGCCCCGAGGATTGCGCTCCGGCGAGACGCTGTAGTAGTCCGGCTGGTACCAATCGAGGCACCACTCGTGGACGTTCTCGCACATGTCGTACAACCCATACCCGTTCGGCACGCCGCCTCCCCGCGGCTCAGGGCCACGGGTCCAGCGCGCAGAGTAATCGGGCCGCGACTGCGGCGGATCGTCGCCCCACGGATAGAGCTTCCCCTCCGCTCCACCACGCGCCGCACACTCCCACTCCGCCTCGGCCGGCAACCGGAAGCGCCCGCCAGCGACGCCACTCAGCCATTCGCAGTAAGCCGCCGCGTCGAGCCAGGACACCGCGACCACCGGCTGCTCGGGATCATCGAACCGCGGGTCATTCCAGAACGGAGGAGGATTGCGGCCGGCCGACTCGAGGAAGCGGCCATACTCGGCATTCGTCACCTGGAACGCCCCGATCCGGAACGCATCCACCCAGACACGATGAACGGGTCGCTCGTCGTCCCCGCCATCCTTGGATCCCATCAGGAACCGCGTTCCTTGGATGAGAACGAGCGAGGAAGGCAACTGGATCATGAGGTTGTTCAAACCGGTCATTCCCGCTTATCGTTAGCCGCCGGTCTCCGCGTCAAAAGGGAATCATCTGCGCCGAGGCTCGGGTACTCGATCACAAAGCTCCGCCAGAGGACTATGAATATGCCGTTGCAGGACCTGAACCTCAAGCAGAACATCCTGGCGGCCCTCAGCGGACAGCCGGGTATCGAGCTGGCCATTCTGTTCGGCTCGCTGGCGGCCGGTGAGGGGGGTGTCGAGAGCGATCTGGATCTGGCCATCGACGCCGGCCACCTCCTCACAGCCGAGGAGAAAATGGGGCTGATCTCCGCGTTGGCGGAGAGAACCGGCCGGCCGGTTGATCTCGTCGATTTCCAAGCCGCCGGCGAGCCACTTCTGGGGCAGATTCTCCGGCATGGGAAGCGAATCCTGGGCAGCGACACCCACTACGGCAACCTCATCCGCAAACACCTCTTCGACGAGGCCGACTTCCTCCCATACCGCAACAGAATCCTAGCGGAAAGGAGGCGGGCGTGGATCGGGAAGTGATCGAGCAAAAACTCGAATCGCTGCGAGCCTGTCTCCAGAGGATCGCGGTCAAATGCCCCCCCGAGGCGGAAACGCTGGCCGCGGACGCTGACCTCCAGGATATCGTCGTCCTCAACCTCACCCGGGCGATTCAGCTATGCGTGGACATCGGCGCGCACCTCATTGCCGGCATGGACGTACCGCCGCCCGAGACGATGGGCCAGACCTTCGATGTGCTGGGCCGGGCCGGTGTCATCGATCCGAATCTGGCGCTGCTCGACCTGCCGGCAACGCTCTCGCTGTCCGATTGCTTACGAACGCTCAAGTCAAACTCTTCGAAATGGATCCACGGGAAGGGGCCGGAGCGATCGAAGTTTGCGTGGCAACAGGGATATGCGGCGTTCAGCGTGAGCAAGTCGGGAGTCGATGGAGTGGTTCGGTACATCGAGCAGCAGCACGAGCACCACCGCCGCGTGACTTATCAGGAGGAGGTCCGTCGATTCCTCGCGGAGCATGGAATGGCGTGCGACGAGCGGTACATGTGGGAGTGAGGCGCATGCCGTGTTTTTTGCGGATCCACCCGCATCTCCGAGTGCGCACGGGGGAACGGAGATGTCGCCGCTCCGCGGCTGGTCTATTCACAACCCGCTTTACGTTCCCAACGCTCACGCGTTGGGCTACCTAGATGTCGCCGCTCCGCGGCTGGGCATAAGCTCACAAGCTCGGGGTCAGACCTGCAAAATGAAGTATTCGGGTGGCCTCTCGAGAAAGCCAGGCAACGATTACGCAGATTGTCAGAGTCTCGAAGATGAGATTGTCACGCTCGATCGAATTCTTCATTTTGCGCGTCTGACCCCGCCTGTATGGGGCAGACAAATGGTGCACCGGACAGGAGCAGCCGGCGCTCCGGGAAAGCGCCGGCTGCCCTCAACTATTGGGCCGGCACGTAGGTCGGATCTTCGGTCTTGGAGTCGATTACCGAGCCGTAGGCGGTCACCTTGCCCGCTCCCGCCGTCACACGGACGACAAAGCGGACGTTGTAGGCCTGTGCGTGGCTGAGGCCTGCCATGTTGAGCAGTCGCGTCTGGAGGAAGCCATTC
>JADGNX010000293.1 GCA_017883265.1 Thermoanaerobaculia bacterium
AACCACTTCGAGACGGCCAGCTATGCCGTTGGGCTGGAGCACGAGTCGGTCAATTCTCTGCACGTGGCCATGCTGGCGTAGATGATGGCGAACCGCGGAGTCCTCACGGCACCGCGGTTGATCACCGGATACAAGTCGATTCTGGGGGAGCCCTCTGGACCGCTTCCGCCGCAGTCGAAGGTCGTACTGGCTTCCCCTGGGGCGGCAGCGACGATGATCTCGGCCATGGAGAGCGTCGTTACCGATGCCCGGGGCACCGGGAGACGGGCGGCTGTGGATGGGCTGACCATGGCCATGAAGACCGGCACTGCGGGAAAGCAGGAGAATGGATACCAGGCTGTAATCATGGCGTTCGCCCCATCCGAGTCGCCGCGGATCGCCATCGGAATGATAGCGGAGAGCGCCGGGCCGGCCGAGTTCGCCGGCGCGAAGATCGCTCATGATTTCTTTACCGCTCTGAAGGAGCGGTTGCTGCCGGCCGAAAGCGGTGCTGCCACCGCACGCCGGTGAATCTCCAGTAACTCGCGGCGCCGGCGCGTGGCGCGTCGGCGCTATAATCGCGCTGCAATTCGAGCGAGCCCCTTGTCGACAGCCAAAGAACGCCGGAAGTCAGAGCGATACGAGACGCCGTCGATTCCGGTGCAGCTCTCCGATATCAACGGCGAGCTCATCGACCTCAGTCAGACCGGCGCCGCCGTCGTGCATCGCTCGCCGATCCGCGCCGGCTCGGCCTGCACGATGATCTTCCCCAGCTACGGCGGAATCTACATCCCGTGCGAGGTGCTCCGCTCGGTCGTCCAGGTCCGGCGGACTGGCAATGCTCCGGAGTACGTCTTCCGCTCGGCCATCATCTTTCTGCCGATGGACCCCGCGCAGCAGGAGCCGCTTCGCGAGTTCCTCCAGATCCAGATGAATAGGCTCAAGGACGTACAGACAAAATCGAAGAGTGAAGGGTAAGAAGTAAAGAGTGACAGGGTGAAAAGAGAGGGTGAAGGGCAAGGCGGCCCTGGCTTCTTTTCACTCTTCACCCTTCACTCTTCTGCCGTGGCGGCAATTCGTGCTGGTGGGGCGTCGACGCGAATCGAGACGTTGCTGGCTGAGATCGGTGGCTCGTCCGAGCTGTCCCGGCGAACCCAGACGACCACCGTGTAGATGCCTGGACCGTCCGGGAATGGAACGGCGAAAGCGAAGCTGCCATCGCGGCTCATCTGGAAGTCGCCGCGTCTGCCGTCGCTGTACTCTTCCCGGACCTCGTGGGTCGCTCCGTCGGATCCGACCCACCGTCTGGTACCGAGGCGCGGACGGTATTCGCGGCGGCGAAGTGGAAGTGCATACGATCCGATCAGGTTGGCTACCGCCGGCGTGAGACTCTGCGGAACCGGCTCGAAGTGGACCGCGATCGCTTCGACTGCGAAGCCATTGATCGGACGCGCCATCCCGAGGACGTGATCGCCGAGCGACGCCCGGCGAGGCAACGTGCGGGTCCACGAGAGATAGCGCCGGAGGAACTCCTGGACCAGGCGGAACTCGCCGCCCTGCCAGGCCAGGCCGAGACCGACGTGGGTAGCCGCCGGGTCGAGAATGGTACGCCGATGACCGTCGTGAGGGGCGGTCTCCAGGAGCATCGCCTCCTGAGAGCGGCGCATCATCTCGTAGAGCGCCCGATCCGAAAACTTATAGTTGCTGGACCAGGCAGCCGCATTCTCGCTGACGCCATCGTTCCCGCCGGCGAATGCGTACCGCATGTAGGGAGCCTGCCCATCTGTTGTGAAGTGGCCGCTGGTTCCGTTGCGGATCTGCCGTTCGCAATAGGCATCCGCGACTGCCGAGGCGCTGGGATCGAGCTCCACCGGCGACAGCCCGATTGAACGCCGGTCGTGGTTGATCATCCGCACCAACTCATGCTTGAGGGCCTGTCGGGTCTCGTCGAGGGCGCCGTCGCCCTGCGCCAGCGGAGCTCCGAGGACGACGGCCAGTACGATCGCGGCGGTTCCGAATGTGAGGTGGAGTCGTTTCATGGCACTCGCGGGACAGCCTACAACGTCCGAGGGATCGTGGATATTCACAGTCAACGACTCGCGGGTCAAACGCAATCAGTCAATCGGGCCCAGCCGCAGGCCACGGGAGCCCGAACCTGAGGAACCTGATCGGAGCATCATGGATCAGGGACATCCATCGGCAGCTCCACCGAGATACAGAATCCGCCGGGTTGGTTCTCGGCGGTGATCGTGCCGCCATGCTCTTCTACCGCCTTGCGCGCTATGGCCAGGCCGAGGCCGGTGCCGGTCGATTTGGTGGAGAAATAGGGATCGAAGATCTTGCCGAGGAGCTCGCTCGAGATGCCCGGCCCGGAATCCTTGACGAAAATCGTGACGCTCGAAAAACCGACGCGGCTGCCGAGCTCCACCGTGCCTCCGCTTCCGGCCGCCTGAAATGCATTCTCGATCAGGTTCGCCAGAGCGCCGTTGAGCAGCCGCGCATCACCGGGATAGCTGGTTGGCGTATGAGGATCGATGGCTGTGACGAAGTTGATGCCATGCTCCCGGCTGGGCGAATAGTCGGCCGCGAGATCGTGCAAGGTTCTCAGGAGATCCATCGGCTCGCGCTTGATCTGACGCAGGGAAGCGTAGTCGGAGAACTCCCTGGAGGTCTCGCGCAAGGTCACGACCTGCCGGAGGATGTTCTCGACCGCTGTTCCGACGACGCTGGCCAGGTTCGGATCGTTCCGCTCCGCCATGGCCTTCAGATGTTCCGCAGTGAGCTGGATCGGAGTGAGAGGATTCTTGATCTCGTGCGCCACCTGCCTCGCCATTTCGCCCCAGGCCTCGAGCCGGTTCGACCGCAGGATCTCGGTAACGTCTTCGGCGATCAGCATCTCCTCGCCACTATCGGGAAGGGGGACGATGGAGGCCCGGAATGTGCGCGAGGCGCGATCGAGAGTGCCCTCGATCTCCCGCGATGCCGGCCGGCCGGGCTGGTGGCTGGCGAGGAAAGAGACGAACTGCGGGAAGCGGGCGTTGAATCGTCCGGCCGGTTGCTCTCCGAGGGCGAAGAGTCGGCGCGCCGCCAGGTTGGTGGCCACGATCTCGTACGCTCCATCGAGGACGACCACAGCGGCGTTGATGTTCTCCAGAAGCGTCTGCAGGCGGTCCCGCTCGTGACGGAGGTCATTTTGCTGGCGCCGGATCGACTGAGCCATGTCGCGGAAAGTTGTCACCAGCAGGCCGAGATCGGGATCGGAGGGGACCGCCAGCTGATAGTCGAAATCGCCCGCCGCTACGGCGCGCGCACCGCCCACGAGCGCCTGCACCGGCCCCGTGACAGTGCGCGCGGTGCGGAAGGCCACGGCGATGGAGCCGAGGACGATGAAGATGAGCAGCATGTAGATGGTGGTGGCCAGATCGTTGACCTGGCTCTCGATCTGACGGCCCTGCACGATGAAGGGGAGGGCCAGGGTGTAGCTGCGTCCGCGGGTGAGATTGATCGGACTGTAGATCTCGATGTACTGCGTCGGTCCGCTCTTCCTGGCTGCCTTGAACAGCTGCATGCCTCGAAGGACGATGGCCGAGTAGACATCGCCCGGGAGCCAGTCCGACTCGATGTGCGCTGCGAAGAGGTCGCGACGGCTCGAGGCGATCAGCTCCTCGTCGCGATAAAGATGGAGATCGTGACCGATGACGCGGGCCAGCCACGTGAGGATCTCGTCGTTCAGGACCTGCTCCGGCCGCGAGCTCGAGCTGGAGGCCAGATAGTCTTCGATGACCCGCTGCGCGGTATTCAGCGCAGTCTGGCCGCGGTCGAGGTACTGCTGCTCGATCCGCGCCGAGAGGTAGGCCCGAACGAACAGCACGAAGATGATCAGAGGAACGACGACCACCGCCGTGAGATAGATCGATGTCCGCGTCCGGAAGTCGACGTTGCGCGGAAGGTGACGAAGGAATGCCGTGATGTCACCGATGTGGCGGATCAGCAGAGCCATGGCCACGAAGGCGATGGCCCAGATGGCTACGCCGCCGGCGCGTCGCAACTGCTGCCACCAGGTCGGCACCAGCACCGGAAACGCATAGAGGGCACCCTCGGTGCGGCGCAGGTAGATTGCCGAATCGGGTGCCACCGGTTCGATCCAATGCCCTGCCCCTGGTTTCAGCGAGGCGAAGTAGGACGCCGGACTCTGGGGAAGACGGATGGTCGTACTGCCTCTGGCGTTGCCGTTGCGATCGAATACGATCGGCTCGAGCGGCGTTCGCAGCACGGAGTCATCGGGCGAGGCCTCGAAGAAGTCGCGATAGACGTCGGCGAAGGTCTCAGCTCCCGGATCGGCCGGGTTGAGAACATGAACGCTGCCGCGACCGACCGGCCGGCCGAGCTCCCGCACTTCGAAGTCGTGGTGGATGAGAATGCGGCGCAGGCTGCCGACCTCGAGCACTTCACGGGACACTGTCGATTCCCGTTCGCTGAATTGAGGCAATCCGACGCCGAAGCGGCTGATCGTTTCCCCCGACGGCCCTTCGATGGTGATGACGGCGGGCACACGCCACTTGGACAGATCGCTGCGGAGCCATAGCGCGTAGGCCAGATCATCCAGCGTGGAGGCTCAGCGCGAGGGAGGGATCATGGGTCTATACCGGGAGCGGGTGCTGCCGCGGATCACCGATGTCGCGTGCGGGGCGAAAGACTTGGATCCGTTGCGGCACCGCGTCTGCCAGGACCTCACCGGGGACG
>JADGNX010000294.1 GCA_017883265.1 Thermoanaerobaculia bacterium
CCTGCCGGGGTGCACAACAGCGCACGCCCCGGAACCGGTGGTCGCGCGCCTTCGGCGCTTACCACCGGCTAATTTCCGGCACGCCTCCAGCGTGCTTTTAACCATCGCGTCATCGCCTTACTCAAGCAAATCTGAGTTGGGCAACAGGCCCTGGCGCACTGGGTTACGTAGATGTCGCCGCTCCGCGGCTACCTGAGTCATTGTTCACCTACGCGCTTTTGCTCCGCATCCGCAGATTCGCGACCGTGTACATCGCGACCGCGCACCAGATGAGGGCGAAGGCCACGAGCTTGCCGCGCCCGAAGGGCTCGTGGTAGACCGCGACGGCGAGGCAGAACTGGATGGTCGGCGTCATGTACTGCAGCAGACCGACGGTCGCCAGCCGGAGTCGCTGCACCGCCGCCGCGAACCAGAGCAGCGGTATGGCGGTGATCGGACCCGCGGCCATTAGAAGAAGGTCGAGAGAGTGCGAGGCATGCCCGAACATCAAGGTGCCGGCCGCCGCTCGAACCAACAGGTAGCCGCTTGCGATCGGCAGCAGAATCGCCGTCTCGATCGTCAAGCCTTCCAGTGGTGGAACGGCGGCGATCTTCCTCACCAGGCCGTAGAAGCCGAACGAGAACGCGACGCTGAGCGAGATCCATGGAAAGGTTCCGCCGCCGACTGCGAGCCACGTCACGGCCATCGCCGCCAGCGCGATGCTCAGCCATTCGATCGTTCGGAGATGTTCGTGGAGGACGATGAATCCGAGGAGGACGCTCACCAGCGGATTGATGAAATAGCCGAGGCTGGCCTCGACGAGGTGATTGTGCGTGACGGCCCAGATGAAAACGAACCAGTTCAACGCGATGAGCACAGTCGACATCAGCAGGAGCTGGAGACTGCGCCGGTTACGCGCGACCAGAGCGAGGGCCGGCCATCTCCGCAGAATGGTGATGATGACCACCAGTACGACCACCGACCAGACGATGCGATGCGCCAGGATCTCCAGCGACGAGACGCCGACGAGCAGCTTGAAGTAGATCGCAACGATGCCCCAGAAGCCGTACGTCGCGATCCCGAAGAGAACTCCTTTGGTCGATTCCGTCAGCCGCGTCTCCTCCTCAGGCACCGGCGAAGAATACAGTGGGGTGGCAGTGGCACGACGGCGGAGCCGGCACAGTGGAGCGGCGGCCGCTTCGGCCGCCTGGGGGTGGGCGGCTGGCCATGTTTCCCGCGCAGGCGCCGGAGAGCGGGCGCGACCTCCACTCTGGCTCAGGAAAATGGCCAAATTCCGCCACGCATCTGGCCGGCATGTTCCGGGCGTCCCGGCGTCTGCGCGTTCAGGCGCCTCACCCCCTGCCGGAAGTCACCCTCCGCCTCCTGCCCAATGGCACATGTGCGTCTCTCCCCCGTCGCCTAGATTGGCTATCGAAGGAGAAACACATGACGCAACAACCCCTCGTGCACCTCACGGGAGTCACACGAAACTACAGGCTGGGCTCGGTCTCGGTCCCGGCGCTCACCGGGATTTCCATCGACATCGATCCAGGCGAGCTCGTGGCCCTGGCCGGGCCCTCGGGAAGCGGCAAGACGACGCTCCTCAATCTGATCGGCTGCATCGACAAGCCTGACTCGGGCCGCATCGTCATCGATGGCGTCGACATCACCGCCGTCCCCCTCAACCGTCTGGCCGCCCTCCGCCGCAGCACGCTCGGATTCATCTTCCAGACCTTCAACCTCCTGCCCGTTCTGACGGCGCGGGAAAACGTCGAGGTGCCGCTCCTTCTCATGGGAGTCCCGCGCAAGGATCGCGACGAGCGGACCTCGCTCTGGCTCCGTCAGGTCGGATTGGAAACTCAGGCCGGGCAGAGGCCCGACCAGCTCTCCGGCGGTCAGCGTCAGCGCGTGGCCATCGCCCGCGCCATGGTCACCAGGCCGAAGCTGGTCCTGGCCGACGAGCCGACCGCCAACCTCGATTCCGACACAGCCGGCCGCATCCTCGACCTCCTCGCGGACATCAACGGCCGAACCGGATGCACCTTCGTCTTCGCCACGCACGACCCGGCGCTGATGGCACGCGCCGGCCGGATCATCCACCTTCGCGACGGCCAGGTCGTGACCAACCATCCGGCCGAGCGGCAGCTCGCGGCAGCCGTCTAGGAGAAACCATGCTCGCAAAGATCGCAGTCAGAAATATCTTCCGCAACGGCCGCCGGTCGGCCATCACCCTCATGGTCATCGTCTTCGGCGCCGTGGCCCTGATTCTCTTCGGCGGCTACCGGGCCCGCACATTCTTCGCGCTCCGCGAGAGCACCATCCGCGGCCGCGTGGGACACCTCCAGGTTTACAAGGCAGGCTATTCGAAGGCTCGCTCGCAGAAGCCTCTGGAGTACGGCCTCGACGATCCGGCCGCGCTCCGGAAAGAGATCGAGAGCGTCCCGCACGTCAAGATGACTGCGGCGCAGATCACGGTCATGGGCCTCATCAGCAACGGCGAGAAGTCGGAGACCTTCCTGGCCACGGCGGTCGAGCCGCAGAAGGACCGGGCCATGAACAACCAGAGGGTGGTGTCAGGGACGGACCTGCCGGACAACGAGAGCGACGCGGTGATCCTCGGACAGGGTCTGGCCGCAGCGATGAACGTCAAGCCAGGCGACTATCTGACCATCATGACCACGACGGTCAGCGGGTCTCTCAACGCCATGGACGTTCGCGTGGCCGGCATCTTCATGAGCGGTGTCAAGGAGTACGACGACCGCGCCATCAAGCTCTCCCTCCTCGGAGCGCAGCAGCTCCTGCAGACCAGGAAGGTCGAGAAACTGCTGATCTTTCTCGACGACACCGATCGCACCGAGGCCGCGCACGCCGAGATCAGTCAACTCTTCGCCAGCCGCCATCAGGCGCTGGAAATGAAGGAGTGGCGCGAGCTGGCGCCGTTCTACCGGCAGGTCGTGGCCCTCTATACCGGCATCTTCGGCTTCCTCGGTCTGGTGGTCTTCGGCATCGTCGTCTTCAGCGTAGCGAACACGATCATGATGTCCATCTTCGAGCGGACCCGCGAGATCGGTACGCTGATGGCCATCGGCACCACGCGGGCCCGCGTCTGGCGCATGTTCCTGGCCGAGGGTCTTGCCATCGGGGTGCTCGGCGGGATTCTCGGCGTCGTCATCGGGGCCGCTCTCGGCGCGCTGATCAACCATGGTCACGTGATGCTGCCGCCCCCGCCCGGATACACGGTCGGCTACCCGCTCAGGATCATGCTCAACCCGTCGGTTCTCCTCCCGGCCCTTGTCGTCTCCATCGTCACGGCCACGATCTCCGCTGTCTTCCCGGCCCTCAAGGCGTCGCGCATGAAGATCGTCGACGCTCTGGGCCATATCTAGAGGTGATGCCATGAAACGAGTTTTCGCACTGATCGCGCTTTTCATGACCGTGGCCGGCGGAGCCCGGGCCGACGACGCCGCCATGATTCTGGCGCGCGTGGACGCAGCCCGGAATCCGATCGACAGCTTCGTGGTCGACGTGGAGCTGACCAGTTACAAAGGGGCCGCGGTCGATTCGACTGCAAAGTTCCGGGTCTACGGCAAAGGCAGCGACCGGAGCGGGGTGGAGTTCCTGGCGCCGGCCACGGAGAAAGGGAAGTCGCTCCTGATGCTGCGCGACGCGATGTGGATCTTCATCCCTTCGGCCAGCCGTCCGATTCGCATCTCGCCGTTGCAGCGGTTGATGGGCCAGGCGTCGAACGGCGACGTGGCTCGGACGACCTTCACAGTCGATTACAACGCCACGGCATTGACCGAGGATGGCGGCGACTGGCGGATCGAGCTCGGAGCGAAGGACACCTCGGTCGCTTACAGCCGCGTCGTCCTCTGGGTCGACAAGGAGAGCTACGAGCCGAAGCGGGCCGACTTCTTCGTCGTATCGGGCAAGCTGATCAAACGCGCGAGCTACATCGAGTATGGCCGGCAGGGAGGGAGGCGGACGGTGACGGCGATCGAGATCGACGACCTTCTGCATCCGGGAAACCGCACCGTCATGCGCTATGCGAACCTGACGGCGCGGGACAACGCGGAAGCGATGTTCACGAAAGACTCGCTGGGCAAGTGGTGACTCGGTCCACCAGCGTTCCGGGCCGGCGCAATGCGGCTGCCGCTGTGCGCGCTACAGTGCTGCTCGCGGTGCTGTTCGCGGTGTTGCTGGCCGCACGGCCGGCGGGTGCGACGACCTTCCGCCTCTTCGGATCGGCTGGAGTCGAGTCGCAGCTCACGCCGGCGAACGAAGGGTCGCCGCTCAATCCGGGGAACGTCGCCGACATCCCGTACCGTACGAATGTCAGCGATCTGACCATCTTCGCCGAGGAACAGGCCTGGTCATCCGACGTAGTCCTCGGCGACGGAGTCGCTTCGCTATGGACCGGCACCGCGTGCGTGTCCAGCGTCCCCGGACGCGTTCACGGGCTGCCCGTCGCCCACTGCACCAAGGAGCAGTTCATCGACGAAGTCGAAGCGCAGCTCTTTGAATGCGGTTCGCTCGATGCCCTCATCCGGGCAGCCAACAACGGGCGAAACCTGGCGTCGTATGAAGTCCTAAGAATCGAGGTTTGGCACGAGTGGACCTTCTCGCCGGATGGCATTCGCGGACGTGACCCGAAGTGGGTCAACTCGACGCGCACCCAGCAATTCCAACCAACCCAAGCAACCCCGGTGCCGAACCTCGTTCTCGC
>JADGNX010000063.1 GCA_017883265.1 Thermoanaerobaculia bacterium
CGAAAATGGAGAAGTCATTCTTCTGCTGCGCGAAGGCTGCAGGAGCGATGACGAGAAGCAGAGCGATGACGAGGAAAACGGGCTTACGCATAGTGCTCACCTCCAGCGGCTTCTCCCATACGACGGATGAGGGCACCGCGCGGTTACGCTCGAAACTGATTGGTATGTCGTTTTTCTCGCGTCCGAACAGGCCGGCTACCTCACCGGAACAGTACTGAACGTCAGCAGGGACCTCTATACCTGAGATCGGGCTGTGAGGAGTCGCGCCGGCACCTTTTCCGGAGTGCTCACGGAGCCGAGCGCCAATCCGAGCTGCCGATTTGAAACACTGACCGAACTGACACAACTTTGCCTTCAGTGGCGTTCAATACGAGCGGGAGCAGTGCTATATTCGATGGATGAATGGACCGGTGGTGAAAATGAACAAACTCTTATTGGCCTCTTTGCTTGCAATGACCACTATCGGCTGCGCCACAAGCGGCGGCCCGAAGGCGATGGCCACCCTCTCGCCGACTGGCGGATCGAAGGCGGCCGGTATTGTGCGCTTTGATCAGAGCTTCCACGGCGAGGTCAAAGTTCAGGTGGACTTGACCGGCGTGCCGCCGGGAGTGCACAGCCTGCACCTTTTGCCTCAGGGCGCCTGCAGCAGTGACGCCTCGATCGGAGGTTACCTCAATCCGACCGAGAAAGAGGGCTCGGCGCACCAGGCGGAGGGCCTCGGCAACGTGACTGCCGATAGCAAGGGAGAGGTGCACGCGAGGTTCAACACCCGTTCGTTGTCCATTGCTGAGTGGGTCTCCAGCCAGTCATTCTCATCGACCCCGCAGCCGGACGGCACGTCGCTGCCGGCTGCGTACGTCGACGTCGTACCGACTCGGAATTCCGTGATCGGCCACGCCGTACTGCTTCGCCTCGATGCGGACGATCCTGCGTCCCGGGCGGCGAGAGTCTCGGTCAACTGGATCGCGTGCGGCGTCGTCGAGCCGATGAGCGGCCCGATGATGAACGGTTCGAGGCAGGCCTCACGGTCACACGAGCCGCCCGCGATCCCGTTGATGCGCCTCTGGTGGCAGTGACGACTGCCGAGGGATCGGAGGCCGGCGATTCGATCGCGCGCCTCACGGCGCGGACGTCAGGCGTGGCGGGTGGCGGGATCGAGTGCCGGTGTCTCCCCCGCTTCCGGCTCGCGGGGAGAGCGGATGGGTTGGTCGCCGGGGCCGGACAACACGGTTGCCACGTGCCGTAGCGAGGCCAGGAAGAACCGGACTCGCGACCGGCGTTCGGGAAGATCGAGCTCCTCGCAACAGAAGGTCTCGAATCTCCGCGCGTAGGTGAGAAAGCGCGAACGGCTGAGGTAAAGCTGGGATCGATGAGAGAGGATCGCTCGTTCCTTTCTCTCCCGTTCGGAAGTCGAAAGCTGAAGAACTGTCTGCACGCGTGCCCTGACACTCGACCCATGCAGCAGATAGGTGCGCACTTCTCGGAGTCCGCTGCTCCCGAGGGCCCTCCGGGAAAACGAAGCAATGGCGCGGTGGTCGGGATGCAGATCGTAATGCGACGGCATGATCACCAGGGTCGGGTCAAAATCGTCGATGGCCGTTGCCAGGGCGTGCTCCAGGCGCCGATCCCCTCTGAAGAGAAGCGAGGCGATGCGGTGATCGGGAAATCCGAGGAATCTGGAAGCGTCGTCGGGCGCGCCAAGGACAGCGAGGGCGGCCAGCGCTTCCGCCCGCCGCATTGACCCCCACCGCCGGCGGTCCTCGGCCCGGATGATGAGCCGGCGCTCCAGCGCCCGCTGAGGCCAGGGGTTGTTCTCGCCATCGGTGACGTATACGACTGTTAGTTTGCCGCCTGAAGAAAGAACGTGCTGCATCAGACCGCCGGCTGCGATCACATCATCGTCCGGATGCGGAGCGATGATCAGAGTGCGCTCTACCGGCAATCCCTGTCGCTGCATCAGACGATGCCCCGGTGGTGGAACGGTGAGAAGCCGCGCCGGAAAGCGGGAGCCCAGATGGCCGCCGCGCGCTCCCTCGCTCCGTTGAAGAGGTGCCGGCCCGGCGAGAGCAGACGGCCTGATCCGGCTGGAGTGCCGTCGAGCGTGCCGGCGGCGGGACCGGCTTCCGTGATCACCAGGTACTCGCCTGGAATCGCCGTGCGAAACGTTCCGTCCGGCCGCAGGAACTGACCGGCTACTCTGAGCCGGCCGACGTCGACGAAGTTCTCGCTGAGAAACCGGCGCCCGGCCGGAGGGAAAAATGACCCGTCGGCCTGGGCTACGTGACAGCGGGCCGCGATCACCGCAGCGGCAATCCGATCGTGGATCACTCCCCGCGAAATCTGTTCCCTGGTGATGAACTCGAAGATGTAATAGAAGGGGCGGCGCCTGAAAATCGTCTCCCCCTTTAGATCCATGATCGGATCGGCGGGAGTCGTCAGATGGATCACCTGATCCGTTTCCGCGATCTGCCTCCGCGTGGCGTCATTCCAGAGCGTTCCCAGGATGACGGCGGCAGCGATCTCGAGCAGGACGAAAGCGCTCATGGTTAGAGCGTACCGAGGCGATGGTGAACCTGACCTAAACGGCTCTTCCATCGCTCCGGCAGTGACGATCGCCAGCACCGGCATCAACGGCAGTAGGTCACGCCAGGAGATGAGAGGCCAGAAGGTGACGAGCGTGAGGGCGTAGACAGGCAGCATCAGCACCAGGAAAAGCCTTCGATGAAAGCCCTCGGCCCCAGCCTTTGACCCGCGGCCGTATCTCAAAGCCATGCGAGTGGTCACATAAAGGCCGGCTGGATAGAAAATCATGAGCAGAAGTCGTTCCGGACGCCTATCCACGATCGCGCTGTTGAATGCCACCGTGCAGTACCAGAAATCGCGGAGGGCGCCGCGATGCCAGAAGTAGCCGAGGATGCAGGACGGCACGATGAGAAAACCGGCCACGCCGGCCAGGGTGCTTCGAGCGACGCGCAGGTGGGACACTGTTTTCTGCGTTGCACCCACGATCGCTCCGCACACCGCGAGGGTGACGATGAGCAATGGCGTCTTGAGCGAGACGGCCATCGCCATGCCGAGCAGGCATCCGACGGCGAACCATTGGCGTGGAAGGACCGCGGGACGGAGGACGAGCAGAAGCGCGACCATCCAGACGGTGTTCCAGAGATTGTCGGTCCGGTACTCGAGGGACTTGAGAAAAAACGGTGGAAAGAAAGTCAGTAGCAGGACGGACCAGATCGCCGCGCGGCCGCCCCATGCTCGCCGCGCGATATCCCAGGTGGCCCATAAGGCGATGGCCAGGAGTGGAAGCATGGCCCATCGCATGTAGATGAGGATGTTGGCGCGCTCCCCGACCGCAGCCAGGATCGGGGCGGTCATCATGTGGAAGAGAGGCGCGTGGTTGTCAAAGACATCCCGGTATTGCAACAGGCCGGCGGTCCAGCCCCATGCGACGTGCAGGTGTTGAGGCTCATCCGAATCGAAGCGGTACCGGAGGATGGCCACCGCCTTGAGTGCCACCGCGCAGATGGCGAAGAGAGCAATGGCCACTTTTTCTCCGGTTCGCTGGCGTTCCAGCGGCGATGCCACGTGCGCTGTCGCCGGCACGATCGGGAGCATGCCGCTCAAGACAAGCCTTCGGCTCGCAAGGCGACAGTCCGATTACGATCGAAATTGGAGATTGAGACCATGGGGGGTCGAGGCGGCCCTCGAAACCTGCGATGAGGGTGGGGCCGATCCGGCGCTCATGCTACACCGTTACGAACTTGTAACGAGTTACATGAGGGTCATCGAAGCCGAAAGAAGCGCCTGTCGATGCCATGGGGAGAACGGGCGGGCGTGGTCGGAGGTCGTTTCGCAGCCCGAATCACCGTTTACGAGGATGATGCCCGGTCATGAGACGGCGAACTTCGGTGACGAGGCGAGCTCTATAGACCGCCCGGGCACGTGCAAAGCCATCCGCGTCGTCACTGCTGTCGATCCGTCCGATTCCGCCGAGGAGAGCCTCAGCGCGTCGTCGATAGAGTGCGTCGATATGAAAGACGTCGGCGAGGGTCGGCTCACGCCCGGGAAACATCCGACTGAACTCGCAAGCGTCTTCCTCAACATGGTCGAGAATCCCTTCAAAAATCGACCGCGGCCCATGCATCGCAAGCATCCTCATATCCAGGGAGTGATCGGCGAACGGGTTTCCCTACCCGCGAACGAGAAGGTTTGTCTCGCAGGGTTTTCATGACGTAATTCAGTCGAAATACCTTCGACCTCGATCCTCTGGCAGCAACGATCATCAACGCTGCTCTCTCATCGACGAGTGCTTCGGGTTCCGGCACGTAGCGCCTGACCCGAGAGTGCGACGGGAATGAGCGAGGCGGAGCTCTCAGCGAAGGTCAGCATGGAACAGCGGCAGATCGAATTCCCGATCGATCTCCAGCTCCCGCTAACTCGGTAGCGCGTCCGCGCTGGTTGGCAGGGTCATCGACCCCTCGCCGGAGCTCGCTACTTGACGGCGCCCACCGTGAAGCCCTCGATGAACTTGTCGAGGAAGATGTTGTAGAGCACGCCGATGGGAAGGCTGGTGATGAGGCATGCAGCCATCAGCGAGCCCCAGTAGAAGACGTCGCCGCGCACGAGAAACGTCGGTACTCCGACGCCGACGGTCTGTTGATTGGCCGAAGAGATGAAGGTCAGCGCGTAGACGAACTCCTGAGTGACGAGGGTGAAGGCGAAGATGACCACGGTGAGGATCCCGGAGGTCGACATCGGAATCATCAGCTTCACGAACGCTCCCCATCGGGTCAGTCCATCGACCATAGCCGCGTCTTCGATGTCCTTCGGAATCGATTTGAAGAACCCCATCAACAGCCAGGTGGAGAAGGGGATGGTGAAGGTCGGATAGACCACGATCACCGACCAGAGCGAATCCTGGAGTCCGAGAGCGGAGATCACTTTCGAGAGCGGGATGAACAGCAGCGTCGACGGCACCAGATAGGTAAGGAAAATGCCGATGCCGAGCTGCGCTCCCCATGCGCCGGTCAGGCGCGCCAGAGCGTAGGCGGCCGGGACGGCGAGGAGCAAAGTGATCACCACGACGATGGTTCCGGCGAAGAGCGTATTGCCGACCCAGCGGAGAAAGAGAGTCTCGTGGAACAGCCAGCGCAGGTGATCGAGCGTCGGCAGCTCGTTCAGAATGAAGGGATTGTTCTTGAGATCATACAGATCGGAGTTCCGCTTGAACGTGGTGATCAGCATCCAGTAGAAGGGAAATCCGAGGACTACGGCGAAGAAGACACGGACGGCCCACATGACCATGATGCCGAACCACGTCTTCACTCTCCGTCGAGAAGCCATCAGGTCACCTCCGCGCGATGGGCCGAGCGCAGCACCATGTAGGCCACGACGACGAGCAGAGGCACGAGGAAGATGGAGATGGCAGCCCCCTCCGCAAGGTCACTGCCGAGGATTCCGGTGAAGAAAGCGAGGGAGGGGATGACCTGCGTCGTGTCGTAGGGCCCTCCGCGCGTCAGGATGTAGATCACGGTCATGTCCGTGAAGGTGAAGATCATGCCGAACAGCACGGCCACGTTGATGATTGGCAGCATCATCGGAATGGTGATTTGAAAGAGCGTGCGGAAAAAGCCCGCTCCGTCGACGGATGCCGCCTCAGGGATGTCCTTCGGAATCGCGGTCAGGCCAGCCAGGAGAATGACCGTGGCAAAGGGGAGCATGTGCCAGGTGTGGACGAGGATGACCGACATCATGGCCAGCTTCGGCTCTCCCAGCCAGACCGGCGTATCGAAGGCCTTGACCAGATGCATCCGGACCAGCACCCAGCTGATTACGCTATAGAGCGAGTCGAGAATCCACTTCCAGCCGATCGATCCGATGGACACCGGCGCCACCCATGGCAAAAGGATGATGAACCTCAGAAATCGCCGCCCGGGGAAGGCCTCTTTCAGCGCCAGCGCCAGGGTGGTCGATCCGACCAGCACCAGGATCTGCGAGGTGATGGTGAAGATGAACGAGTTCCGCACGGCGATCTGGAAGGTCGGGTTGTGAAGGACGCTGATGAAGTTGCGAAGCCCGACGAAGTGGTAGCCGACGCTTCCTACTTTGACGTCACCGACGCTGTAGAAGAAGGCCATGACGAAGGGGAGGCCGACCAGGGCGGCAATGTAGAGAATGGCCGGCATGAACATGACCGGCCCCAGCCAGCGCTGGCGGCGGATCACGAGGGTAGTCTCCGCACCGTGGTCCTCTTCTCGGTCTGAGGATCGAAGAATTTCAGATCGCGATCGGCCACGGCGAACGTGTGCACCGAGCCGTCGGCGAGATCGGCGTCATGGGTGGCCGGAATCCGCGAGATGACTCGATGCTGGTCGAAGGGACCTCCCTGGATCGCGCCGTAGAGGATCCGCTCGGCGCCGAGGTACTCGCTGTGCGTGATGTGAAAGTCATACGAAACGTGCGCGCCCATCCGCTCGGCTACGCCCGGCGGCAGAAAATGCTCCGGACGAAATCCGGCGATGACTCCCTCGGCCGGGATGATGTTCATCGGGGGGGAGCCGAGAAAAGTGGCCACGAACGTGTCGGCAGGCTCGTCGTAGACCTCGGTTGGAGTTCCGATCTGTCGAACGACTCCCTGCGACATGACCACGACGCGGTCGCCCATGGCCATCGCTTCGACCTGATCGTGTGTGACGTAGATGGTGGTGGTTCCGAGCCGTTTCTGGAACTGCTCCAGCTCCTCGCGGGCCGAGGCCCGCAATTTGGCGTCGAGGTTCGAGAGCGGCTCATCGAGGAGAAAGACCGACGGCTCGCGCACGATGGCCCGGGCCAGTGCGACGCGCTGGCGCTCGCCGCCGGAGAGCTCGCGCGGCTTGCGCTCGAAGAGATGCTGGATGCCGAGGAGCGAGGTGGCCCATTCGGCCTGTTTTCTCTGGCCCTCCTTATCCACCCCTTGAGCCTTGAGGGGGAAGACGATGTTGTTGTAGACGCTGAGGTGGGGATAGAGGGCGTAGCTTTGAAAAACCATCGCGATGCGGCGCTCGCGGGGAGTCAGATCATTGACAACCTTCCCGCCGATCAGGATGTCGCCGGAGGTCGGTTCCTCGAGGCCGGCGATCATCCGCAGCAGAGTGGTCTTGCCCGACCCGGAAGGGCCGAGGAGGACGAGGAACTCGCCCTCCCGGCTCTCCAGATCGACGTTGTTGACAGCACCGAGATGCCCGCGCTTGAAGACTTTGGTCAGCTTCCTCGTTTCAACGACCGCCATGTAGGTCCCGGCTCCTCACTTCCATTTGTCGAAGATGCGCCTGACTTCGGTATCCGCCGCTTTCACCGCCGCTTCCGGGGTCATCTCGTCGCGGGCGGCCTTGGCAAACATGGTGGGCAGGACGAACGTGTTGAAGACCTCGTCGATCGCCGCCGTAGCGTAGCCGGGGTAGCCGACATTGGTGACCCAGTTGCCGACCGTGCCCAGAACCTTGTACTTATCGTTCGGAACGGCCTTCGGATCGTTGGCGATGAGCTGTTGAATATCCGGAACGGTGGCCGGGAAGCTGGGGAAGTTGTAAAACTCGCTGGCCTTGAACGCGCTCTCGAAGTTGTCGATGAGGTCGGCCAGGAACAGCTTGGCGTCCTCCTTGTTCTCGGCGAAGTTCCAGATGACGTAGCAGGACATCACGTGCTCGGCGGCGATGCGTCGCACCGGTCCCTTGAGCGCTGGGGTGAGCTGGATGTTCTTCGACATATCCGGGTTGTCCTTCTCAGCCGAGCGGGTTACGGAGATGGCGTTCTGCACGAACGAGAGCTTGCCGGAGAGGATGCCGCGGTTGTTCGACGAGGGATCCCAGGAAAAGACCTCGGGAGTCTGGGCCTGTTTGAAGAGATCGCGCATGTACTTCACAGCTTCGATGGTGTGCTTCGAGTTGAGAACGACCTTGCCGTGCTCGTCCTGCTCGGCGCCGCCGAACGACCAGAGGATGGCCCGTACGGCCATATTCGTATCGAGCTCCTGGGAGAGGCCGATTCCGACGGGATGGCCGGACTTGTCCTTGATCTTCTTTCCGCCGACCAGCAGGTCGTGGTAGGTGTCGGGCCCGTTGGGAAATCCGACCTCCGACCACAGGTCCTTCCGGTAGTTTCCCGGGTCGGGAACGTAGGAGTCGGAGAATGCAAAGAACTTGCGGGAGGTGGGATTGAAGGTGGAGCGCTCGGCCACGGCGTTCATCTTTCCGTGCTTGCTCTGCACCTGCTCGTAGATCTCGCGGTGATCGATGACCTGTTTTTCATACGCCGCCGGCGGAGCCAGGAACATGAACAGATCGTGGCCCTTCCCTGCCGACACCTCGGCCGCTGCGCGGGCGTTGATCTCGCCGATGGCGATGTGATCGACGATGACGTTGCAGTTGTGCTTCGCTCCCCACTCCTTGGTAAAGACGTTGTCGAACCATTTGTCGTAACCGGGAACGAAGTGGCTCCACTGAACGATCTTCAGAGTCTTCTGCTGTGCCATGGCGCGAGCGGGGAAGAGGAACGCCGAGGTCATTCCCGCCGCCGCCACGGCGCCCCCGGTCAGCTTGACGAACTTCCTGCGACTGATTTTTCCACCGGACTGTTTCGACATGAGCATTCTCCTTTCGTTGACGACTGGATCAGCGTGTCAGCAGCGGTTCCCTGCCTCATTCCGGGGGTGGGCGGAATGGGCTGCCAGAGCCGGGCGCGGGGATGCTCTGGGATCGATGGCGTCGGCGTTTCGCATGAGAAGGTTGTCGATTGCCTCGACAGACCTGTCATTCATCTCGATCTCCGAACTCATTCGCAGGAAACGCGAGTGTACTGCACAGGCGCGAAAAATCGATGTTTCTGTTTTCGCCTGGGAACGCAAACCCGCGAGGGTGTCTGCATCACGATGCTAAGTGCGCTGAAAAGCGAATGCAGAGATAAGTTTTTGGCCGGGTCAGAACGCCGAAGTTCTTGTGAGCTCTCGTTTCTTGCGGATTACGAAATCGTGCATTTTCTTATGGATTTTCGTGTCGTTCTTCGTCTACTGTTGTCATCAGCAATCGGTTTTCCAACTTACTTTGTACAGCGCGAGCTCCGGGGGATCTCATGATTGTCCCTGCTGAAGAAATATTCGCAGCGGTCGCAGCGGATGCCGTGCGTGTAGAGTGCCTTCCTCCCTTTTTCCGCCCGTGCTTTGCCTTAGACGAATGGGGCCGTCCGTGCGCTCCCGTTCGTTTCCTAAAAACCGCCCGTCCGATTTCAGAGGTCACGTAAAAGGAGATGCAATGCTAGGAAATGTAGCGAACGATCCGTTTTCACGTCTGCGCCGGCTGTTGTTTCCCGTCTTCGTCGTTGTGCTTCTTTTCCAACCGACTTTCGCGCACGCCCAGGTCGTGGTCAAGGTCAATGACAACGTCAACTTCAAATTCGGAACCCTGATCCAGGCCTGGGCCGATGAGCTGCAGGACGCCACGACGCGGGGATACGCCAACAACCTCTACCTGCGCCGGGTCCGCTTCATCGCCTCCGGGCAGGTGGCGCCCAACGTCACGTTCTTCCTGCAGACCGACAACCCGAATTTCGGTAAGACCCCGAAGACTTTCACCGGGAACTTCCACATTCAGGACGCCTGGGTCGAATGGAAGATTAGCGACGAATTCATGCTCGAGGCCGGTGAGATGCTCATTCCCCTCAACCGCTTGCTCCTCACCTCGTCGAGCAGCAATCTCACGCTCGACATCAGCCCGACCTCGACCGTCGCCACCGGTGCTCTGACCCAGGGGAACGGGAACCGCGACCTCGGTTTCGAGGCCAAGGGATATCTTGCCGACGGACGGCTCGAGTACCGCGCCGCTGTCATGCAGGGCGTCCGCGATGCCGCCGCGCGCAATCCCTTCCGCAAGACCGTGTACCTGCAATACGACTTCTGGGAAAAAGAGCGCGGGTACGTCTTCGCCGGAACGAACCTCGGGAAGAAGAAGATTCTGGCTGTCGCCGGCGGCTACGACAAACAGAAGGACTATAAGGCCTACAGCGGAGACTTCACGGTCCAGGTCCCCATGGCCGGGAACGAGTTCGCCATCGAGTCCCTGCTCTCCCACTACGATGGCGGAACGTTCATCAAGACCCTCCCTGTCCAGAACGACCTTGTGGCCGATTTCGCCTACTACCTCGCACCGATGAAACTTCAGCCCTACGTCAAGTTCGAAAGGCAGGACTTCAAGACATCGACGGCCGTCGCAACCCTGGATCAAACGCGCTATGGAGTCGGCGCCAATTACTACGTCTACGGCCAGAACCTCAAGATCACCGGCCAGCTCCTCCATGTGATCCCCAAGAACAGTGGAGCGCTCAAGAGCAAGAGCACCAACGAGGCCAGCGTCCAATTCCAGATCTTCTACTACTAAATGATCGAAACCGCCGCCGGAACATGGTTTCCCGCGGACCTTGAAAAATAGGAGAGTGCTGCAATGACTAGCACCACGGTTGGCGCGGTCGGCGGTTCGCTGCCGAGAAGCACCGATTACCCGATCGGCAAGATCATCTTCGCCTCCGGTCTGGGCACGATGATCGAGTGGTACGACTTCTACATCTTCGGCAGTCTGGCTGTGATCATGTCCGGGCTGATGTTTCCGGCAGGCAACCCGGCCTGGAATCTCATCAAGACCTGGGCCCTGTTCGCCACCGGATTCATCGTCCGCCCGTTCGGTGCCCTCGTCTTCGGACGTATCGGTGATCTGATCGGACGCAAGTACGCGTTCCTGGTGACGCTCAGCATCATGGGCCTGTCGACGTTCGTCATCGGCCTCTTACCGACCTATGCGACGATCGGCGTCCTCGCTCCGAGCATCCTGTTGTTGCTCCGTCTTCTCCAGGGCCTTGCTCTCGGCGGCGAATACGGCGGCGCGGCGGTCTACGTTGCCGAGCACGTACCCGACAACAAACGCGGGTATTACACCAGCTTCATTCAAGTGACGGCCACCCTCGGCCTCTTCGTCTCTCTCGGCGTCATCCTCCTTACCAAGAGAATGATGAGCGACGCCGATTTCAAGACCTGGGGCTGGCGCGTACCCTTCCTCCTGTCCATCGTTCTCGTCGGAATGTCCTTCTACATCCGGCTCCGGCTGAAGGAATCACCCCTCTTCTCCTCGCTCAAGGCGTCGGGCAAATCGTCCCTCGCCCCGCTCAAGGAGAGCTTTGGCAACTGGGCGAACTTCAAGATCGTCCTTCTCGTCCTTCTCGGCGCCACTGCCGGTCAGGGCATCGTCTGGTATACCGGACAGTTCTATGCGCTGTCATTCCTGCAGACCACACTGAAAGTCGATCTGACCAAAGCCAGCGTTATCGTGGCCGTGGCCATCCTCCTCGGTATGCCGTTTTTCGTCGTATTCGGAGCGCTGTCCGACAGGATCGGCCGTCTGAAGATCATGATGGCCGGCAATCTGATCGCTGCGCTGACCTATCTGCCGATCTACCACGCCATGAAGAACAACATGGGCGACCCCAAGAACCCGAATATGGGCATCCTGATCCTCCTCGTGTTCATCCAGGTCATCTACGTGACGATGGTTTACGGACCGATCGCCGCCTTCCTCATCGAGTCCTTTCCGGCGAAGATCCGCTACACCTCGTTTTCGCTGCCGTATCACATCGGCAACGGCTGGTTCGGCGGCACGCTGCCGCTGATCGGCGCATTGCTGGTGGAAAAGACAGGAAACATCTTCTCCCCCCTCTACTGGGTCATGGCCGTGGCGCTCATGACATTCGTGGTCGGTTCGATTTTCCTGAGTGAGAAAAACCGCGTTCAGATCTGGGACGAGGCTGCCGAGGCACGTCCGACCTGAGGCCTGGGCGTCACGAGTTTCCGAAACCTTTCGTCAGCCCGGAGCCGTCTGTTTCTTACCGGCTCCGGGCCTTCGCCAGCATCGAGTCTTTTCTCCCGGCTTTAAGACAGCGCTTCAGTGAGGAGACCATCGGATGAAGAACCGCAGGAAGAACCGAAAGACCACGGGTTCCCGGAAAGTCGAGAATCAGCAGACAAATATCGGGATACAAAACGAAGACGCCATCGGAGCGAGTCCCACAGGAGTTGGCCGGCGGGACTTTCTGAAACTCTCGCTGGTGGCAGGCATCGGCATGGCCGCTCCGATGATCTTCGTCCGCAAAGCCACCGCTCAGCCCGGCGAACGGGTCCTGAAGGTCGTTCAGTGGAAGCATTTCGTTCCCGACTACGACAAGTACTTCAATGACGTTTTCGCCAAAGAGTTCGGCGAGAAGCACAAGTGCAAAGTGGAAGTCGACTACGTCGCCACCGCCGACCTTCCCACGGCGATTGCGGCCGACATCTCGCGCGGCGGCGGCCATGACGTGTTCCATCTCAACGGCACAGGCGCGGCACTTTACGACAAGGTGCTGGTCGACGTGAGCGATCTCGCGAACCAGCTTGCCAAAGCGCATGGAGGCTGGATCCCCTTCGCGCAGTCGATCGGTCAGGTCCACGGGAAGTGGCTGGCCATTCCCAGCTGGTACATCGCCTATCCCTACATCGTCAACGCCGGCTACTTCAAGGAAGTGGGCGAGAGCTACACCGATAAGACCTCCTGGCATGATCTGCTGCGCATCGGCGCCAAGCTCAAGAAGGCCGGTCATCCGATCGGGATCCCTTACTCGCAGACTCCCGATGCCAACGACAACATCCTGCCGATGATGTGGTCCTTCAAGGCCTACATGTTCGACCAGGCGGGAAACATCGCCTTCAAGAAGAAAGAGATCGTCGAGGTTCTCAAATTCGGCGCAGACCTCTTCCAGCAGACGATGACCGATGAGGTCCTGAGCTGGGACGACAGCTCCAACAACCGCTTCATCGCTTCCGGCAAGGGCGCTGTGGTGTGCAATCCGATCAGCGCCTACCGCACCGCAGCCAAGGACAACCCGGACGTCTATCGCAATCTCGATATCGACAAGACGCCGCTCGGCGTGGGAGGGGTCCGCCTCAACTACGGCCGTAGCATGTCGTATGGCATTTACAACTTCTCCAAGCAGCAGGATCTGGCGAAGGAGTTTCTCCTGGCCATGAACTCGGAGGCACTCCAGGGCATGGAGGCTTCGACCGGCTACAATAATCCGTTCCTCAGCGGCCTGTACAAGAAGCCGATGCCGGTCATCGGCCATGAGCCGAAGCTCGAGCTTCTGCAGGACTTCTACAAGGACGTGCGCTTCATCGGATTCCCCGGGCCCATGACCAAAGTCGCGACCGCGATGTACGCCAAGTTCATCGTGCCCACGATGTTCGCCGAGGTGGCGAAGGGGAAGAATCCGCGGGCGGCCATGGAAGACGCGGAAACGAAGCTTCGGGCAATACCGGTCTAATTCAAGGAGCTTCTCGAACTCACCCATGGCCGACGTCGTTCTGGAAAAGGTGGTCAAGAAGTTTGGCGATGTGACGGCGGTCTCGGGGATCGACCTCACGATTCAGGACAGGGAATTCCTGATTCTGGTCGGACCGAGCGGGTGTGGCAAGACCACCACCCTGCGCATGATCGCCGGGCTGGAAGATGTGACGAGCGGCGATATCCGGATCGGAGGCCGATCAGTGATCGGCCTCCCTCCCCGGGATCGCGACATCGCCATGGTCTTTCAGAGCTACGCGCTCTATCCGCATATGAGCGTGTACAAGAACATGTCGTTCTCCCTCCGGCTTCGCCATACGCCGAAGAAGGAGATCGACGCGCGCGTGCAGGAGGTGGCCGCCATCCTCGGCCTCTCCGAACGCCTCAACCGCAAGCCGCGGCAGCTCTCGGGCGGCGAGCGCCAGCGGGTCGCAGTCGGAGCGGCTCTCTGCCGGCAGGCCGGCGTGCTGCTCTTCGATGAGCCGCTCTCGAACCTGGACGCCAAGCTGCGTGTGCACATGCGGACTGAGCTCA